>JANMLD010000043.1:0-36362 GCA_031372345.1 Pirellula sp.
ACAGTTTTTGATCCCTTGCCAATCTACTCGCACCGTGACTCCTAAAAGCCAAAACGCAAATAAACCAGCGGATATCACAGAACCGGTTTCAAACTAAATTGCATTGTCCATCCACTCCCAAAACTGCCTAAACAGCAAAACCGCCTAGACAACTTCGAGCTGATGAACATTAAGATGCCATCTACCAATCCAACCATATTGTCAAAGATCAATTTCCCCCGCTTCAGGAACCGCAAAGTTCCCATCCACGAGGGGTCACCATCGTATCGCCAACGCCGCTGCACGTCAAGCGTGACGGCAATATTTTCTTAGCATACGCTTCGCCTGCATTCCACACTCTTCGGCATGTTCGACTGACAGAAAGTTGCGAGACGAAAAATGGCGGTCCGAATCGGGTGCGTTGAATTCTTCCAGGGCGACGCGCTAGGCAATATGCTGGTCACGGTTGTGCCGCAATCGATTGCATCTCGACTTTGTACGCATCTAGCAAATCCAAACTCGCGGGATGCATGTTTTGACGCAACCAAGCTTCGTAGGAAACGATTTTTTTGCCTCCCGGCAGTGGCTTCGTCCAAATCAGTCCGTCCCCTTGGATGTTGACCACGATCTTTCCAGCCGTCGTTCTTGCTCGTAGTGCAATCTCAACTTTTTCCTTCGAGAATGTCAATAACGTGTACTCGTCTGAGCGAATGCCGGAACCCTTACTCGTCCAACCCAGCCCCTGAAACGCCTGGCTATATCGATCGGCCACCTCTGTCATCGATGTCCCATCCATTTGCACTTCAATGCTCTTCCCAACCGAATCATACGTTGCCGATTTGGTTTCGTTTAAGATTGGGAAATCGGCAGCTTCCATACTCGCGCCGACAAACTTCGTGTCGGCAACCGGTTTTGGCTTTTCCAATTGCCACGACGCATTTTCCAATCGATCGCCAACTCGTATTAACGTTTTGCCACCCTCTTGCTTGACCAAGCCCATTAAGACGTCTTGTTGGCCGCGACGAAAGGTTAGCCATAGCTGCTCCGGCTTGTCAGTTCGCCTGCTTTCATGGACGAGCCAACCTTCAGCCTTCATGGACTTGTCGTAAAATTCCGCTGCTTGCTCGACTGTCATGGACGTCGTCGCCACTAGAGACGGCTGTACGTGGCCATCGAATTCGATGAAGCCACAGTCCTTTGGAATTGGCAAGGCATGATTGATCGGGGAGACGGACTGTTGAATATGGAAGCTCGTTGGATCGGCTGGAAACCTGCGAATGGAAACTCGAAGTACCGTCCCGTTTCGCAAGAATTCCATATCCCGAACATCGACTTCTTCGTTGTGACTTGAGTGAAGCCTCGAATAAGGGGTCCAACCCGCATCGTGTAGCTTTTTGAGCAACGTCGTTTCGATTTGCAGCAAGTCGACTTTCGTTTCGTACATGACCATGTTTGCACTTGAGTAACCTTCTTTGATGGGGGCAGCATCGAATTTCGGCAACCATCTCAGATCGTAATTGCCGATGTTATGTAAACCGACATTCGTTTTGTTCTCCCCCTCGCTAGCAAAGGATGCCGTAAGCATGAATCCACCCTTGATGTATTCGACGCTGCCTGGGGCCAAAGCGGCCGACGGCGATGCGGATTCACTCCATCCGGCCCGTTTTAAGTAATAGTCGTAAAACTGTTTCGCTTGGTCCAGCGATTCATGAGCCGAAACCATCAGGCGAGTACTCTCTGCGATCATCGGCTTGTCGCCAGTGAGCCGCGGAAACGTTCTTAAGTCGATCGCTTGCAACCATTGTTCGGTGGTAGCCGGCTCTTTGGCTGAACGATCGGGCAACGCCGTCGCTGCGTGCATGGGACGTAGCCCAAGTGGCTCTCCCGACTTAATCGTCCCCCAAATGCGAGTCCAACCGTTGGCAGTGCTCACCAATATGACATTCGTTTCTGGCAACCAACTCAAACCTACGATGGGCCAGCCAATGACGTCTATGACTTGTACCAATCGCTGTGTTTCGATGTCCCAAAGTCGAATGTTCGAGCCATTGGCGGTAACCAACGATTTCCCATCCGGCGAAAAATCCACCAATTCGTTCATTGCAATATTGGTAAATCGCTTGTTCGTTTTCTTAGCTTGAGCAACATCCCATAACTGGAGGTCGTCCTTTTCGCCGAAGGCAAACCACTTACCATCTTTGGATCGCGCCAGTGAGGATTGATATCTGCCTGGCGAGAGTAATTGCTCCTGTTTGCCGTTGGCAGTATTCCAAACGGTTGTCGTTTCTGCGGCGGCCGCGAGTTGGCCGTCTGCCACGTATTCAATGTTCTTCAAACCGTTCGAAGTGATTTTGAATTGATTCTTCTTTTCTAGCGTACTCGATTCATAAATTACGACATCCACGTCATAACTGATCATTGCAATTTCCTGGCCATCGGGCGAAATCGCAATTTGGGTGATGCCGGTCGAAAAGACTTTTTTGGAATGCAGTTCCTTTCGATCGCCCACGCTCCAAATTTTTAAGTGTCCCTCTGAATCACCTGCCGCAAACCATTTGCCATTAGGCGCCACCGCCAACGATTTGATCGACAACGCTTTTTGCGAAGCTGCCAAGTCAAGAAAAACGTGCTCTGGCTCGTTCCCATCGATGGACCAAAGCGTAACCTTGGTGCCAGCCAACACGAACATACGACCGCTAGGCAAACTAGCCAGTTTTTCGACAAAACCTGTTTTGCTCCAATCGCGAAAAGCCAGCAATTGAAGTGGTTCATATTCAGTTTGCGACCAGCGGTTTAACTGTTCGGCAGTTGGTTGCAACACTTTTTGTTTCGGCACAACTTCTTGTTTTGTTTCAATTGTTGGAATCGAATCCGCAGTGTTGACCGGTGAAGTGGAGTCTTTTGCATTCGTTCCAATCGTATTGCGGGGTACGGTTGCAGGTGCCGTCGCAATCGACGGTGCGTCAGCAATGGGTGAGTTGTTCGAAGATGCTATTGAGCTCTCTATCTCCGCCGTTTTTGACAACTCGATTTGATTGCTCGACGATTCAACCACGGATGGGATGTTGTTTGAGGTTGTTGTTGGTTTTTTTGCAGTCGGGCTGCAACCCAAGGCAATCGAGACAAGAGCTAGCGCTGCAAGAGGTGAGATTCGATTTTGAATGTGCATGTTTCTCTGATTTGAATTGAAAATGGCTGCGAGAGTAATTGAAGCAACATTGTAACAGTCGACGCTTGTTTTTGCCTATCCGACGGGTCTCGATTCGGACAAATTGTGATAACCCGGAGGGAGTCGTTTAAGGGTGTCAAGCAGGTTGGCTTAGATCTCACGCAAAGCGAAATCTCCAGTCGTACCGACGAAAACGTTATCGTTGCTCGGCCCATTCGCAAGCACCAATGAAATAAAGTTTACCGAAGCTTTCTTGATGTTTTGGGCTACCACTCCAAACCGGTCTGTTCCGCCCACGGTTCCCGTTGCCTTGCCACCAACAAACCAGTTTCCGATAGTGGATTGAAGTCCCAGTGCATCCTTGATACCTACCCCTGCCGCAGAGGCTTTCTGGTCATCGCTCGTTCCAAACTTACCGTCGACGCCAGCGACTGCACCAGCAATCAAATTGGACGCAGTCCAGTTCCCCCCTACAAGTACAGCATTGATGGACGCGTCGGCATTCGTCGTTCCACCGGTCGGATTGACCCCAGCTAGGATGTTGGTCCGAGTAACGTCGCCGAATACCGAGAGCGTTCCGATCGCGATGTCGCTTGCTTCTGGATTCAATTGTCCAACCGCCGATATGATCACTGGATTGGTTTCGTTTCCAGTTATCGAGCCGTTCACTTGCATGTTTGCAATGTCGAGATCTACACGGACAGCGCCGTTATCGTAAAAGTAGCCGTTGGTTTGTTTGACCCCAGCTACGATGGAGCCGCCCACTTTCAGTTGACTGATACGACTCGCATGAAGGTAACCTGTTTGGGCAAGGTTTTTCCCGGGACCGGCTGACCCTCCAAGAATGTCCTTGCCAACCATCATTGACGTAATTTCGCCACCCGCATTGACACTGCCGGCCAATAGGCCAGTACCGCCCACAATGCTCCCGCCAATGCTTATGCTTTGGCTCTTTCCACCCAAACGAATGATGCCAGAGCCTTCGATGCCGCCGATTAAATCCGCACCGATTTGAACCGAGGTGATGTCGCCAGCCGCAGTGATTCGACCGCTATTCGATCCTGCGCCACCTTGAACCGATGCGCCGACCGAAACTGCTCCAACGGAACCGTCCGACTCGATGGCTCCTGAATGGCTACCAACACCGCCATTCATACCGCCATAGATCGTCACGGGGCCTACATTTCCGCCCGTGTGGGCATAGCCACTTTTGGAGCCCAAGTTGCCATTCAAACTTCCAAAAACGGTCATGCTTGCGAGATCTTTCCCAACCTCAAGGGACCCGCTGTTCGGACCAATTCCTCCGGAGATAGAAGCGACTTTTACTTCACCCATTTTCCCGAATGCATGTACGCGACCACTCTGTTCACCTTTGCCACCCTTGAGATTGCCGTCGATCGTGACCTTACCGATGTCCTGATTGGACTCGATTATTCCTGAAACGAACTGCGTACCACCCACGACACTACCACCAACGTGTACATCTCCCATCGAGAGTTTGGAACTCACTGCACCGCTGCCAACCGCATTACCAATGAGTGATCCTCCAATGTTAACATTGCCTATCGTCGACGATGAACTGATCTCGGCGGTAGTGACGCCGAGTCCTGCAGCCTCAACGGTTCCAAGGATGTTTACATTTCCCAATGCTCCATCGGAGTGAATCCTGCCGGAGTACTTCCCGTCACCACCGAGCACACCGTTCCCGACTTTTATTCCCGCTAGACTCCCCTTCGAGGTGACCGAACCCGATGCGTAGCCTTTGCCACCCTTGATTCCGACCCCGATGTCTACCACTCCCATGTTCGATTGCGAGGTAATGGAACCGCTATAGTCCGCACCAGTGCCAATGAGGCTCCCGAATACTTGGACCGATCCAAGAGACCCGGTCGCAGCAATATAGCCACTCGTCTTGCCCAAACCGCCTACCACATTTCCACCGACCAGGATCGCGCTTGCATCCTTGACGAGGACTGCTCCGCTTGATTGCCCTTTTCCACCGAATAGTCCCCCGTCAATCGTTAGTTTAGTTGTCCCGTTTTTAACCTGGATCTGACCGCTGTTGTCACCTGCCCCGCCCTCGACACTACCGACTACGTGAATGTTGCCAACTTGATTTGCGTAGATGCCTCCGCTGGTGGTTCCATCGCCGTGCATCGATCCACCGATATTGATCGATGCAATTTTGTCGAACGCTTGGATGGCTCCGCTATCAGTCCCTTTTCCACCAAGTACATTTCCGCCAATCGAAACGGCTCCCATGTTCTTTCCGGCGTTGTGGACTAGTCCGCTTCGATTGCCATTGTTGCCAAGCAAATTTCCGTTGATGGTGAGGCTTGCCATATCGTTTCCGGATTCAATCAGTCCACTATCCGAACCGGTCCCGCCGATCACGTTTCCGGTAACGGTAACGGCACCCATATCGGTGCCAGCATGGACACGGCCACTGCCGTCACCTTGACCACCCTTGAGGTCCTGTTCGATGGTAACTTGACCAATCGAATTAGTCGCCTCGATGACGCCCGAGTTGTTTTTTGAACCGCCCTTAATGCTCTTGCCAACATGAACGATTCCAATGGATTCGGACGAAGAGACAACGCCGCTATCAGATCCGAGTCCGATGAGAGAACCTCTAATGTTAATGTCTCCAATACCCTTTGCGCTGATCACCGCGCTCTGAAAGCCAAGACCACCTTCGACGGTCGTGCCAACGATTACAGTGCCAATCTTGCCAAAGCTGGAATGAATGGATGCTGACTTTTCTCCGCTACCACCAAGTAAGCCTGTTCCGACACTTACGCTCGCGATGGACAGGAGGGCGTCGATGGAACCTGAACGGTATCCCTTTCCGCCAACCATTCCAATCCCGATGGTAACCGGTCCCAAAATGTCGTTTGAAGAAATTGTTCCGCTGTCTTGACCATCACCACCTTTCAAATTGCCCGCAATTTGGACCGTGCTCATAGAACTGAGCGAACCGATGTAGCCGGCACCATCCCCAAATCCGCCAACCACATTGCCCCCGATATTGATTGCGCCCATTTTATAGGCGTTTACGGAACCACTCCATTTCCCCTTGCCGCCAACGATCGACCCTTGAATGACAACCGACCCGATATCGTGTTGGGATGCAATGTGTCCAGAGTAGTCTTGATCCCCTCCGATCAACGAGCCACCGACCGATACGGAGGCGAAGTTGTCAACCGCTCCTCCTTCCTGTTTGAAGAATGCTTGCTTGATATCGGTGTCTACGACTAGCGATCCCATTTGGCCTTTGATGAGTGACGTTAGGTTATTCGCACCGGTTGTTAGGCCCTGAACACCGAGCGATCGCACATGCAATTCCACAAGTGCAGGTGGCGAACTGACGTTATCACCTACATTGATCCTACCAAGGTCACCGTCGACACTGACAGTTCCCAAATGGGCGCCATTTGCGTTGATTTCGCCTAGATTGACAAAACCGTTGCCGCCATGAACGGGACTTGAGGTTGCGTCGATTTGTATGTCCGCGCCAGTCTGAAGTGCGTTCAAGTTGACGGACTTGAGCTGCTGCTTTACCGAGTTGTTTCCGCTGACCGAGTTGGTGTCGAACTTCAGGATGTTATTGACATTCACATTCGTGAAAACTGGCTTTGAAAAGACGATCGAGACATCATCTCCATCTGTATCTTGCCAAGTGACTGTGGATGGATTAACCAGGGTCGCGAGGAGTTGCCGTTGTTCCAAGTGCTCGGTCATCAGATGGCGTGTCAAGCGGCGGCGTTTGGCGGCTCGATCTTGTTTTGCAATACGTGATGAAAAGAATCGTGACGCGAAAAGGGATTGTAGTCGAGCAAACATTTTAGGAACTCCAAGCAAAGGATCGTCTGTTGAAGCCGCATCTAGAAGTCCTGCGGATTGTGCCGAAGAAAGCACTACTATCAGAGATACCCAATTGGCCTTTTTACCCCTCACGATTACATTAGCTTTGGCCCGACCCAAGGTTCGATACGCTTCATTTGGCGTTGAATTCGAAAAAGTTTCAAATCAATGCTCAATTCGTGATGGGCTGCCACTCCATTTGGGTATTGCTATAGTTTAGGTATGGATCTGTCGTATCGGTGAAGGGGGGTGGCAGCCGCAAAGTAAAGGGGGTGGCCGATCAAATCGGTCCCTACTCGTTGGCGATTTACGATATCTCTGACAACGAGGATGAGATTAAGGGACTTATGGAGAAATTACTTGGACCGAAAACGGACCAGAAATAAGACGTCGGGAGAATAAATGTCGGAAAACGATTCGGAGTCTCCGAAACTGCGCCTCGGGACATCCGAGGACATTCCAAGGGTGGTCGAATTTTTGATTAACCTCTTGCTCCGTTGGACCTGCCTAGTTTTTTCGGGCGCCTTTGGGCTATTAGCGATTGTGGCTCTGACCAAAGCATGGACCTGGTGGATCGTAATTCCCGCTGCAGCGATCGCGTTGTTATGCTTGATCATATCCTTGTTGAACTTCATTTTCGCGCCCAAGGGAAAGTTGGTTTTTGACCGCAGAACCCCCGGGGTGATCGTCCCATCGAAGCCAATGGAACCTAGTCAAGGTCTAGATCCGCATGAGCATGACCTAACATGATCTGCTGGTTTTTCGATTAGCGAGAGTGACAGCCCAATCGCTTCATTTCATCAATTAAAGCGTAGACGGCGCCGCCATCAATGTCCTTCGACCCAATATGTACTTTCCAATGATTGGTCTTGATGACTGCTCGCGTGTAGTAGGATGACGCCGTTTCCGTTCCTAGAAAATTGACCTCCGACAGCAGTGCGGACTTTCTCGTTAACGGTAGCGACCAGAGTCGCAGTTGGTAGTCTATTTTTCCGTCAGCAACACGCAGCCATTGATAGGTGCTTTGAAATGCCGTGAATATGAAAAACGTGACAAACATCGCGATCGCAAACAATACAGAACCAGATTGAATGACTGGCTTATCTAAAATCTCCATGCCTACAAACGCGGCTACGAGCCCTACCATCGTCAACAAGTAAATCCATGAAAATTCGCTTCGCGTGGCAATGACAAATTCTTTGTCGGTGGATTTGACTAAAATCATTTCCGATTTTTTTGGCAGAGTAAGCATGCGTTTACCGTTGGTTCCCCGTTAAAAAACTGCTTTTGCATTGGCTGCGTCTCGAAGAGACGCAGCGACTTGTATTGAGACAAAGCCTAGGGCTTCGAAAGTGGATCGCCTTCGTCACCGACATAGACACTCAGCACTGCAAAGTGTGTTGGATCCGCTGAAAACAATGCATGATTTACCACCAGCAACGACTTAGTGCGACTATCAAACGCAATCGTGGCTGGGTTATCGAGCGGAACTGCGTCACCCGGCTTGCTTCCAATACGTCCTATTTCGCCGATACCAGGAATTACCATGGAGATTTGGTTGGAAAAGGCTAATGTAACATAAAGTATACCATCTTCGCCAAAAGCCAACTGATCTGGTAGTTCGCCCGCCACGTACGAATGAACGACTTCCAGTTCGCTCTCAAGCGGATGTGACACCAATGGCAGTTGATAAATCGTTCCAAGCCCGGGATTGGTCGACGAAGTGGATACCGCGAAAACGACATGTTCACGCTCGGGGTCGAGTCGGATGCCATTGGTTCCGAATGGAAATGATCCGCCTCCTTCGAGCAGCGGGCTCTGGAACCAGACTTGTGGCGCACTACCTTCTGGATTGTATCGGAAAATTGTGGCTTGCAACGAATCCGTCACATAGGCATAGCCATCGTCATCAAACACAATGTCGTTGGAAATTGGCGGAAAGTTCGGGTAATTTACGGAGACTGATGGCAAGTCGGGCAATGGAGCGCCGAAGGATTCCTGCTGATAAGTCTGCCCATGCTTGGTGAAACGAATCAAACCAAGTTGCGTGCTGAGCGCATAGATTCTTCCACGGCGGTCGAACGCCATCACTTAGTCGCGTCCAGCCTATCTGGGGCTGGCCCAGCCACTTGCATCGATCCCAGCAGAAACAATTGAATTGTCTTCTCCTGGGCCGCCATACAGTCTCAGAGATAGAGCGTTCCCAGACTCGCGTAGATTGTTAACTAACAGGTTGAGAGAATCGTTCCCTTCACCGCCAAGTATCGACATACGGACGCTTCCATCGAGCGACGGTGATTTGATGGTAGGTTCCATGGTTAGCTTAACGCGAATGTCGTCGTTGCCACGTCCGCTAGCGAATACCATGTCGAGTGTCCCTTGAGGCAAGACGCAAGGAGTGATATCGCCTATGAATTGGTCATTTCCGTTGCCACCATCCAGCAGAATGCGGGCGCGACTGGTTGTAACCAGGGCTGGCACAAAGCCCGCTTCGCTGCGGGTTTGTGAAAGCGCCAAAAGACTCAATAGATCGTCTCCCTCGCCACCTCCTAGAATCATGTCCAGTCCACCCTTCACCGAGACTCTATCAAACATGGACATGACGGCGTCGTTTCCTGCTTGCCCCTGTGCTTCGACACGAACAGATCCCTGTAGAACGACATTTCGCATGACGCTTTCGAACCTGTCGCTGCCCGCACCGCCATCGAAGCGCACGTCAACCGATTCAACGAGTACTGCCGGCACGAGCGCTGCTTCGCCACTGCTGATCAAGAAATGAAATTCGTCGTCGCCGGCCCCACCCACGACTGCAATACGGTCCGACGGTGGAGTGTGATCTGACGGTGGTGCGTGTTCAGACGGTGGAGTATGAGCGACGATCTCGCCCTTGAACGTGTCATCGCCTGCACCGAGATCCGCAGTGAAATCAACTCCGCGGAAGTTTGGATCGATAATTGAACGTATGTTGGGATCGATGATTGAGCGAAGTGTGACTGCGTCGTCGCCGGAACCCGTGTCGAGCGAGATTCGCGATGCGCCGCTGCCGATTTCGGCATTGAAGGTGTCGTCTCCCGAACCCAATCGTGCGTCCACATCGATTGGACGAATGTTTGGATCAATAAGAGTTCTGAGGTTGACAACATCGTCTCCTCCCTCAGTTGACAAGGTAATATTGCGGATGCCGTTAAATGTCTGAATGCGGCCATGATCTGCAGTAACATAGACACCGCTTTGATCTTGCACAATATCGATTTGGTTATCGCTCCGATCTCCTGTAATCATTAGAGAATGGCCGCCATCGCCTAGTCCGATGTCGACATTGAAGCAGCGTCGATCCTCCAAGCGTTCGGGACGCACGAGCGATCGCAGGGTGTTGCGTGTGATACCAGCCATTATGAAACCTTTTTCTACAGAGAAACTCAAAATTGGAATGGCAATCGTTTTGAAGGACGCAAAGACAACGGTGTCAAATGAGACGGTTCAAACAATCCATAACCACCAATTCCCAACCGAGCGAATTGCCCCTCAGAAAAATCCTCGATATCGCGGAACAGCGTTTGTTCAGAGATTGTTGAAAGGTCATATTGTTACTCTGCTGCTACGAAAAAACTCAAAATCTTTGAGGGGTTCGATGGCTCATTGGGTATATCAGGAATAGGAAAGGCCAAACCGAGCGTCGGATCGCATTAACAGCTAGACTGGGGGTTAGTACACATTCAAGCAATACACCGATCCTCAACGCCAAGGTTTCCGCCGATGTCCACCGGTTCCGTTACTCAATGGCTTCAAGATTTGAAAGATGGAGACGAACAGTCGGCTCAGTTGTTGTGGGAACGTTACTTTGATCGCTTGACGCTGCTTGCGAGGAAGCGTATTGGCAACATAACAAGGCTAGCGACCGATGGCGAAGACGTTGCACTCAGCGCGTTTCACAGTCTTTGCACAGGGGTGGGTGAGGGTCGGTTCGCCGATTTGGCCGATCGCGAGAGTCTATGGAAGCTGCTGGTAACGATTGCCGTTCGAAAAACCCAAAAAGCAATCCGCGATGAATTCAGGCAGAAGCGCGGCGGCGGAGCCGTGCTTGGCGAGTCGGCTCTTATGTCGCGTGAGGAAGTTGCGGCTGGAGTACACGGCTTGGAAAGGGTTTTAGGCAACGAACCGACGCCGGAGCTCGCGGCCCAAGTGGCCGAGGAGTGGCACGATTTGTTGAATCGTTTGAATGATGATGAATTACGAAAAATTGCAATTTGGAAAATGGAGGGTCTAACCTCCAACGAGATTGCGCGGCGATTAGGCAAGGCGTTGGCAACGATAGAGCGGCGATTGAAACTGATTCGTACGGTGTGGACAGAATCGAATAATTAGGAAGTCTTGATGTCGTCACATTTTGAAAACGCCCCGTTGTCGTCCGTTCAATTGAGTCGCATTGACGATCTCTGCAACAGATTCGAGGCAGCACTCCAAAAGGGCGCGACGCCTGCCGTCGAAGAGTATCTCACCGAAGTTGAGAAACCACTTCGGATGTCGCTGCTTAAAGAGTTGTTGCAGATCGATTCTCATTACAACACCGACCCGAAACTGGATGCGGAAAGATTGGCCGCACTTTTTCCTGATTTAGATCGTTTCACGCTGACCAGATTGCTATCCCAGAATTCGGCAAAAAAGTCTAGCGGGCAGTTCCCTGTAGTGGATGGTTACACCATTGTGAGTGAACTCGGACGCGGCGGCATGGGGGTCGTCTACAAAGCGCGCGATTTGAGATTGGATCGATTTGTCGCGTTGAAGATGATGCACCCAGAGGGGCCAAATCGAGAGCAAGTCGTGGTTCGAATGTTGACCGAAGCACGAGCGGCAGCCCATCTTCAACATCCCAACTTGGTACCCATTTATGAAGTAAGAGAATGTGATGGCTGTCCCGTCCTGGTGTTCGAGTATGTCGATGGCGGGACTCTTGCGGAGCGAATCGCGCGGCAGCCAATCGATCCCGATATTGCGGCCCACATGATGGAGACGCTGGCCAAGGTTTTGGCGTATGCTCATTCTCGCGGCATCGTTCATCGTGATCTTAAGCCAGCCAATATCCTCATTGCCCAAGACGGCACTTTGAAAGTAAGTGACTTTGGGCTTGCTCGCCAACTCGACGACGACAAACGACAGACCAAGTCAGGCATGCTCATCGGAACGCCCGGCTATATGGCCCCTGAGCAGGCAAGCGGCAACCTCGGGCAACTTGGCCCTGCTGCGGACATCCATGGTCTGGGTGCGATTCTATATGAGATGCTATCGGGTCAGCCTGCCTTTCGAGGAACGAGCATTTTAGAAACGCTCGAAATGGTGCGTACGCAGGATCCCGTTTCGCCTCGACGATTGCGCCGCAGCGTACCGAGGGATTTGGAGACCATCTGTTTGAAGTGTCTTCGAAAGAATCCAGACGAACGCTATTTGTCTGCGAGTTTGTTGTCGGCCGAGCTGGGACGGTTCTTGAGGCAAGAGCCGATTATGGCAAGGCCAATTGGTAGGCTGGAAAAGTTAAACCGATGGTGTCGGCGAAATCCACGTGAAGCCTTGTTGGCGTCCCTTTCCTTGCTCGTATCCGCGGCTTGTTTTTTGGCGGTACTTTGGGCCTGGCAAAAGACAGAAATTGCATTTGAAAGCGAAAAGACCCGAGCCGCCAACGAGAAACTTCAAAATGAGGAAGCCCAGAGGATAGCCTTGGCTTCAAATCGTCGATTTGATAAGGCGGCCGCAAGTGCTGAAGAGTTGCTGCGAGTTAGTCAGCGTTTGTTGAACCAGCCGAATATGGATACTCTTGGGAGGGAAACGTTTGAAAAGGCGATGAAGTTCAAGCAGTCGTTGATCGAGGAAAGCAGCGGGACTGATGGAACGAGTCTTGAAATTGCCAAAGCACTCGGTGGGTTCGCGGTCACTCAAGCAGAACTGGGACTCTTTAACGAAGCCGCCGTGACGCTGCAACAGTCTATTGCGGCTCTCCAATTATTGGATGAAAGCACTCGTAGTTCGCCTGACGTGCAACGCATAATGATCTCTATGCTACAGCGTCAATCGGGCGTGCTGAGTCATCTGAATCGAAAGGATGAAGCCATTGAATCACTACGACAGGGCGTAATGATTGGAGAACGCCTTTTGCAATCGAATCCGACGCATAGTGGAGACATGGTTAGACTTGGAAATTTGCTTACAAATTGGTCTGTTCATTCCGATTCCGCAGATGAAAAAAAGAAACAACTTACAAGAGCCGTTGAACTAGAGCGAAGCGCTTTCGAGATCGAACCCAAAAACGACTACTTCCGTTTCGAGCTAGCGTTGTCGCTCGAGAGCCTTGCTATTGCAATGGTTGCCGCCGATGCGGAACATTCTAAGAAACTAATGCTGGAATCCGTTATGTACTTTGAGCAATTGCTTTCAAAGGTTAACGTTCCAAGAATAAATGCCTATTACTTTGCGAGAGCGAGCCGCACCCTGACAGCCATGTACTTGCGAGAAAAGCAGTTTGAAGAAGCGGACAAAGTTCTGCAAAAAGGGTTCAATGTTATCCAGACGACCGCCAAGGCGTTCCCAAATTACACGGATGGTCGAACTGAGTATGCAGTTCATCTATTGGCGAAGGCGAGAATATCGCTAGATCAAAAGGATTATCAAGTGGCCGATGCTGTATTCCCCGATGCGATGCGTGAGGTCACTGAAATCCTAAGGTTATTCCCTGACGATTCGGTGGGCTTCTCTGCTTATGCTACTGTGGCGTCGGATTGGAGCAGACGGTTGGAAGTTTTGGAGCGATATCGCGAAAGCGCGGAGGTCCGACGCGAGTTAATTCTTCAGTACCAAATGAAGCGGGAAAAGGACCCAAAAAACCGTGCGAATAGCGCGAAAATCGACGAAGTTTTTCGGTTGTTGATAGGTCTTTCCAGGAAGTGCGATGAATCGACGAAACAATTTGTATTGGCGACGATTGACGAGCTATTGATTGGCAATGCCCGCGACATCAATGAAGTTGCTTGGTACTTTGTACTCCCAAAGTCGGCCAACGTCGAATACGGTATTTATGCATCCACCTTAGCGGCCCGAGCAATTGCGCTTCGGCCCGAGGAAGCAACGTTTCACAATACGTTAGGGTTAGCCTTGTTTCGGGCTGGCAAGTTGGACCAAGCACGCGCCGCTTTGGAAAAGTCACTTTCGATCAATACCGCATGGGCTGGTGCCGACTGGTACGTTCTTGCAATGGTCTGCCTAAGTGAAGGCAAAACGGTTGAGGCGGCTGACTATCTAAAGAAAGCCATGCAATGGCGTATCGAAAAGCAGCCGAATTCCCCTGATCTAAAGTTACTCGAAGCGGAAGCGAAAGAACTCTTCTCGGTTGAATGAACTGACCTAAGACAATATTATTTCATGAGTTCCACCAATTTGGGTCCGATCGCATCAGCCCAGATTTGGTAGCCAGCCTCTGAGAGGTGAAGGAAGTCCGGCATAATATCCTTCGAAAGACTACCGTCAGGTTGCAGGAACTTGCTGCCGATATCTAGAAAATGGATATTCTTGCTATCATCTAGTTTGGCAATCGTTGAGTTCACTTGATTGAGTTTGTCGCGGCCTGGATTCGGACTGACTTTTTCACCCCGAGGGAATACGGCGAGCAAGAGGATTTTTGCTTGCGGTTGCTTTTCGCGAATGGTCTCGACAATCACTTTGATGCCATCGGCAATACCGTCTGCGGAATCCGATCCAGAATTATTCGTGCCGATCATGAGCACGACTGCTTTTGGCTTGATGCCATCCAGTTCACCGTTCGTAATTCGCCAGAGAACATGCTGTGTGCGGTCGCCGCCGATTCCGAAATTGGCTGGCTTGTATTGACCAAAGGCCGTGTTCCAGATCTCTTTCTTGCCGCCCCAGCCGGCGGTGATCGAGTCACCTAGAAACACAAGTTCCGCTGTACCTTCCTGAGCAACTTTGACAAACTTTTCGTGCGAAGAAGCAAAGCCAGGGTTGACTTTCCCATCCGGCCCAAATTTCTGAGCCGCTACATTGGGAGCTTGGGGTGGTAACTTAACGACGGGCGGAGCCACTGCCGCCTCTTGTGGGAACACATGCGTAGCCAGTACCGAAACAAAAACAAGGGAAAGCGAAAAGAACTTCATGATGCGCGGCGTCCAATTTGAAATGGATTGGGAGGAATTGCATTTGCAATCATCGATTGCATAACAATCATTGAACCAATGAACTTAATCCGTCGACGGTTCGCATGCAAGCCGGTCAATGTCCCCAGTCGTAGCTGAATGGCGGCAAATTCACGCTGCCCGCCGAACTTAGGGGATACCGCCCCAGTCTGAGTCAGCGCGATCAGCCCACCCAATGCCGCGCAGAATCCGCAAAGGCCGTAAACCAACAGCAGGATCGCACTCACCTGACCCCCCGCCTTGCGAGCCGCATCCAGATCAAACCTATCGCATAAATCTGTCGCCCCCAAGCGGTCTGCATTAAGAACATCTCTGCCGCTTGCTCAACCGACAGCGGCGTTTCAATCAGGTAGTTTGCAATGAAAGGTTGAGTCAACATTCAATTAGACCTGGTGGAATGGTCGATGCGAACCGAGCCTTGTTGTTCCGCACTCGCATAGGCAGCGTACACTAATTCAAGGGTCTTGAGATTGTCATCGCCGGTCGTTTCGGCTGGTTCTTCACCACGCAATCCGGCCAGCAAGTTCCGGTGACAGTCGACCATGCTCGTGTGAACCAGTTCATACGCTGGATTAACCCAGTCGTATTTTGGCAATGGAATGTGTTCACGATGTTCACCCCGATCATCATAAATACAGATCGTGTGGTCGGTACCAAGGGAAACTCCGCCACGCGTTCCTTCGACGGCTATCATCGTTTGCGGGAACCGATCCAGCTCCCAACGGCTGGCGTAACTCATGTTGCAAGTTACCGTCAGTCCGCTTTGCTTGCGCAACATCACCGTGGCAACGTCCTCGCCAGCAATATCCGATCGCATCTGACGCGTTTGGCAGTAGAGCTCCTCTGCCTCGCCGAACAAGAAACGTGAAACATCGAGGATATGTGTGCCAATATCAGCTAAGATAAATTGCTTGAGAGCTTTGAGCGCGGGCTGATTGTCAAAAACGGGAAAACTATTGGCGAAATCAATTCGAGCACGAACAAGCGGACCGAAAGTTCCCGAATCAAGAATTGTTTTCAGTCGCCGAATCGGTGCTTGCCATCGCCAGTTTTCATGGACCATCAACGGCACTTGCGTTGCATGCGATTGGCGACAAAGTTCACGTGCTGCTTCAATCGATTCGGCTAGCGGTTTTTGGCAGATGGTAGCAACGCCGCGTTGCATGGCCAACGCGGCTAGGGGGGCATGGGACTCCACCGTCGAGACAATATCGACGAAATCCAATGCATGACGATCAAACAACTGGCGGGCATCTGCATACGCATTCGGCACACCTAACTGGTTCGCACGGTTTTGGGCTTTTTCAAGCGATTGGTCACAAACGGCGACACACCTCGCGCCAGAAACTTCGCCCCAGGCTGCAAGCTGGTATTGCGACCAAAACCCTGCCCCGATCAATGCAAACTCCAATTCACGCATCCGCGGACTCCTCTTCTAATGATTCGATATGCGCCGTTTCGGCAGCAATGGTGATCACTCGCTCGTTACCGTTCGGGAGCAACGTCATTCGGTTTGAAACAATCCTGGTTGGTTAAGCACGTGGAAGCATGAATAAATTTTGTCCAGTCCCCGATCTAGTAAACATCAAATGGCTTAGTCTATACTCGAATGTACCAGATTCGAATGTACCAGAGCCCCATTCCATGCGAAACCGTCAGCAGGACTCTGGGTAGGATCGCTTTAAGAAAAACCATATGCCGACTGCACGAAAAAACGCCTTTACGCTTGTTGAGTTGTTGGTCGTAATCGCGATTATTGGAATACTAGTCGGACTTCTTCTTCCGGCTGTGCAAGCCGCACGTGAAGCGGCGAGACGAATCTCGTGCTGCAACAATTTAAAGCAAATTGGGCTTGCCATGCTGAACTACGAAGCAGCAACGAAACGAATCCCTCCCAGCGCTATTGTCAATACGTATTCAACAGCCAACAGCTCATGGAGTATTCACGGTCGCCTATTCCCCTACCTCGAACAGGACGTGTTGGCAAATCAAATAGACCTGGCTAAAGGCTGGGAAAATTATCCTGTGCTAAACCGCTTTGCCATACCGGTCTATCGATGTCCTTCCGATCCGAAAGGTGCGGATTTTCGCGAACATTCATCCGGCGTTTTTCTTTACCCGACTACCTATGGATTCAATGTTGGTTCCTGGTTCATCTTTGATCCTGTAACCAACAGGGGCGGCGATGGCGTGACGCACCCCAATTCACGACTTGGATTCAACACCGTGACGGATGGAACCAGCAAGACACTTTGGTGCTCCGAAGTCCACGCCTGGCAAGCATACACTCGCAACGGCGGTCCGCCGACAACCACCATGCCGCAAACGGTTGGCGAGGTTGCGATCATAGCGGATTCGGGTCTAAAAGACAGGCTGAACGCCGACAAAACGGGTACGGGGCACACCGAATGGACCAACGGTCACAGCCATCACAGTTGCTTTACCACGACGCTTACTCCCAATACGCGGGTACCATTTGTCTATAACGGTGTGCTGTATAATATCGACTTCAATTCCAGGCAAGAAGGCTCTAGCACGACGCGCCCCAGTTATGGCGTCTTGACCGCGCGCAGTTGGCACGGTGGCGTGGTCAATTCCTGCATGATGGACGGCTCGGTGCATAGCATTGGAAACAGCATTGATAGACGCATTTGGCAAGCCTTGGGAACGCGCACGGGCGGCGAAGTAGCGGAGTTAGAGCCATAAGCCGATCCACTACATGCTAGGCACCATGAACGTGCACACGGATTCGAGGTGATGAAACAAACATTTCAAATTCATGATGAATATGGACGCTTGTTCAACGAAATCGTCTACAAACGCGAACTTGCAAATCGAATATCCCACGTCAATCTCGAAATACCGATCACTGTAAGTTACCAGTCTTTTTCGAAGATCTACTATCTCGATACGATGGTCGGTCCGGGCGGTCTTTTTGAGTTCAAAGCGACGGATGCAATACATCCACGACATCGAGCACAAACAATCAATTACTTGTTCCTCGCCGATCTCGAACATGCCGAGATCATCAATACTCGAGGATCAGCACTTGAAATCTCCATTTATGAAGAAGCCGTTGTTCATATTCTTGGCGCTGGCTCAGTCGGCGGCGACTTTGTCGCGGTTTACGGATCCAGAGGCAAGTTAGGTCAGCACCCAATGCGACTACTTAATCCGACGACTAGCTTTCGAATTACTGCGTTTCAAAAACCAGATCCAAACTTCGCGATCCATTGTCGGCGGTTGCTCAATCACACCGATCTCCAAACGTTCTTGTGGGCAAACCTTACGCCCCATACGGTCACAATCACTCGGATTGCTAAGTAGTTTTGGCAGAAAGATGTGAGGCGAAAAATGATAGCCACCAGTCGGCGTAACGCGCAGGTTAGTAGGGATTGCGCCTCAGCATTAATGCCACTCGTGTCCAAAAGGAATGGCCTGGGATAGGTCTTGATCAGTTGGCTGGAATCACTTGCAATTCCTGAAACGCAGTGTTTTCACGGAACTGTTCGGTTATTGGTGCCACGGCCCAGACCAACCATCGAAACGAGCCAATCGGTTCGCCGTCACTACGAACAATTTTAGTTGCCGCGAACCCACTCTCCGCCCCATGTCGCGTATCGACGCTCGTGATGGGAGTATACTTCGTGACATCGCTGACATCCCAGCCGGGGTCCCTATCGTTCGCACTGCCGTAGAGCACAAAATTCTGTCGAGAACGGGTCTGCCCACTCGAAAACGTTTGGACTTGAGCGATCCTTTGCACACGACCTAGATCAAGTTTGTACAAACCGTTCTCAACCCCATTTGCGAAGACTGGCCCATAACCGTTGGTGACTTTACCATCCATGAGACATTCGAGTGGATCATTGTTGGTGGGTGCACCGCCCGAGAGTAATTTAGCAGCCAAAAGCGAACGGGCTGGCAGCAATGGTATGGAATTAAACTCGGCCGTTCCAACATCTTCGATGAGCACCTGCACAGGGTCAATCACCTCGACTGTCAACCGATTTTGCTTGCGAATGATCGTAAGTGATAGGGGCTTGCCAGCAGACTTGTTGCGGTATCGTATCAGATCTTTCACCGTCCGAACCGGTTCGCCATCGCAGGCGACGATTACATCGTCCATTGCAAGACCCGCCTTGGCTGCCGGACTAGAAGCCGGAACTTTCAACAGTAGGATTCCGGACGCATCTGGCAGGCCATAAGCCGAGCGTTCACCCTGACCTTCAATGTCCCGTGCATGTGCCAGCCAAACGTAGCTCGGCCGACGGTTCGACGACGGCTGCGGAGCGGGAGTGACAGACGCAAAGTCGGGTTTGGGCAACTCCGGAGTGCGGGCGATGGCTTTCAATTTCAGCCTCTGTACGCCGAATCGATCCATCGCGAAATTTGCGAAGCCTAGTTTCAACGCAAGCGATGTTTCCTTTACTCGGTAATCACCGCTAGCGGGATCGATGAACTGTGGGTCACCGGAAAGTGAGTTCGCGTCGCTGCCAGAATCGAGGTTTTTTAAGCGATGTTTTTCCTCGCTAAACAGGTTTCGATCGACCTGCTTACCCCATCCATTCGGAAGTCCGATACCAGCATGAGGCTTCATCACAATGTTGGAGTACAATTCGCTGCCGCTCTCCTCATACCAGACGTGAGGGTGAAACCCGTTATTCACCATGATGTTATTGTAAGCCTTGCGGCCATAACCCTCCCGGAACTTAAGGCCACCATTCAGCAGCAAGTTGTTGTAAATTTCGTAGTTCGACGAACCATCGTCGAGGTCGATATCCCATCCATGGTCGCAGCGCCAGCGGCTGTTTCGCAGGACGGTGGTTTTCATGGCGTCGAGGAATGGGAGGGATCGTTCTTGCTGAATCGCTGACTCCCACTTCCGATGGTCACTTTTCCAGAAACGGTCCCGGCCCCACGAGTTGAACGAACCGTGATCGCCTGTTTCTTTGACTGTATCGAAGATGTCACAGTACTCGATCAAATGCCCGCCCCAACAACCATCGCCAATATTGATGCCAGCTCGCGGCATGTCGTAGATGGAGCAATGGCGGACTGTAATGCCTTGCGCGAGATCGATGTTGACCCCCGAGGTTTGTTTCTCAACACGGCCTGTCAAGTAAATCAAGCAATCCTCTACGATGCAATCGGCAGGATAATTCTCCGACTTTGGTCCGACCGTGCGATCGATTTGATCCAAGTTCTGTGTTTGGCCGTAGTTGAATAGCGGACTTCGGGCTGCTTGATAGTCGCCAAGGAAGACGACCCCACTCGCTCCGGCTTTCGCGATCTCACAGCCTCGTATGGCAATACGACGATTGTAGTTGTTAACGAAGACGGCGTTGCCACCAACTTGATCGATGAACGCATCCTCGAGCGTGCAGTCTTGGGCGCCGTTGAAAAAGCATGCGCCACCTCGGTAGATCGCCCAGTCGCTGCGCAATAACGGTTCCTTGGTCTCCATAACCGTTCGGTTGGCGTGCCGAAAGGTTAAACCCTTGAGCGTGATATGGTGCACAGGGTGCTGAAGTGTTCCTCGAAATTCAACTAAGTTCGTCAGTCGAGTTGCTTCCACCTTGGCTCGGGTTAGATCGACATCCTTAGGCGGATAGAAATAGAGTCGATGGGTCTTGTTGTTCAGGAACCACTCACCCGGTGCATCGAGTTCCTCGAAGATATTCTCAACGAAGCGAATCCTTTCGTGAACCGCACCGCCTCGATTGTTTTGCCAACCACCTTCCTTGATGATCTCCCCGTTGGCGTCTTTACCGATGATGATCCACGTAAAGCCACCCCAAAGCCCCGGGTGCATGGCATGGCAATACCCACCTGTCGGTTCGGCCCAGCGTTGGGCTCGATCCTTGCTGAATGCGTCCGCTGCAAAACCGTTGAAGTATTGGGACGTCGAATCGCAATTGGGGTATCTGGCGAGGGTCTGGCGCTGACCGTTAATAAATATCTCTTCGGTTTTCAAGTCGGCCGGCACTTGAGCTTGGAAGATTCCGTTTTGATAAGGCTCCCACACAAGCTTCAAGGGTTGCCCACCACTGATAATCGGTGACTCTCTAGGTGCGGCCTCGTAAACGACTGGAGTCTGAGGAGATCCGGAATCCGCATCCGTAAAAATCAAGGGGCTGTCCAAATAGTAAGTTCCCTCATGCAGCACAATCCTAATCGGTTCGCGTCCTTCAAACTTCCTCGCCACGATCTGAGCATGCGTCACAGTCGCAAATGGTTTGTCGGCGCTTCCTGAATTCGCATCGTGTCCGCTGGGGCTCACATGATAAGTTTCAGCCTGAAGGGAATTCCATGGGGATGGTATGAATAGATAGCCAAGAGCAAACAGGAGCAGTTGCAAAACCGTAATATTTTGACTCATGATTACCGAGATTCCAATGCGTGGATTTCGAGTTTGCGGCTCTTCACTTCATTCCGGCGAGCAAGCCCTTGTTGTAACCCACCGACTCCGCAAGTCCGGGGATTGGGTCCTTACCATCCTTCTCGTATTCAAATCCTACGAGACCTTGGTAGTTGATCTTCAGCAGTGCCGCTAGAATCGATTTGGAATCCAGGATGCCTCGTCCTGCTTCAATGGGAGTGTTTTTGTCGCCCATGGCGGAGATGTCTTTCACATGCACGTCGTAAAGACGCTCTTGACATTTAAAGATTGCATCGGCAGGGTCAACCCCAGCACGCGCTGTATGTCCGACGTCGATGCACAGGCCGATGCGTTTGTCAAATTTCTCGATGGCCCGCATGACGTCGAAAGGGGACGGAAAGAAACCTTTGTCCTCAGGACCGTGATTGTGAATCGCGAGCTTGATGTCGAACTCTTTGACCAGTCTGTCAAGGATGGGAATCGCATCGTGGCTAGGGGCGCAAACGATGGTCGAGACTCCGATGTCCTGAGCATACTCGAACGCCTTTCGAATGTCCGCTTCTCCCGTGCGCATGGAAACATTGCCAACACTCAGTGGAATGAGGCCAGCGTCTCGGAGCATCTGGGCTCGTCGTTTACGTTCCTCGCTGGAATGAGATAAATCGATATGGTTCTTGACGTTCTTAATCGACACGTATTTCAGTCCGACTCGTTTTACTGCGAGAATAGCCTCTTCAATTGGCAATTCGCGAAGGGTATACGTCGCGACTCCCACCTTCAGTCCTCGCCACGGATCGGCGTCCTCAGTCACGGTGCTTGCGAATGAAGCGAACGACATGAATGGGACCGCAGGAATCACAACGGCTAAAGCCCCGGCCTGGATCAACTGGCGTCGTAGAATTTTGGTCATTGTTTGAGCTCCATGAAGTTCAACGGTTGGATGAGGACGGCAACGCGGCCGATTCTACCATCGCGGCACGAAACAGTGCAGGTACGGATCGAATGGATCGACTACACGGTTTAACTCACGCGTTGCCAAAACCTTTCAGCGCCCGTTGGTGATGGGGATTTCTCGGTTGCGGCACTAGGATGTCTTTTGGTCGGTCAACTGTAGGAACAGCCATGCTCTAGCAAAAGTCCAATAGCGATGATGCGTTGCCCGGGAGATTTTAAGAATTTCGCAGGACTGTTCCACGGACATGCCACCAAAGAATCGCAATTCGACTACCCTAGCCTTGATTGGATCCTCGCTTGCAAGCTTTTCCAGTGCTTCGTCTAGCCGGATCAACTCATCGTCATCGAATTCGATCGCCATTTCATCGACTTCAATCTCAAGCCGCTTACAATCCCCCCCCCGTTTGAGACTGTTTTTCTTTCTCGCAGTATCGATCAAGATTCGTCGCATTGCGTTCGCAGCGGCTGAAAAAAAGTGTCCAATGTTGTCCCAATCATGCTGGTCATTCGGCGCTACCAACCGCAAAAAAACCTCGTGAACCAGAGCGGTTGGCTGGAGTGTTTGTCCTGGCAATTCACGCTTCAGCTTTGCTTCTGCCAGTTTTCGCAATTCCGAGTAGACCAGCGGAAACAACTCGTTTGAGGAGTTTGGGTGTCCTTCCCGAATCGCACGAAAGATGCGCGTTATTTCGTTCTGTTCACTCATTATTCTTGCCTAGTTGCAAAATCGATCGCTGAAAATTCCAGAAAATGCAAAACGAAATGAGATCTTTTGGCATCGCTTTACGCATATTCCAGAAAGCTTTGTGTCGGTGTGACGAAACCAACAAACAACTATACTACTGTTTTGAAACCCGGTATTGAATGACCTTCGATGCGAAAGTGAAATTCGGATCGAAATGCCGTCTTAAAGTTTGGCCGTTTTTAATTGCGTTTAAGTCAAAATGAACGAATCTGAGATTTTTATGGCCGTGGTTCAGATCGACGATCCGCAGGTCCAAGCTTCGTTTCTCGATTCCGTGTGCCAAGCCAACTCAGGAATGCGTGTCCGCATTGAAAAAAAGATGGAGCAGTTCACTCAGTGGCAGGGTGCAATGGACGGCTTTTCGGGAAAGCTCGCCGAACGATTTGTCGAAATTTCCAATGAATCGGCTGAAGTCGATTCGGGATGTGCCGGTCAAACCCATATTCAAGTGCTTCCAGCGTTGCTCGCTGGAACCAAGGTCGGAACCTACCAAATTGTCCGCTGCCTCGGAGTGGGAGGAATGGGGGAAGTTTACCTAGCGAGTGACATTCGCCTGAATCGCCACGTAGCACTGAAAGTACTGCCTCATAGACATGCTCGTACGCCGCAATGGATTCAACGATTTGAGCGAGAAGCCAGGTCCGCTAGTGCCCTGAATCACCCGAATATTTTGACTATTTATGAGATTGGCATATCGGAAAACTGTCATTTCATCGCATCCGAGTTTGTGGATGGCGTAACGTTGCGAAGCGTCAACCATTCCGAGCTAGTGCTGATCAAAAAACTGGACGTAGCCATTCAAATTGCCGAAGCCCTGAAAGCGGCTCATGCTGCGGGCATCGTGCACCGGGATATCAAACCAGAAAACATCATGATCCGTAGCGATGGTTTGGTCAAAGTTTTGGACTTTGGTATCGCCAAACAGTTTGCCCCCTCTCCCTCGGGCAATACCTCTCCTGGATTTCCGTCTGCCACCGATCCTGGCCAAATCATGGGCACGATTCGCTACATGTCTCCAGAACAAGCGAGGCGAATGGATGTCGACTCGCGAGCAGACCTCTTTAGTCTGGGCGTAGTCCTATTCGAACTCGTCCTCGGAGTGTTGCCATATGGATCCCTTAACGAAACGCTTATCCTGTCGTCACTTTTAAACGACGAGCCTATCCATTTCAAGCAACTCGCGCAAGTCCATCAATCTGAGATCGAATCGATCATTCGGAAGCTGCTACGAAAAGATCGTGAGGAGCGATATCAGTCCGCAAAGGAAGTTGTCGTGGACCTTAAACAGGCACGGCGGCAGATCGAGCGCCGTCATTCGCAGGTTGGAGTACCAGACTCAAGTCAAAACCAAGAGCCACTCAACGCATCAGGCGACACCGGTGAACACCAGGGAAACGACACCCACATTGAGATTCCGGAAGTGCGCTATGCCCGCAGTGGCGAGGTCAACATTGCGTATCAAATCTTGGGCAAGGGAGAGTTGGATCTGGTTTTTGTGATGGGTTGGGTCTCGCATCTCGATTGGTTTTGGAAAGAGCCGTCCTTTGAACGATTCCTGAAACGACTGGCTTCGTTCGCACGTCTCATTATCTTCGATAAGCGAGGAACAGGGCTCTCCGATCGAGTTCCCTATGACCAATTGCCAACGCTTGAGCAGCGGCTGGACGATGTCCGAGCCGTGATGGATGCTGCAGGATCCGAAAGTGCCATCTTGTTCGGCGTCTCGGAGGGGGGACCGATGTGCAGTTTGTTCGCAGCTACTTACCCTCAAAAGACGATAGCGCTAGTGATGATCGGCTCCTATGCGAGGCGATTGAAGGCTCCGGACTATCCGTGGGGGCCTACCGAAGAACAGCATCACGCATTCCTCGACGACATCGCGCGAAGCTGGGGTGGTCCAGTCGGACTCGAAGCAAGAGCACCGAGCCAAGTCAAAAACAAGGAATTTGCGAACTGGTGGGCGACGTATTTGCGAATGGGAGCCAGCCCCGGAGCTGCGTTAGCGCTGACCAAGATGAACGCCCAGATTGATATTCGTCCCATTCTAAAAGCCATTCAAGTTCCGACAATTGTGCTTCATCGCACGGGAGATCGATGTTTGAAAGTGGAAGAGGGTCGCTACCTAGCGGAGCAGATACCGGGCGCGAAATTTGTCGAATTGCCGGGCAGCGACCATTTGCCGTTCGTTGGCAATCAAGACGAATTGCTCGATCCTATTGCCGAATTCCTAACCGGCCTCAAGCCACACCAGAAAGCGCATCGCATCCTTGCAACTGTACTCTGCGCTCAAGTCGTCCCTTCTCAAAACTCGGGTGCCTATCACGAATCGCAATTGATGGGGCTTTCCCAGGCACATTTCGTGCGTGAAATAGACTTGTTTCGAGGCCGCACGATCCATTCGGCCCCAAACCGTATCGTTGCTAGTTTCGATGGCCCTGCCCGAGCAATCCGTGCAGCCATGGCCGTTCGCGATTCGGCCGTCAGGCTAGGCGTCGATGTCCAAGTAGGATTGCACACTGGGGAGTGTGAAGTCGAGCAACAACGCATCCGCGGACCGGCTGTGGACTTAGCTCAAGCGGTAGCAAATCACAGCGATAGGAATCAGATTTTTGTTTCAAGCACCGTCAAAGACTTAGTCGCCGGCTCAGGCATTCAATTTGTCCAAAAAAAACTGGTGTGGTTAGCAGACGACCTTCCAGAGTGCCGATTGTTTGAGGTCAAGACATAGGTCGAACATCGTGCGGAAAACGCTTACACCAAATCCCGCAGGCTCGTCCTGCGGGATTTATTTTGCTTATTCACTTTAATTTAGTACGCAACGAGACAAACAGAAGATCCAATATCTAAGGCATCCCTATGCGGCGAGTTCTATACATATTAGCTTTGCTTGACGACAGCGATATCGATTGGCTGACTTCGGTGGGTGAACGGCAAACCGTAGCGACCGGCACCGCGATTATTACCGAAGGTGTTCCCCTGGATGATTTGTACATCATTCTGAACGGCAAGTTTGCGGTCCAATTGGGCGCTTCCAAAACAAAGATTGCCGAGCTCTCGTCAGGTGAAATGGTCGGAGAAATCTCACTCATCGATTCAAGGCCGCCGACCGCTTCCGTGATTGCCATGACTCCTAGTACCGTACTGCGAATTCGCAGACAAGCAATGAACCTACGATTGGAGTCCAACAAAGCATTTGCCGCTCGCATGTACAAATCCATCGCCGTGTTCCTTGCGACGCGTCTTCGTAGCACCGTTACGTCGATGGGGTATTCGGAAAGGCCAGATCTCAACGAAGAAACCGAATCCGAGGATGAGATTTCAGCGGACTTGCTCGATTCGATGTCGCTGGCTGGCGCGAGATTCAATGTCATCTTAGATCGACTTCAACAACAAACTGTCAGGTAACTTGGCATCCAAGAACAACTATGGCCAACCCAATCTTTCGAGAAGAATCCCTAAGTCGACTTCAGTCGCCCGAAGAACTTGACCAACTCTTGGTGGTTGTGAACCGCAAGGCATGGCTAATTCTTGCGACGCTTGCGTTCATCTGTTTCGCAGGGGTCGCGTGGTCGATTATTGGTCGTATTCCAGTGCGTGTCGACGGCATCGGCGTGCTCGTCAATCCCGGCAATGTAAAAGGGATCCAGTCCCCAGCGAGCGGGCAGATTACATCGATCTCCATGCGGGTCGGTGGCACCGTAGCGTCAGGAACAGTCCTCGCCACCATGGACCAACCTGAAATTCGAAATGAGCTGGATCAGCTTCGGGCCAAGCGAGAAACCACGCTTGTCTTTCACAAAAGCGCGACGGAACTTGCGGACAAGCGTCGGGAATTGGAAATGCAGTCGTTCGAAAAACAACGTTCGTTCATCGCTGCGGAAGTGGATAAATCGTCGACGCTTTCCGCCCGGGTCATTGATAAGGAAACCAGCTTTTCCGCCGAGCAAAAGAAGAATCTCGAGAAGACAAAGAAGCTAACGAATCAACTCAACCTCACCCTTCAAAAGCAGCTTAAGACGATCCAAGAACTCCGTTCCGAGGGATTGAGTACGCAGGACTTGGTCGTAGGTGCCGAATCGAACATGGCAGATAGCGAGATTCGAATGGCCAGCCTCGAAGTGCAGCAAGAGGAGCTTGAAATGGGTGTGTTGCAACGTGAACGCGCCCAAATGGACAATGAGAACCGACTTTCCAACCTAGCGCTCGATTTGATGAAGCTAGATATCTCTGTTCAGCGATTAATGCAAGAGCTCGAACAAGGATCACAGACCCGTCGCAACGAGATCAGGGAAATCGACAATGCGATTGCTCGCCTCGAATTGAAACTCAATTTGGAGAGCAAGATCGTATCCGACTGCGACGGAATCATTTTGGACGTCTCAGTTCAACCAGGACAAGTGATCGGGCTTGGAACAAGGTGCGGGACGATTGAAAAAGCCGATCCCAATGGAACGCTAACGAATCTCGCTTTCTTTAGTGTGTTGGATGGCAAACGTGTCTCGGTTGGCGATTCGGTACGAGTCACACCGTCAACGGTACAACGCGAACGCGAGGGGAGCATCGTCGGATCGGTTCGTCGAGTCTCAGCGTTTCCTGTTACGCAGGAGAGTGTCATTAGCGAGGTCGGTAACACTGAGATCGCAACCAGTTTGCTCAAGCAAGGGGGAGCCATCGAAATCGAGGTAGAACTTGAACGCGATCCGGGGGCTTTCAGCGGCTTCAAATGGACGTCTCGAGGGCCTGAGAAACAGTTCACCGCCGGAACCACCACGTCCGTCCGGATCACGATCGAAAGGCGTGCACCGATCACGTACTTGCTACCCATTTTGAGATCCTGGTTTACAGGCGAGAAGGACGCAAAGGTGCCAAGAATCTGAGTTTTTTACCGTAGCACAGGCTGCTAGCCTGTGATGAAAGCGATTTCGCAACCGACTGCAACCTATGACTAACTTCCAACGAATTAAACACACACCGACGCTACTCCAGATGGAGGCGGTGGAATGCGGTGCTGCCGCCCTGGGGATGATCCTTGGCTACTTCGGCCGTATTGTCCCATTAACCGAGCTGCGACAAAACTGCGGCGTCTCGCGCGATGGCAGCAAAGCGTCCAACATAGTCAAGGCCGCACGTCAATACGGTCTTCAAGCCAAAGGCTTTAGCAAGAGTATTGCGGCCGCAAAAGAGCTTGTGTGTCCGTACATCGCGTTTTGGCAATTCAATCACTTCCTCGTAGTCGAGGGTTTTTCGAAGAATGCAGTCCATTTGAACGACCCAGCCGTCGGGCACAGGCAAGTCACGCTCGAGGAATTTGATGCGGGGTTTACCGGCGTAGTGCTCATGATGGAACCTGGCCCCGATTTCAAAAAAGGGGGACGGCTTCCCAGCGTCTGGAGAGCTCTGCAGGACCGCATGCGCGGCAGCGTGTCCTCACTCAGCCTGATTGCGATGGCTGGCCTGCTCATGGTCTTGCCCGGTTTGGCCATACCAACCATGGCGAGTGTGTATATTGACAGCGTGATTTTGGAAGGTCGGTTGGACTGGTTTCGACCGCTGCTGGTTGCCATGATTGGGACCATACTTATCAAGCTCGTCCTTCAAGCGGTTCAGCAATTTTATACTCGCCGCCTTCGCCTCAGTCTTGCGACGCGGCTCAATAGCCAGTACTTCTGGCATGCCCTTCGACTTCCTGTAGGATTCTACACGCAACGCTACCCCGGCGAGATTGCCAATCGAATGGAGCTCAACGGCAAGCTTGCTACTGTCGTGACAGGCCCACTTCTGAACACTGTCATCGATCTTGCTACCATGCTACTCTATGGTGCCGTGCTGCTGATGTTTCATGTTCCGTTGACCATCATCGCAACCGCTTTCGCGATGATCAATCTGTTCTATCTGCGAACGATCGGAAAGCGTCGCGTTGAAGCCAATATTCGATACTCGCAAGAGGCTGGCAAACTAGGCGGCTTCACAATCGCGGGCCTCCAGTCAGTAGAGACCATGAAAGCCTCGGGACTCGAGAATGATTTTTTTTCAAAATGGATGGGATACTATGCCAAGTCCTCCAATGCAGGCCAAGAGTTGCACGCCAGCGGCCAGTTCACTCAAGTCGTCGGGGTCGTGGTGGATACTCTAACGACCGTAGTCATCCTAATTGTCGGTGGCTTTAGCGTTATCCGAGGCGAGATGACGATCGGAACCCTCATTGCCCTCCAAGGCTTGATGGGAAGCTTTCTTGCGCCCCTCAACCGAATCACGAACTTGGGTTCGACCTTGCAAGAAATGCGAGGTGATCTCATGCGATTGGAGGATGTGCTGAACAATCCAACCTACGAAGACAACCAGCAACAGGTCCGAATGCACCAAAGTAGCAGGCACATTCCATGTGCCGTAGCAAGCAACGGACAACGCTCCGAATCCGTGCCAACTGGGCCAGTAGGTCCAACTGGGCCAACGCAATCCGTGCAGAAGAAGCTCAAGCTGGATGGCGAAATTGAGCTGAAGAATGTGAGTTTTGGTTATAGTAAATTGGACCTGCCACTCATCGAAAATCTGAACCTTCATGTTCGACCTGGACAACGTGTTGCGTTGGTTGGAGGAAGTGGGTCTGGCAAATCCACAGTTGCAAAACTGATTTGCGGGCTGTACCAACCTTGGTCGGGTGAGATACTGTTCGATGGCATGCCCCGTTCGCATTGGGGCGATGACGTCTTGTCTCAATCCATGGGGATGGTCGAACAGGACATCATGCTCTTCGAAGGGACAGTGAGAGAGAACCTGACACTCTGGGACAACTCCGTCCCGGACTCCGCGCTGGAACGAGCTGGAAATGACGCGCATATCAGCGACGTGATCCGCGATCTGCCCGGCACTTTTTCGGCGTTGCTCAGTGAAGGTGGCCGAAATTTAAGTGGTGGCCAACGCCAACGCCTTGAAATCGCCCGAGCCCTTGTAAACGATCCGGCGGCGCTCGTACTCGACGAAGCCACTAGCGCCTTGGACTCCGAGACCGAAGCCATCATCGATTCGAACTTGAGACGTCGAGGTTGCACTTGCGTCATCGTCGCTCACCGTCTGAGCACCATTCGGGATTGCGATGAAATCATCGTGCTCGAACGTGGCAAAGTGGTCGAACGCGGTAACCACGAGGAATTGTGGCTCACTGGCGGAAAGTACTCAAGTCTATTGCGGCACCAAGATACCGTGGTAGAAGAAACGAGCCCGCTTGTATGACAACCAGCTTGTCCGTAGCGAACGAGAATTTGATAACGGTGCGGGGCAACACGATCCTAGTTTTGGGTGATTGTCGAAACGCGTGGCGCATTCAAAAGGGAACGGTCGCTGTCTTTGCAGTTCGAATGAAGGATGCAGCTCCGCACGGCCCGCGTCGGTATCTTTTCAGTTGCAATCAAGGAGATTGGCTTTTCAATCAATCGTTGCTGCAGGATGAGTATGGATTTCTGGCCGTTGGGCTTGAGGACTCCGTGCTCGAAAGAATCGCACTCCAACATGCCGACGAGCATTCCGTTGAGCTTTATAGTCAGTTGGACGAATGGGTTCGGCGCGTGGAATCGACCACTCGCATGGGCGCTTCGCCGCATGCCGAGTTAGCCAGCGACGCTGCGGTGATCTCGCTGTCCAGTGGCGAATGTCTAAAAGCTCCCATGGATACAGTCTTTTGGGTGATGGCGCTTTCGGGTCAGATACGCATGGTTGACCAAGTGCTTGATAGCTCGATCGGTTGGATGCCGCTTTGCGGTGAAGACTATTTGGCCGCAGATAGCGATTCGACCCTTCGCTTGGAACACAGTAGAAACGCATCGCATGTCAACGATTTGTTCCAGGGTTTGGGATATTACCATCGGATCGCATTTCGCCATTTAGGCCTTCAGGAAGCGGAGGAACAGACTCGTAACGTTCAGAGACTGGAGGCACGTCAACGAAATCAACAAACGGATACTGCTGACGTGCTGCGGGAATTAGGATCGGTACTTTCCCACAAGCCTGTTGTGTCGACTAGTGACGATCCGCTCCACCTCGCGATGACGTTGGTTGGTAAACAGCTGGGAGTTCAATTCGCATTTCCGGAGGAAGTGCGGTCTGAACGCAGCATGGATGCCGAGGTGGAGGCGATCGCTCGCCGCTCGCGGATTCGCGCGAGGAATGTCGTCCTGCGAGGTCACTGGTGGACCACAGACTCAGGACCGATCCTCGGCAAATGGTCCGCCAATGGAAACCCTATCGCCTTGATTCATGGCGAACGCGGTTATTCCGTTTTCGATCCAGTCGAGGAGACAATGAAGCTGGTTGATCGCAGTCTGGCGCAGTTGGTTTCTCGGGATGCAATTACGTTTATTCCCCCATTGCCGGATACTGCGAACTCGCTCGCGGCTCTAGGCAAATTTGCTTTGCGTCCGGTTGCGCCCGAGATGCTCATGGTCATCTTCTTGGCAACGTCGGCTTCATTGCTGGGCATGTTGGTGCCAATATCGACTGGGTTGGTGATCGACGAAGCGATTCCAGACGCAAATCTGGCGTTGATGTATCAATTGGCGGCAGGATTGTTGGCGATGGCAGTTGCTCAAGCTGCCTTTTCGTTTTCGCAAAACAGGCTACTGCTTCGCACGGACACGGCCATTACGGCTTCGCTTCAATCAGCGGTCATCGATCGTTTGCTGCGTTTGCCAGGCTCCTTCCTTCGTCGCTATTCCAGTGGTGATCTTCAAAATCGATCGATGATGATCACCGAGATCAGTCGTGAAGTGAGCCATACTTCGATCAATGGCGTTTTGATTGGTTTTGCAGCGATACTCAACCTGTTCATGTGTTTTTACTACAGCACGCAGCTCGCCTGGGTCGCATGTGTTGTTGCACTGGTCGTGGCGGGGTATACGGCGGGCCTTTCGGTTGCGATTCGTGGAATGGCTAGGAAGCTGACGGTGGGCCGAGGAATTCTCAACGGCTTTCAGGTGCAATTGATTTCCGGAGTAGCCAAGATTCAAGTTGCAGCGGCCCAGCAGAGAGCCTTCAACGCTTGGGCTCGCAAGGTCGGGGCACAGCTTCGTCTCACCGCTGGAATCCAACGCGCGGAGCAATGGGGTAGCCTCATCAACACGGCGCTACAGCATGCGACTACGGTCGTGTTGTACTACTTTGCGGCGAGACTTCTGGCGGGTGGAGCCGACGCTGGGCCTGGAATGTTGACGATGGGAACCTTTCTTGCATTCTATGTGGCGTTCAACAAGATGATTAGCGGAGTGACGGGCGTTAGCAACACGATGGTCGAGCTTGGCGATAGCTGGGCCAAGAAGCAACTGATCATGCCTTTGCTCCAAGAAGCACCCGAGAACTCGCAGGACAAGATCGATCCCGGTCGATTGCAAGGGGCAATTTCGCTGTCGCATATCGAGTTTCGGTATCGCGACGATGGACCGCTCATCTTGAATGATGTTAGCATACACGCGAACCCCGGTCAGTTTGTAGCCATCGTTGGCCCATCAGGCTCGGGAAAATCCAGTCTGTTGAGGATACTGCTGGGCTTTGAAATGCCAAAGGGTGGCTCCGTTTGCTTTGATGGCCAGGACCTAGCGGGTCTCGATTCCATGTCGGTTCGGCGGCAAATAGGGGTGGTGCTTCAATCTGGAATCGTCAATTCTGGATCGCTGTTCGATAATATTGCGGGCGCCAGTCGCGTTTCGCTTGATCAAGCCTGGGAGGCTGCCCGATCCGCTGGTTTCGCATCCGATATCGAGCAAATGCCGATGGGGATGCACACGTTTATCAGCGAAGGGGGAGGAACGCTCTCCGGCGGACAACGTCAACGATTGCTTATTGCCCGCGCCCTCGTGACGCGACCGAAGAACTGAACGACCAAGAAGGGCTATTTAAACGCATGACAGCCAGACAGGTAGTCTAGCATCATGAGGAAAATACGTGAGATATGCTTCCAGCTTTTTTAGGCGAGCAGCAGAGTGAATACGACCTGACGAATCTTCACGTAGGAGAGCGAGGCTCCTGCCGAGCTTGGCGCCGCCATGGTTCGTCAGGTGCCTCACCGCCTCACCCTCCTGGGCAATGAATTTGTTGATTAAAACCTGTGTGAGAATGTCAGTTGCTAAGTCTGGATCTCAGTCACATACCCACCCGAACTATAATCTGTATGTGTTTCGATTCCGGTTAAATTACCGTTCGAATCATATTGAGGATTCGCTACTCCATTGGACCAGTCTTTACAGAAAAAATCGCCGATTTTCCTTAACAGTCCCTTTAGCGTTCCTCCAGCAACGGCATCCAGTTCTTGTTCGCTCAGTTCGCCACAAGCTCCGATGGGATCTAGGAAAAAAAAGACTTGCCCTGGTTTCTTTTCGTGAACAACTACTTCAAAGCCAGCAGGCAGCTTGTCTCCCATGACGGATTCGAGGGTCGAATTGGGATCGCTAAGCAATTGAGCTTTGTATTCTGCGTCGTTGACGGCGCGGTCAAGCATGGTGTCGATCTCCGTTGAGTAGCCATTGGCTCCGAACATGAGGTGGAATTGATTCGGACTCTGTTCAATGACCTGAACTTCGGTCCCATGCGGGATACTGCATCCCGCTTCATTGCAGGCTGAGACAGGATCGGCCATCAAACGGGATCGAAAAGCGGAATCCGATTGCGCTCGGGTGGTCACGGTGGACCAAGTGGGTTGAGACATGTTGTTCTCCTGACGTTTGAAAGATTATTGAATTCTCCAGGATTTGAATTGAATCAACCGATTCAAATGGTTGACAGATCCGGAGGCAACGCGATGCAACCTCGTCTATCTCAAACGAGTGCCGACAACAACAATGCGTAATGCGATTTAGGAAAGTCTCAATCCGGTAAAGATTTTTGTGCGAAGTCGTATTGCTTGGGTGATCTGACGATGGCCAACAAGCCCCGCTCGAATAACCATAGTAGCAATCGATTGGTTTGCACCTCGGGGATGCCACAGATTTCAAGCACAAACCTCAGTTCGGACGCTGTTTTGTCTCCATCCACGATCATTACACACAATTGTGCCAAAGCGGCATCCCCTTTGAAAGTTTGGCTTTGATAGGCCGAGGAGAGTCGAACCCCATCGTGTTCTGGCAGCGACGCAACCGTTAAATCTGAACGGAAGCAAAGCCGATCATCGTCATGAAGAGTGAGGGGCATGTGTTCGGCGATCATCCGTTCGAGCACTTGCTTCAATTGCAGTACATCCGTAAAAACATCTTCAGAAAAAATCATATAACCATGCGGCCAATCATCACTTGCCGGACATGGGCTGATCAATTTAACCCGGCGCTCGATCATGTTGATCAGAAAACCGCTCACACAAGCCGATGTGCCTGAGGTCAGGCGGTTGGTTGGGACTTTATCTAGTTTCAAACGATCCCGCACTCGTCCCGCCTCAAATTTGACGACTCCGGTTCCTTCCTTATTCTGCAGCACCAAATCAACCAAAGCCAACTCTTCCGCCGAAAATTCGGCGTGTAGTCGATCCAACATTTTGAGTGAAAGAATAGAAAAGCGGTTGAGCGGGCTCATCTTGTCGAGTGAAAGCTGCAGCAGAGCGCGGGTACGCGTTGGGTCTTTCAGTGGTTGCGCCGTGGTGGTCTGTGGAAACATACCTAAGATGGAATGGAAATCACAGCAGAGTTTTTCGTAGTCGGGGTTATCCAAGGGATCTGTTGCCCAGTAACAGAGGCCGGTTCCGGCGGCCGGCCCAATAACTTCTTTTATCACTTCTAAAACACTGCACCAAAGGTGGGCATTGTCTTCGGTATAGCGGAAGACATCTTTAAGTCGGCCGGCTGACACAGCGCAGAACCAACAGCCCACGCTGCACCCTTGGCTGAGTTCAAATGCAATCGGCGCATGGATGAGTCCCTCTGCGTTGTATTTCTTTAGCTGGCCATCGCACCGAGCCATTTGTCGCTCCCGCCAAGCTTTGAACTGCGGTTGGGTCAAGTCGTTAACCGTCTGGTTCACTTGAAACCAGCGACGATGAAGCAACACTCGAAAATCGGCAGCGGTGGGAGATTGGTCACCGGTGTCTGGACAGTTGGCTGAAGGCGGAATCAAATTCTGCCGATCAACGAAGTCAAGGGTCAAACCATAATCGGTGAGTGCCTGATCCAGGCAAATAGCCGCTTGCGTTTTGAAATGGGGATCAGCCGTCCAACGCTCTTCCAAGCGTTTGAGATGACTGGCTCGAACAACTCCCTGAACGAACTCGTCCTCCGATAAACGACCAAACCAGTCGGCCTCTGAGTTAACCCATCGCGCTAGTAATTTCCTGAGCTGACACGTCTGAGTGTAGAAATCAGCCGCGGGCATTACGCATGATCCGTTCATGGATCTCTCCTTTGCGGGACATGGCCTTGGATATTGATGAATTTACAATGAGGACGAATTGTTGTTTGCGAAAGGAATGGTTTCGTCAGGTCGGATGACTAGCCTCCACCTTGAAAACCAACTCCAAACCCTCCGCCTTGAAAGCCGCCTCCACCTTGAAAGCCACCACCACCGCCCTGAAAGCCACCGCCACCACCTTGAAAACCGCCACCACCACCTTGAAAACCGCCACCACCTTGAAAACCGCCACCACCCTGAAAACCGCCACCACCCTGAAAACCGCCACCGCCACCCTGAAAGCCGCCACCACCGCCACCCTGAAAGGTGCCATGCCCTCCCGCGACTTCATCGAGTGATTCCTCTCCCAATTCCACCGAAACCTCGGCGTCGGTCGCCCGCCGGGGCAAAACGACATAAATGGTGGATGCCGTTTCCTCAAGGACTTTCACTTGGACACCTGCAGGCAGATTCATCCGTAATTCACGCACAAAAACTCCGGTTGGATCGCGCAGCAGCTCTTCTCGGAAGGTCTCGTCTGCTTTCGCTTTCGCGACGAGAAACGCATCAAATTCTTGACGCGTAGGATGTGGAACGTTCATTTTCGACTCCTTTTTAGATGACTGGATCAAACGAATGCCTACGATCGACAATGCGTAACGCGAAACAGAAAAGTCTCAATTTTTTAAATTTTTTGACACTTCTCGCTGAACGCCACCA
>JANMLD010000073.1:0-34884 GCA_031372345.1 Pirellula sp.
TGTTTTTGTTGGGCTCTCTCAGCTACATAATCTGAGTTAGTTCCTAGCTAAGCTAACTAATTTTATCTAGGGTCTCGGTATGCTACCTATTCTGAGCGAGGGCTTAGCTCAGTCATCCCTTCCACCCGCAGCCTCGCTCCCGGCAAATCCAGTACCGGCCGGCGACATCAGAGCTTCGGGTCATGGTCATGAGACAACGGTTTTTTCCAACTTGCCAGCGCCGCCACGCATGTCGGACGTTTTGACCAAAAATCCGAACGGAAGGGTGGTAATGAAGTTGAGCGGCTCCGAAAAGGACAAGGAAAGTCTGCCAAATCAAGTCAATCAAGTTGCTACGTCACCGCAGTCGAACCATTCCGGAACGGGTACCGACTCGGTCGAAATTCGTGTCATCCAACCGCACTCGACAAGCCAACCGCACTCGGTGGGCCAGCCGGTAAAGATGCTGCCATTCGTTTTTGAAAAGTCCGCCAAACGAACCGAGGCAACATCCGAGCCATCGGCTGGATTGCAATCACAGACGGCCGTTCGAATCTCCATAGGCGACAACGATGATGTTCAAAGTGGTTCCAAAGCCAATAACCGCACCCCGCAATTGGTGAAATCCAAACCGACACAGTTAGGGCATTCCGTTGTACTAGCGCAATCGACTGACTTAGAGCCGCAACCATCAAGTAGTCAACCTGATGAGATCATCTCGACGGTGGAGGTGGAAACGTCCCGTGTGCCTCACTCCATGTCTAACGGACCAAAGCCCCTTGGCAATAATTTCGGAACAAGCTCGCGATTGCCTGTGGTGGATTCCGTTCAAGACACAATTCCATCGTTTGCACCGTCCTTGGGCTCGAATCAGGAGCCAAAGAAGTTTGTCCCTCAGACGAGTTCGACCGGTAGTGAACGCCGCAAGTTCGACACTCGTCTTAAAAGCCAATTGCCGATCGCAATCGTTGAACTTGAGTGTCTGACAGCAACCAACATGGAACTGTCTGGCAAGCTGAACGCGATCGCGGTTCAGGACGAAAACGTGTGTAAAGTGATGCAGAACGAGCGGACATTGTCTCTGGTTGGGAATCAAGTTGGAACGACGCTGGTTCAGATTTGGACGGCCGATCTTGGCGACAAGCCCCAAGTTATGCGAGTTCATGTTTCGCAGCCCGGCGGTAAGGTGCATGCCACTAAGAACGAAGTCAATGATATCAAGCAGGTAATCGCCCAGGGCTTCCCCCGCGCCGTCGTCAGTATTGTGAGTAAGGAGGACGGGATGATCGAAGTGCGAGGGACAACCGATAGTGAAGAATCCGCAAAACGCATTTTGGAGCTTGTTCGCAAGCTCTACTTAGTTCCGGTTAAGGACAAATTGATGGTGACCAAGTAGTTGAACATCCTGTTGCACCAGAGGTATCCGATGTACCCATGCTGCAAATTGCATCGAAAGAAAAGTCGCGTTCCGTTCCTAGCGTTCGCCATCGTACTGCTTTGTGCGGTTTGTACACCCGGAATGGGAATTGCTCAGACTCAGCTCGGTTACGCACCAACCGGTGTAAGCTCGGATACATTTTTGCGGGAAATTGCCTTAGGAAGCTTGCCGGCAGAGGTTGTGCCTCCTTCTTTTCCAATCGGGATCAAGCCGACGCCACTCGGTTTCAAGGAAACCGAGACGCTGGATCCGGCGAAGGGAGCATCCAAAGCTGCTTTCTCCCCCAAAGTGCCCAGCCATCCAAGCGAGGGCGTTTCGACAGCCCAATTTGCGTCTCCGTCGCTTGCGTCTCCGTCGCTTGCGTCGACCATCGGAAGTGGAGTAGCGATCCAATCGCAGAATTCTGGTGAAGCGATTCCAACGGCCCCATCCACACAGCCGGAATCGAAAGATCTGAGTTGGCGAGACCGATTGGGGATGGATCCATCACGACCTAACTTCCTCGTTGGGTACGAAGCGATAGGGTTGCGACGTGGCTCTGACTCCATTGGTCCGTTTTCCCAAGGTGCGGACTTGCCGAGGTTGGAGCAGGACCTCACTGGAAGATACACGTTTTCACGGCTGCTTGGTAGCATGGAGAGAATCGAGTTCAAATTCACTGGCCCGTTTCATTGGAATCGCGAGTCTTCGGCGATTGGACCGGTGGATTCCAATCTTCCCGCAAGCCTTCAAGCCACATTCAACGGAGCCGATAGCCACCAACAATCGCATCGGATTCGCTTCTCTTCCTATGAACTGAACCGGTGTTGGACAGGCGATGAGTTATCGATGATCTTCGGTGGTCTTCGTTTTTTGGATCTTGAAGAGCGCTATCGGCTGGAGTCAACCAAAGGATTGAGCCGCGGCGACTTTCGGCTGGAAACCAATAACTTCTTGGTCGGAGGGCAGATCGGACTCAACCTTTTCCGTCCAATGAGTCAGCGACTGACCGTCGGTTTTGGCACTGCGATTGGCCTTTACGGAAATTTCGCAAGCGGCTCCTTGAATGCGATGGATGGGGCGACAACGCTGGCGGACATGCGTGAAAGCAAGCTGCGGATCAACACGTTGTTCGAATGGAGCGGGCGTATGAACTATCGCGTTTCGCAAAGCATCGATGCAACGTGCGGATATGAATGGTGGTACTTTCCAAGTTTGGCTACGGTTGCAAATCAGCGCCTTTCCGATTCCACTCAAGGCTCGCGGTTTTCCTTGCGGACGGGAGATGATCAACTCTTTCGAGGCTGGACGGCTGGGCTTTCTATGCGATTCTGACTCGGATGAGGAGGAACGCACCGCTGAAGACTTGAATCGTATTCGTTTTCCGATGACAATCTGATTCTGAATTCGTAGACATCGGGTCGTCCAGAAATCGTCAGGAATCACCGTGAAGTTGATTATAGCAATCGTGCAGCCAAACCGATTGGAAGAAGTCAAAGAGGCATTGACCGAAGTTGAGGTTTTTCGCTTGACTGTTTTGGATTGCCTCGGCTTTGGAAGGCAGAAAGGACAAAGGACTGCTTTTCGCGGGCATGATGTTTCCGTCAACCTACTCAGAAAGGTTCAGCTTCAAATCGCCGTCAATGATGAGTTCGTAGAACCAACGATCAATGCGATCCTCAAAGGTGCCAAGACCGGCGAAAAGGGGCAAATCGGAGACGGAAAGATCTTTGTTCTTCCGATGGATGACTGCATTCGAATTCGAACGGGCGAACGGGGGCCAGAGGCAATTTAGATGATCGCTATGACTACTTCAGCAGGGCCGCTCATCCAAATCAAAAACGTATCCAAGATCTATCAACTAGATGAAGTGGAGGTACGTGCTTTGGACGGAATCGACTTGAATATGGAACGAGGGGAATTCTCCGCGCTCATCGGCCCGAGCGGATCTGGGAAATCTACGCTGATGAACACCCTCGGCTGTTTAGACAGACCCACCATGGGTAGCTATCTGCTCAGCGGAGAAGAGGTGGTCAACATGACGCGTGATCAGCGCGCTCGCATTCGAAACAAACATATTGGGTTCGTTTTTCAAAACTTCAATTTGTTAGCACGGACATCTGCGTTAGAAAATGTCGAATTGCCGTTAATGTATGGTGCCGTGATCACAGCCAGACAACGGCGAGAACGCGCTAAGGAATTGCTCGCACTCGTGGGCTTGTCCGATCGACTTGACCATCATCCAGGACAATTGTCCGGTGGTCAGCAACAGCGAGTCGCAATCGCTCGCGCTCTTTCCACAGACCCATCCATATTGATGGGGGATGAACCAACTGGAAACTTGGACACCAGAACTAGCCGCGAAGTGATCGAGCTGTTTCGCAAGCTCAACGAAGAACGTAGTCTTACAGTTATTTTGGTAACCCACGATGTCTCAGTCGCCAGAAACGCACGCCGCAATATCGTTTTGCGAGATGGCAAAATCATTGCTGACACGCTCGATCACGAAGCCGCTTCGCTTGCATTAAAGAATTCCCAAGAGTTGGTATGAAAGACATCGCAATCATCTTGGCCGCCGCCGGCAAGAGCACTCGGTTCCGAGATCCCTTTTTCAAAAAGGTCTTTACGCTCGCGTCGGGCAAGCCCGTTTGGCAGCACAGCGCCCAGCTTTTTGCCGAGCATCCGCGGGTCGCTCAAATCATTATGGCCATCTCGCCTGAGGACAAAGATCTGGTCCAAGAAAAGTATTCTGGCAATCTGTCCATGCTCGGCGTGGAAATCGTGTTGGGCGGTGAGGAACGTTTTCATAGCATTCGCAACGCGCTCGAAAGAGTTCGGCCCGAAATCAAGCTGATCGGTGTTCACGATGCAGCCCGACCATGCTTGACCAAGCAGTCGTTTGACGCGGTCATCGCGGCTGCCGATCGAACCGGCGCCGCCATCTTGGCATCGCCCATCCGCGGCACGGTGAAGCGATGCAATACCAGCGACCAAATTACAGAAACCGTTGCTCGAGATGGACTTTGGCAAGCTCAAACGCCGCAGTTATTTAAAGCGAGCCTGTTGAAAACCGCTTACGCCAAGATGAAAGGTAAGCCTACCGACGATGCACAAGTAGTCGAGCAAAGCGGTGTTTCCGTGGTCTGCGTCGAAGGGCCGGAGACCAATATCAAGATCACGACGAAAGAAGACCTCAAAATTGCAGAGTCCTTTCTGAAGGTTCCGCAACGAACCCGCGACAACCCATTCTTTTAAAGGCCGTTGCTTACGGTATTTCGTTTAACCGCGTGGGCATCGCACCGCGTTTAGGCGAGCGGCAGATTGGAGTATCCCAACCCGAAGTGTAAACGAGGGACAGTTTCGCGGGTCCCTCACTTACGTTTCGGGTTGGGATTGGTAGTTTTTACATCGCTGCTCGTCTTACAGTGCTCGATGCACGAGCGAAGGGCCTCGCTCGTTTACATATCGTCCATGCTTTGACGACTAGGCCACTTGCTTTTGCTAGCAATACTTCAGAAAAAGAGGGGGCAGCAAAATACTGCACCCTCACCACTCGGCCCATGCAGCGCGTTAAAATAGTTGGCGAGTTTAAAACAACGTACATCTACTTGCACACGAATGGAGTCTCTATCTTGTTGATCTTAGGTCGCCGAATCAATCAATCTATTGTCTTCCCAAATTGTGGAATCACGGTTCGCATACTCGACGTAAACGGTCGCGTCGCAAAGATTGGTATCGAAGCACCTCGCAACGTCGAAATCATGCGAGGTGAACTGGCAATGGCGTCGAGCGGTAGTCATGCCGATATGTCAAGTTCGGAAAAGCAATCGGCTGGATACGAACAATTTGTTGCGCCGGAGTCCGATCTCCCCGTCATGCAGTTTCCGCAGCGATTGGCGGAGATCAAAGCCAGCCTTCACCTTTTTCAGCAGCGGCGTGCGGCTGGTGACGAAATGGGCGCCGATCAAGTGCTCGGGGAGCTTCTTAACGCAATTGCCCATTTGGACGCGGACTGGCTAAAGGGAATTACCGATTCGCCAACCCAATTCGCCCGTTCGAAGCCAGAATTCGTGTCGGAATCTGGGGCGGACTATCAAACCGGTTCAAAAAAGCGTCCGATTCAAATCCTGGTGGTGAACCCACCTGACCATCCGAACGCGCTATCTTTACCCGTTGGGACGTTCCACGGTTGCCAGTTGTGCACCGTAAACAGTCATGAGACTGCTCTGCGAGCCGTGACATCCAACGAATCCTTCGACTATGTGGTCTGCAACGGAAGCCCAATGGCGTTTGACGAATTAGCATTGGTGAGGACAATACGAGCCAACCGCCGATTGGATGGCACAAAAATCTTCATGCCGCGTGTTTCCAGGGACGCCATGGAGCATGTTGAATTGTCGAATAGTTATCGCATCAATGGGTGGTTGGCACGTCCTCTCGTACCGCATGACCTTTGGAAGCACATCGTCGAAAGTGAACAGCTTGAATTCTAGAGAGTTGGATCTAGTTCGGAACTGCAAGGCGATAATCTTTGATTGCGATGGTACGTTGGTAGACTCGATGCCAGTGCATTTCGTAGCCTGGCGCGAGACGATGAGCCGTTATGGGATTGCGTTTCCCGAGGAGAGGTTCTATTCGTTGGGGGGGATGCCGAGTGATCGCATCATTCAAATGCTTGCCAGCGAACAAGGGATCACGCTGGATGCGGTTTCCGTAGCCCATGAAAAGGAACTTGCGTTTCTAGCTCGCATTGATTTGCTTATCCCAATCGAGGCAGTGGTGGAGGTCGTTCGCCAAAATCGTGGCGTCAAGCCAATTGCGGTCGCCAGCGGAGGGTTCCGGGCTATCATCCAAAGGCAGTTAGAACAGATCGCGATGCACGACTGGTTCGATGCCGTCGTCACTGCCGAAGACACAGCCAAGCACAAACCCGAACCGGATGTGTTTTTGGAAGCAGCCCGCCAATTAAGTACTTCGCCAAAGCACTGCATCGTTTTTGAAGACGCGGATCTTGGTGTCGAAGCGGCTCGGCGTGCGGGTATGAACTGCATCGATGTCCGCTCTTTTTTTACGCCGCGACGCCTTCCCATCGGAATCTGATTCCACATGATTCGTTGGCGATGGCTTTGGTTCTGCATAAGCATCCTTTTGTTGGTTGCCGCTTGGCCCGGATCACAACGACTCAGTTTCGATCGTACCTTGCAACGCATGTTTTCACCCGAAGATCCGACTCGAACGGATTTTGAGTTTTTGCAGTTGAAGTTCGGTGTTTCGGACCTCGTTGTCTTCGCGTATCGGGACGAAAGCCTTTGGGCCAAGGATGGAAGTGGACTGGAACGGCTGAAACGCATTCGCGAACGGGTTGAAACCATCCCCGGCGTAGCGATCGCCATGGACTTGTCTAAGATCGATCAAATGCTGGGGCAGCTGGACCAGCCGTTCGCTATCCTAGGAACGCTTCAAGGGAAACGAAATCCTCACGTTTTATTGGACGACAAGAATGCGCTGGCCCAGAAATTCATTGCGATTTTCGAGGGCCAAACGCACAGTCGCAATGGAACTCTGGTTGCGATTGCATGCTTGTTAAAACCACCCGACCAAAGCAATATTGCAACGAAGCAGACTCTTTTCGAACTTCGGAAATTGGCCGACTCACTCTCCGTCGAAGGCTTGTCAAAGGGAATGCTCGTTGGACAGCCCGTGATGGTCGAAGAAGGATTCGATGAAATTGAACAGGATGGAAAGAGACTGAGCATCGTTTCTACCCTATGCCTAGCGCTGCTCATCCTGGTTGGATTTCGATCGCTGCGTTGGGCAATGATCACGATCGTAGTTGTGCAATGGTCACTCATTGTGACACGAGGCCTGCTGGAGTGGTTGGCATGGGATTTAACCATGGTGTCATCCATGCTTGCCTCCATTGTAACGGTGATTGGCGTGGCGACAACGATGCACTGGATGCTCGGCTACCAACAAGCCATGAATTCGAATGCGACACCCGAAGAAGCACTGCGATTGTCCTTAAAAGGATTGTGGCGACCTATTATGTGGGCTTGCATCACCGATGCGATTGGTTTCGCATCGCTCTCGTTCGCAAAGGTCGGTCCCGTTCAAGACTATGGGTGCATGATGGCGCTTGCTTCTCTGGTAGTGCTTGTTGGGATCTTTATGTTGGTTCCAACGTTGGCACTCTTGCCGCTCGCTCCTGAGAAACATGCAAAAGGCATGGGGCTATCTTATGAGCTGTTTCAGATTCCCGGTGATGAACCACTGAGACGGTGCCTTTTGTGGATGCTGCGACTGGTGAATAGATGGCCGATTGCTGTTTCCATCGTTGCGATTGTTGTTTGTTTATTTGCCGTTTTGGGTTCCCTGCGACTGAAAGTCGAAACCGACTTCATCAAGAATTTCAGATCGGATGCTCCGCTCGTGGTGGCCTACCGGGCCGTGGAGAGTGAATTGGGTGGGGCTGGGGTTTGGGACGTCCTCTTGCCCGCCCCGAAGGTGCTGTCGCAGACTTATTTAAACGAAGTTGCCGAATTGGAGAAGCGTCTGTTGGTGCTTGAAGTTCCTGGCGAAGTGCCGTTGCAATTGACCAAAGTGATGAGTTTTACAGATGCCGATGAAGCTTCGCGTTTGTCGCCCATTCTTGGCAGGTTGTCGATCGAAGCCAGACTGATAGGCATGCGACAGGTAATGGGCAGCTTTGTGGATACGCTTATTAGCAAACCTAGTGACGGGCAGCGCTATTTACGCATCATGCTGCGGTCGCGCGAGCAGGCAGAAGCGGCACAAAAAGAGCAGCTGATTGCCGAGGTCCAGCGCACAGTGGATGAAGCGATTCGGAGCGAAACCTGGAGTGAAGGGTTTGGTGCGGTCGATGTGTCGAAGAGCACCCGTCGGCGCGAGCCATCGCCCGAATCGAAAGCGACGGTTTCCGGTTACTATGTGCTCCTGTCGCAATTGGTTTCCAGTGTTGTGGCCGATCAATGGCGGTGTTTTGCGGTTGCCACTCTCGGGATTTGGATCGCCATGTCGATTGCTCTTCGAAGTCCGGGGATGGCCTTGCTTACCGTATTGCCAAACGCTCTTCCGAGTTTGTGCATTCTGGGATGGATGGGATGGACTGGAACACGCGTGAATTTGGGAGCAGCCATGATTGCAGCCGTCTCGATGGGGCTTAGTGTTGACTCATCGCTTCATTATTTGATTCGATTTCAACGCGAGCGAGCGGATGGCCGCAGTTTCGACGACGCATTGGCTTCGGCCCAGTCCGAAATCGGGATGGCTATTTTGCTTTCAACCTGCGCGCTGGTGCTTGGTTTTGGTTCGTTGGCAACCAGCAATTTTCTCCCGACGGTCGTGTTCGGTACAACCGCTTCGATTAGCATGATGGGCGGATTGCTGGGGAACCTATTGGTTCTGCCCGCTTTGCTTAGACTGTATTGTCGCCTTTCGCTCCGCGAAAGTGCGCCGCGTTGACGCCCTTTTGCGGAGCAAAAGGCGACAATTGTAAACGAGCGAGGCCCTTCGCTCGTTGGATTCAACAACGGAGCGAGGGCCTCGCTCAGCCACAAAAAACCAAGCGCTATAACAAAAAACCAAGCGCTATGACAAACCAAGCGCTATGACAAACCAATCGCTATGACCACTATGACAAAACAGCGTTGCGGATTACTCAAAAGCACATTTGTGTTCCTGTTCTTCATCGCCAGTGCATGGCTTCCTTCGAGAAATCAAATCTGCATCGCGCAGGTGCTTGACAAGCAGACGCAGCTTGATGTCCAGACCTTTTGGGACAATCGCGATTGGGATTGGTACAAGGAGAATATCCCTTTTTTCGAGTGCCCTGACGCAGACATCACCACAACCTACTACTACCGGTGGGAGCTCCTCACCAAGCACCTGACATATGGTTCTCCCACCAGCGGTTACTCCTTTACCGAGTTTATCGATCGTCCGTTCTGGTCGGGTGCCTACGGAGCCATTAGCTGCCCAGCCGGGCATCAACTCTACGAAGCTCGATGGCTAAGAAAGCCGACCATCGCTCAGGACTACTTGCGCTATTGGTTTCGTACTCCAGGTGCTCAGCCGAGAAATTATTCAACCTGGCTTGCCGATTCGGCTTGGGCATTGAGTTTGGTGCACAAGAACGATGCCCAATTGGTCGACCTATTGCCGGACCTTATTCGCAACTACGAAGGCTGGGAGCAACGTCACTTTGTACCGAGTGTTGGACTCTTTTGGCAAACGGGGCACGACGACGGAATGGAATTCAACATCAACAGTCGTCAGACGAAAGATATCCTTAGGGGCGCTCCCTCGTATCGCCCCTCTTTCAATGCCTACATGTGGGCCGATGCGACGGCCATCGCTAAGATTGCTTTGCTCGCTGGAGAAAACGACATCGCAGGCAAGTTTGAACAGAAAGCTGCGTCGATAAAATCGAAGATGCTGGAGTTGCTTTGGGATGACAAGCGGCAGTTCTTTTTCCCGGCCTTCCGAGATAATGAAGAGCGAGACGGACATCGTATAACCGCTCTTTCGCGAACCTATGAGACGGGCGAGTTTACTGGTGACCCACACGGTCGAGAGCTGATCGGTTACGTTCCTTGGCAATTCGGAATTCTTGACAGCAATAAAGGATACGAAGCGGCTTGGGCAAAGCTCATGGATCGGGACGCGTTCTTTGCCAATTTCGGGCCCACCACGGTGGAACGCAATGACCCAATGTTTCTATTGAAGAATTCCTGTTGCTGGTGGAGCGGCCAATCTTGGCCGTATGCTACATCGCAAACGCTTAAGGCGATGGCAAAGGTCATTCAAAGAAATTCGGGCGATCGATCCAGTCAAACAAATGAGCTGCCAATCTCGTCGAAAGATTACCTCGATCTTTTGCGGATTTTTGCTCGCTCCCACCGCAAGGACGGAGCGCCATATCTTGCCGAAGCGTTGCACCCAGATACGGGGTCTTTCGATGGCCACGATGCTTATAACCACAGCGAACACTATTTCCATTCCAGTTTTTGCGATCTGGTGATCACCGGACTGGTTGGCCTACAAGAGCAAGCGGACAACACGTTGGTTGTCTCTTCGCTTGCACCACCGGAATGGGATTATTTCGCATTGGACGATGTCTTATACCATGGGAATCGGTTGTCTGTGATATGGGACCGGTTGGGAACACGCTATGGATATGGGATTGGTTTGCATGCAATCGTTGATGGTAAAAAAGTTGCGACTTCGACGGAAATGAAGAGCATGAAGGTGGAGCTAGACCCATCGATTGGTGAGCCCGAGAAAGCCCCAGGTATGGCTTCAGCTAGAGTCAACTTTGCGGTCAACAACGATGGTGACTACTATCCGCGTTTGAAGGCATCGTTTACGGCACCAGGGACGGCAGCTTCCAAATTGCACGATGGAAACTACTGGTATCACATCAATCCACCCAATCGTTGGACAACCGGCGGCTCGCCTAATGCGATCGATTGGGTGGAAATGGACTTAGGGACGACTCGCTTTTGCGACACCGCCAAGTTGTATTTTTTGGAAGACGCCGAATCGATTAAGGCACCGTCGGAATATCAGTTGGAGGCTTGGACGGGATCGCAGTGGCAGTCCATTGAAAACCAAAGCCGAAATCCAAAAACGCCAACGGGCCATCGCTCAAACACCATTACTTTTGATGCCATACCGCTTCAGAAATTGCGAGTGACGATGAGTCACGCGACGGGTGGTCGAACCGGGCTCACGGAAATCGAGCTGTGGGGATTGGCGGAATTGCCATACGTGTCACCCCGGCCGCCCGCGGGCAATATTGCATTCAATCCAAACGGAAGCGGATTTCCAAAAGCCACTGCTTCGTATTCGGATCGCTTTGGCGGCCAACCCATGAAGGCCATCGATGGCAAGATTGTCTTTCTGCCGACCCCAATGAATCGTTGGACATCTTACGAATCGCCGAATAAATCCGATTGGTTGGAAGTCGAGTTTGAAAATCCAGTCATCGTTGGACGAGTCGAACTTTACATTTACGACGATCGAGGGGGCGTGCAACCGCCGACTGCCATCGCAGTTCAATGCTTTCAAGAGGGTAAATGGGTCGACGTGGAAAGCCCTCAAATGTCGATGCAGAAACCAGTTGGCAGCGCTATGAATACCGTTCGATTCCGACCGCTGGAAACCACCAAACTACGCGTTGTCTTTACCAATGCTGGCAATGCACGCAGCGGAGTTACCGAAATCGAGGTCTGGCGAGAATAGGACGCCAACTACCTGCCAAGGATTTCAACGGGAGAGCGAGGCTCCTGCCGAGCTGGCACCGCCATGGTTCGGCAGGAGCCTCACCCTCCCGAGTAAGGAATTGGTTGGGCAAAGTCGAGGTGATGATGTTTACAGGGGTGGCCTCTCCCTCCCGGTTTAATCAATGCTGCCGCTCGTCATAAAGCGGAAATGAATTTCCGCACTCCAAAAGGGGGGCGAAAGTGCCGTTACTTTTCTTCTTTTTCGTCTTCGTTGTATTCGTATTCGAGGTCGGCGTCTTCGCCGACTTCGAATTCATCGTCCTCGTCGACGAAATCGTCCAATTCTCCATCGAGGCTTTCGCCTGCATCGGCAGCCGACATCGCATCGTTGTCGTCGCGCTTTTGACGCTGCTCCTTGTTCAAATCATCCCGTTCATCGTCGCGTGCCCGCGGCTGCAAGTAGAGTTTGATCGGTATTTCGCCGAACGGCAAATGGTCGCGAAGGAAGGTAAGCAGGTAGCGCTGGTAGGTTTTCGAAAATCCCTGCGGCTGATTGCAGACCAAAATGATCGTCGGAGGCAAGCTGGTTATCTGCGTCGCGTAATAGATCTTTGGTCGTTTCATCATGTACATCGGAGGTTCATGTCGCTCTAACGCGACCTTTACCAGTTTGTTCAATTGATGCGTTGAGATGCGTTCGTTGGCTTGTTTGAAAAGCATTTGAGCGTGGTTGAGCAACGCTTTGACGTTTTTACCGGTTTGCCCTGTGATGAAACCGATCGGGCAATACGCCATTGTGGGGAACGTTTCATGCACATATCGCACCCAACGTTCGGTCGGCATTTGACCAGCCAGCAAATCCCACTTGTTCACAACGAAGATGCAGGGTTTGTATTGGTCGGCGATGTAGTGGGCGAGCTGTTTGTCGACCTTGCTCATCTGTTGCTTAGAGTCGAAGAACATCAGCACCACGTCGGCACGCCGGATGCTACGCTGCGCTCGGTGCATCCCGTACCAATCGATATCGGTCTTGACGCTTTTGTTCCTTCGAAGTCCTGGGGTGTCCATGGCCATGAATTTGTGACCATCTAAATCGAACATGACGTCGACGCAATCGCGGGTCGTGCCGGGCACTTGGCTAACGATCATGCGTTCGGCTTTGACGAGCGTGTTGACGAAAGTGCTCTTGCCCACGTTGCGTTTGCCGACAATCGCAAGCTTCATCATGGGCGGTTCGACTTCGGTGGGCATCGCATCCAATTGAGGGATACGTTGAACAACCAGATCGAGCAGTTCGTCTTTGTTTCGATTTTGATGCACGCTGACCCGAATCAACCAACCGCGCCCCAACTGATGAAATTCGTCCGCGTTGGTATCTAACGAAGGGCTATCGGTTTTGTTCGCGACCAACAAAATCGGCTTGTTGATTTTGCGAAGTCGATCGGCAACTTCTTGATCTAGCGGCAAAAGGCCAGCTCGGGAGTCGACCACAAACAACAAAACGTCAGCATCGTCGATGGCGATTTCGATTTGGGCTTCGATATCGGCCGTGAGATTATCAACGTCGATGATCCCCATTCCGCCCGTGTCGATCAGCTCGAAATGGTGACCGCGATGTTCGATCAACGTGGTTAAGCGATCGCGAGTCACCCCAGCCGTGTCCTCAACGATTGCAAGCCGTCTGCCCGCAATCCAATTAAAGAGTGAGCTTTTGCCGACATTGGGTCGGCCAACAATGGCTACGCGAGGAATTGGCATCGAGCAAACAGAAAAATCGAGAACTGAGAAAACGGGAATCAACCCGTTATGGTAGTCTTAAGTGGCGTTTTGCGGGAGTGTTCAGTTTCCCACATCTTGCTAGAATCCGGTGTTTCCTCCAGCATTGTGCCCAATTGCACCGCAAGGAATCAGAGAAATGCACAGGAATCAGTGGAAAACGGCCAGTGTTCAGCTCTTAAAGCATTGGCGCCGGAGCGGAGTTACACAGATTCCTGCTGGAACAACTCAATCCGTTGCAGCCGCCATAACTTGGCTAGAAGAAAACGATTCAGTGGTTTTCGATGAAGTTGTGGCTTCAACCTTTGCGCCGGGATCGCTTGAATTAGACGTAAACCCGGAGGATGCAAGCCGCTCTTCCACGGCTTCCATTGCGAAGGAATCGGGGCCTACGGCGCCAGCCATCGCGAAGCCGATTCTGCCGGCCAACGTGGATTCCTTGGCATTGCCTCCAACCGCGCAAAAACCTGCGATTCCCGCAACGAAAGGCGGCAAATGGAACGCTCCTCCGACCGCGATTCAAGATCGGCAGGAAGTTTTTGACTCGCTCAATGCTCAAGTCATGGCGTGTCGCAAATGTGAAGAGATTGTTTGTCGACGCCAACGCACCGTTTTTGGCGCAGGAGCGATCAACGCTCGCGTGGTGATGTTTGGCGAGGCACCAGGTGCCGACGAGGACCGCGTAGGGGAACCCTTTATTGGGGCTGCTGGCCAGTTGCTGGACAAAATCCTAATCGCGAGTGGCTTAAAAAGGGCTGAAGTTTACATCGTAAACGCCTTGAAATGCAGACCACCCAACAACCGAACGCCAACAGACGCAGAAATTGAAAATTGCAGGCCGTTCTTTGAAACTCAACTCGAAACGATTCAGCCTGAATACATTGTATGTTGGGGCTCTGTGGCTGTTCGAGCGGTTCTTGGCAGCACCGACAGCGTCGGACGATTGAGAGGTAAGTTCCATTCGTTTCGAGGTGCAAAGGTCCTGGTCACCTACCATCCCGCCTATTTATTGAGAACGCCAGACGCAAAAAAACTTACCTGGGAAGACATGAAGATGTTAATGCAGGATATGGGGATTCCAATTCCAGGCAAAAGCTAATTTGTCGCCTTTTGCTCCGCAAAAGTGCGTGACCGCGGCACACTTTCGCGGAGCGAAAGGCGACAATGACAAAATCCCAGCGTTTGTGCCTGCCACTCGAATCGTCCGGAGGGTAGCGACGCGTCCTTGAATGTAATGGCTTGTTCAGTTCTAATACAAAGCATCGCTAAGTGTTGTTTTTGTCAAAATCACCAAATGAATTCGGTACTATGAGACCTTTTTCTGCTTCGCTTCTTGTCGCATTGTTGCTCTCTTTCGTTCTGCTTCCCAACACCTTAGAAAGGGCCGTTGGAGCTCCCTCCCCGAAAGTCAAGTTGGGCGCGGCTCGCAACGCCGGTAACGACATGCCGTCCGAGAAGACGAATGCAACGTCAGAAACAAAGCAACCGGAAACGGTCCGTTCTTCGAGATCTTTGGTTCTCGTGGCCAGCCTGACGGTTTTCGTTCTTTCGATTTTTGTTGGCTTTGAAATCATTGCCAAAGTTCCACCAACGCTACACACACCGCTCATGAGTGGCTCGAATGCCATCAGTGGAATCACAGTGGTGGGAGCAATCATTGCTGCGGGCTACCAAGACACTGGTGTGGGTAGCTTGTTCGGTTTGGTTGCAATCGTGCTGGCAATGATCAATGTTGTTGGCGGGTTCCTAGTGACTCATCGCATGCTCTTAATGTTCAAAAAGCGATAGCCAGCTCCAACTTTCTTCCCGCTACACTTTATCTTTGTGAGTACTTGATGATCGCGATTGTCCCACTCGTTTATTTGGTTTCGGCAGTGATGTTTGTTGTCGGGATAAAATTGATGTCAGCCCCGAGGACGGCGGTTCGAGGCAATCTCGTCGGGGCAGCAGGCATGGCGCTGGCTATTGGTATTACGCTATTTGACCAGGGTGTTTCCGGCTACCTATTCATTGCGATGGGTCTGATTGCGGGAACTGTCATCGGGACATCAATGGCCAATCGAGTCCAAATGACATCGATGCCACAGCTGGTTGGATTGTTGAATGGTTTAGGAGGTGGCGCGTCGGTGCTGGTTGCGTTCTCCGACCTCGTACACCATACCGACCAACCGATCGACACATTAATTGCTGTTGGACTCTCAGGCATGATTGGGGCCGTTACGTTTTGGGGGAGCCTTGTGGCGTATGCGAAACTGGAGGAATGGAAGCAGTTCAAGAAGCCTTATTCTCTTCCAAATCAGCAGATGATCAACTTGGGCCTCGTCATTGTGGACTTTTTGCTGGTAGGAATCCTTGCGTTTTCGCATAGTATGACCACACAAATTGTTTGCTATGTAGCCATCACGATTCTTTCCAGCGTGCTTGGAGTGTTCCTCGTCAATCCGATCGGTGGGGCTGACATGCCCGTTGTCATCTCACTGATGAATTCGTATTCGGGGGTGGCGGGGGCTGCTACTGGATTCGTGCTCGACAACAACGCCTTGATTATTTCAGGTTCCCTCGTGGGTGCTTCGGGAATCATTCTCACACAGATCATGTGCAAAGCAATGAACCGCTCACTCGGCAACGTGCTTTTTGGAGTTATGGCTGGAAGCGGGTCGGACAGCAACGTTGACGAGATTTATGCGAACGTACGCAGCACTTCGGCAGACGACATCGCCATGATACTCGATGGTGCCCAACGTGTTGTCTTCATCCCAGGCTACGGCATGGCGGTTGCCCAAGCCCAGCACGCCGTGAAGGAACTGAGTAAATTGCTTGAGTCCCGCGGTGCCTCGGTGGAATATGCGATTCACCCAGTCGCTGGCCGTATGCCTGGGCACATGAATGTGCTCTTGGCAGAAGCCGACGTGTCGTACGACAAACTCAAGGAGATGGATCAAATCAATCCGACATTGGACAGCGTCGACGTAGCCATCGTCATCGGAGCCAACGACGTTGTGAATCCATCTGCACGAAACGACCCGAAAAGTCCGATTGCTGGCATGCCGATCATCGATGTCGATAAATGCAAAACTGTTATTGTTATTAAACGCAGCCTAAGTCCAGGTTTTGCTGGGATACCTAATCCGCTTTTCGCCTTGCCCAACACCCTCATGTACTTTGCCGATGGCCAAGCCGCCGTTCTCGATATTGTCAAAGCGATCAAAGACCTATAGGTCCAAACGCACGTAGGGTTGCTCCAATATTCCAACACTCCAACACCCCCAACGCTTTTCCGTGTCTACGAGCACCCCCACAAACCTTTTCCACACGGTAACAATCGACTCGCCTTGCGAAGACTTTCTCAGCGAACTTTGGCAGCGTTACGCGTTCGCTAACGACGCGGGTCCCTATTTGCTAATCCCGCAAGCGGTCCTGCAGCCGAGAACGGAATCGGAGGTTCAAGCGATCTTCAAGGCTTCGCGAGAAAAGCGGATGCCAATTTCGTTTCGCGCGGGTGGAACCAGCCTATCGGGCCAGTCGGTCACCGATGGCTGGTTGGTCGACATCGGTCGGCACTGGCGGAAAATCGAACCGCTCGATCGAGGAGCCCGAGTGCGAGTTCAAGGTGGAGCGATCGGTGGCATCGTCAATGCCACGTTACGTCCGCTTGGTCGCAAGATCGGCCCCGATCCATCGTCGATCAACTCCGCCATGATGGGTGGCATTCTCTCAAACAATTCTAGCGGCATGTGTTGTGGCGTCGTCAACAACGCGTACCACACGCTCGACTCGATCCGCTTTGTTTTGCCTGACGGATCGGTCTGGGACACTTCTCTTCAAAACGAAGCGTCACGTTTTGAAGCAGAACAAGCGTCGATTGCCAGAACACTCACCCAACTGAGGGCAGAGATTCTTGGTTCACCGGTCTTGCTAGAGAAAATTCGTCGCAAGTACAAACAAAAAAACACCGTCGGCTATTCTCTCAATGCGTTTGTCGATCATGAGCGACCGTTGGACATTTTGTCCCATCTCTTGATCGGCGGCGAAGGCACGTTGGCGTTCATTTCCGAGGCCGTGCTCAAGACGTTGCCTGAATTACCCGAGAAAGCGACTTCGTTGGCGTTTTTCCCAGATGCCAATACCGCCTGCGAAATCATTCCGGAACTGATCGATATTCAATGCGACGCGGTGGAGTTCATGGATCGCGCCTCGATGGAGTCGATTCGCAATTTAGAAGGAGCACCCACTGAGCTACCACAACGCTTGGATGAACACAAGAAATTGATGGGGCTGTTGTTCGAGTTTCAAGCGCCGGACAAGGACGCGCTTGCCAGGAAGTTGGACGCATTTCGTTCGCAGGTCGAGCCGCGAGCCAAATCGCTCAGCGCCATCGAGTTTACGGAAAACAAAAAAAAGCAGGCCTATTTATGGAAGCTTCGCAAGGGCATGTACCCGGCGGTCGCAGCCGTGCGTGGCCGAGGCGAAGCGGCGATTTTGGAAGACGTAACATTCCCGCTGGAGCGACTTGGTGCAGCGATCGTTGAACTGCAAGCTATGTTCGTGAAGCACGCTTATTCGAATGGAATTATTTTCGGACACGCTCGCGACGGCAACTTGCATTTCGTCATCTCGCAACCGATGGCCACAAGTGCGGATACGGACAAGTATGCGCGGTTCATTGACGACATGGTCGACCTGGTTGTGCATCGATTCGATGGTGCACTGAAAGCCGAGCATGGAACAGGGCGGAACATGGCTCCGTTTGTCGAAACGGAATGGGGTTCAGAGGCCATTGGGATCATGCGCCGACTCAAGAGCGCGGTGGATCCGGATGGTCTTCTCAATCCAGATGTGATTTTGACGTCGCGACCAAAACTTCATCTGGAGAACATCAAGGATCTGCCGGTTGTTGAGGAGGTAGTCGACAAATGCGTTGAATGCGGCGCGTGCGAGCCACGTTGCCCGAGCCGGGATTTTACCTTGTCCCCGCGACAACGCATCGTGCTTCGGCGAGCTCGCGAACGCATGCTGGCTGGCGGCAAACTTGAGTTAGCGAAACAATTGGATCGCGACTACGAGTTTGCGGGCAAGGCCTCGTGTGCAACGGATGGTTTGTGTGCCCTGGATTGTCCGGTAGCCATCAACACGGGAGACTTGATCAAGCAGCTTCGCAGCTCCTCCACCGGGCGAGTCGATTCGGCAGTTGCGTCCATGCTGGGGAAACATTTTGGCATGGCGGAACGGGCTGTCTCATGGAGCCTGAATGTAGGTCGAGGAACGAGTGCGGTGATTGGCGACTCTGCCTTGAGATCGATCACGAGCGTGCTCGCCAAGGTCTTTGCGGGGTTTCCGCAATGGCATGCTGCACTTTCGACAGATCATGGGGCTATCGATCGTTCACTTTTGAGCGACTTGGAAACTGCGGAAATCATTTACTGGCCAACTTGCATGTCGCGGATGATGGGTGGTACCGCCGATGCCTTGTTGAGGGTTTGCGACAAGGCTGGGGTTTCGGTCCATATTCCGCGGAATGCGACGGGGAAATGTTGCGGACAAGCTTTTTCATCGAAGGGGTATGTCGATGTCGCGATACAAAAACAGAACGAATTGCTCGACTCGATTTGGGAATGGAGCAAGCATGGTGAAAGGCCGGTTGTGCTGGATCTTGGATCGTGCACTTCTTTTTTGAAGACGGGAATGCCCTATCTAGATCGGGTCCGCAAACATCGGCTGGAAACTTTACGGATTTTGGATTCGACCGAGTTGGCAGCCAGCTTGCTTCCAAAACTGACGATTGCGAAGAAGCTCGCGAATGTCGCGGTCCACTCGGTCTGCTCGAACCATCGGCACGGCTGGGAAGCGGCATTGAATGAGGTCGCGAAGGCATGCGCAGAGCAGGTGCATGCACCGCACGAGGGCAAATGCTGTGGGATGGGTGGAGATCGCGGATTCGAAATTCCGGCGTTAGCTTTGAGCGCCACGGCGGATGTGGCTGGAAAAATGGCCGAATCCAAGAGCGAGTTTGGTTTTACGAATGCGCGTTCCTGTGCGATTTCGCTCAATAGCGGTACCGGCCGACCTTGGCGAAGCATTTTCCAACTCTTGGATGAATGCTCGTCTATGAAAGACAACGATTAGTCACCCTCCCTTGGGGAGGGTCGTCCGGTTTAGGAACCTGCAAATTCATTGGTCGGGAGGGCGACGCTCCCGCGGAGCCATGACGCAATAGCTCGGCAGGAGCCTCGCCCTCCCAAATTGCAAGCAAATACAAGACCTTAAACCGGACGATCTCAGCGACAATTTTCAAAACTTTTCACTTTATGTCTGCTTTGCGTGAGATGATTCCGACTCTACTACGCATGTATACTTGACTGGAAGACTTCGCACCTAGCCTTTACAGGATCACCGCCCGCTTCACTTGTAAGGAGATTCCTATGACAGTATCGCAAATTATGGAACTCGCAGTTCGCGATCCAGAATTCTATGCCAGGCTTATCGCAAACCCCACCGAAACTTCGAAGGCAGCTGGATTGGTGATCCGGGACGGCGAGCAAGTTCGCATCTACGAACAGCGGCAAAACGAAATGCACTTGTTCCTTTGGCGAAGGACAAACATACCTCAACTCAACGAAATCCTGGATCAGGCCAACCGGAGTTCTGAATTCAAGAATCAACTGCTCGAAAACCCTCGCAAGATTCTTGAGGAAAAAATAGGGATGCCCTTTCCTGGCTCCGCAACCATTCGAGTGCACGATGAACCGAATGTTGTTCCCATAGTCATTCCATGTGAAATGGCGGACGGCGAATTGAATGACGCGGAACTTGAAATGGTCGCGGGCGGAACGATTGAAGCTTTCCTGAGAAACGCTTTTGGTCGGAATGCCACCTCATCGACTTTCGGGGGCCAGTGGTCCGCTTTAACAAACCCATCCTGACATCCTAGCGATTCATTTACGATCGAGTTTCCAAACAGGGTCAAACGCACCATCGCGATTGCGGGATCGCTCGATCGCTCGAGACAAGAGCAGTAGGGTCGGACCATCGTTGGCCAAGTGTTTGACCAAGACTCCAGCAAGGTGTATCGCTGTCATGCAGTCATCCCGTTCCAACGCGTCCAACGCGGCACCGAACATGTCCTGGTGTGCAATCCAAGCTGCATTGGGGCTGTCAGCAACTTCATAGAGATCGACCGGCTCTTCGATGTTGATGACCCGAACGCGGCACAATCGACGTGAAGGAAATGGCCCAACTAATTTCCCAATGGTCGACCCGGTTACCAACAAACGAACCCCCATCAACTTTGACGCACCTTGAACTCGGCTTGCTAGATTTACCGTATTGCCAAGTGGACCGTATTTGAATTTGCGAGGCGAACCTGTGTTTCCAACGCGTGCTACTCCACTATTGATGCCGATTCCAAAGTCCATGGGACCTCCCAGCCGACTCTCCCAACGGCGATTTAGTTCGTCCAACCGCTGCACGGAATCGATGGCCGCTTGGCAAGCCAAATCGGCTTGTGAGGTGCACGTCGCTGGCGCTCCCCACATGGCGATCAGCTCGTCACCGATGTAATCAACAAGCACACCAGAATGCGCGATAACACACTCCGATAGGACTTCCATAACATCGTTGATCCACTCGAACGTCCCTTGCGGACCAAGTTTCTCACTATAATGACTGAATCTTCGGATATCGCAAAACGAAAGCGTGACTTCCGCGTCTCGACCACGTAGAAGGTCTGGCTCAATTTCAAGTTGGCGAGCAAGTTCGGGGGTAAAGAATTGTTCAAATCGAACACGTGCGGCGATCGCTGCTTGCTCTTGCACCAAGCGCGCTAATCCAGTTGCGACACCGCAGGCCAGCAAGTCGACGAGCCTAGCCTCAAGCTCGGAGATCGCCGAGCTCGAAGGGGTGGAAGCTGTCCTGCGGTCACCGTAGAGTGCTCCGATGACCGCACCGGTTTGGTCGAGAATGGGTGAAGCCACCAACGAATGGACAGACGCCAAACTGTGAACTGCCTGATTCAGATGCGAGGGCAACTGCCGAATGGTTGTTTTGTCTTTCAAAATTTCGTTGAGAATGGTTAGACTCGGCTGCCAAGTTGCCTTGTCAACCGTGCCTTCGGGCGAATGAAACGCCTTGATCTCCCAGCGATCTTGTTCGAGTAGCATTACGGCCGCACAGTCGAGATGGGTCAAACTGGCAATCGATACGGCAACGTCGACTAAAAACTTGCTGGAACTTGCCGGGTTCTGGAAGACCGTCATTGCGGCTTGAAGCCACTCCAACAGATTTTCGTGACTGAAGCTAACCATGCTGGGACTAGCTAAGCTTGCAACCCACTGAGATGCTCCTTTGTACTCGCCAGGCATAAGCGTTGGAGAAGCCAAGCGTTCAAAGTGTGCTGAGCCTTCGATTTCTGGTTCGTGCTCCAGCAAACGTACGACTTTGTCACCCAGTTGCAGTACCGCCGGAAGCGATAACTGCCGCAACGCACCCGGATCAATGAACTCTCCCGATGAAATCCCAATTGCAGTGCTCGAGCTTAAGTTCGTGATGCAAATGCGGCCATCTTCGATGAGCTCGAACTTGGCCTGCCGTCGCGAAACTTCCCTATCCTCGAGACTCGCAATAATCAGTCTTTTGCTTAGCCCGGTTCCGGAAAAGCCAAACGGCCGCGGCTCATTTGGCTGCTGTCGACCAATCTCCAGCGCACCTTCGAATCGCGATGAAAAGAGCAGGCGATGATTCTCGTAAATCTTGATTTCACATTGAGGCGAAGGCTTGACCATTTTTATTTGCTTTTAGACACACCGACGAATAGAGCTCATCCAGTGCTAAGTCTAACGGACGCGTCGAATCCTGCTAAGGGCCAAATGCTTTTTGCGATTCTCCCATCGCGCTTCGATTTGCTACACTTAGTGTCGCCTTTCGCTCCGCGAAAGTGCGCATGGCAAACGCACTTTTGCGGAGCAAAAGGCGACACTTGTGGACGAGCGAGGCCCTTCGCTCGTTTTGTTGCTACCAAACCTGAGCGAGGGCCTCGCTCAGCCACAGAAAAATGACAGACTTTTGCATAGGTAATGACGCAATGCCGGAGCCCACTTGATGTCGCAACCTAGCGAGGATCGCAATCTGCTGATTGGAGTCTTGGCCGTTCAGATGGAGTTCGTCACACGCGACCAGTTGATGGACGCGATGAATATATGGACCCTGAACAAGACCGTAAGTCTCGATACCATATTTAGAAGCCAATCGGTCATCAATGAAGAGACGCAGCGCCTCTTAAGTAGTTTGGTCGACAAACACTCGGCTAATAATGTCGTGGTCGATGCTTTTGCCACCGTCGCTCCCAAAGCAAGACAACCTGCTGATATCCAAGAAAAAGGTGAGTTGGAGACGGCGGCTCCATTCCCATTGTTGGCGACTGTCCAATTCGTAGTGGATCCGATGGCTACCGCTGCTCCAAGAACGGACAGACTTGTGGTAGGGCAACAAAAGCCTGTGCATGTGGCTTCGACCGCTAGCCGCTTCAGGATCTTGCGACCCCACAATGCAGGTGGCCTCGGTACGGTTTCAGTCGCGCGTGACGAAGAGCTTGGGCGTGAGGTCGCGCTTAAGGAGATTAAGGAGTCCTATGCCGACCACCCAGAGAGTCGTCGCCGTTTTATCGTCGAGGCCGAGATCACGGGCTGCCTCGAGCATCCTGGGATCGTGCCTGTTTATGGCTTAGGCCAGTACGCAGATGGCCGTCCCTACTATGCGATGCGGTTTATCCGTGGCGAAAGCTTAAAAGAAGCCGTTGACCGCTTCCACAGAAACAAAGAAATGGATCGAGATCCTAGGCGTAGACTCCTTGAGCTTCGATTGCTTCTGAGGCGCGTCGTGGACGTATGCAATGCCATGGCGTATGCGCACAGCCGCGGCGTGTTGCATCGCGATCTCAAACCAGACAACGTCATGCTCGGCAAATATGGGGAAACGCTTGTCGTGGATTGGGGGCTGGCCAAAGCAGAACATCAAATCGAAGTGGAACGTCAGGATGAACCGCCATTGCAATTGCTTTCCGGCGCGCGATCATCCAGCACACAAATGGGTGTGTGCTTGGGGACACCCGCTTACATGAGTCCAGAACAAGCGTCCGGTAGACTTGATCTGATCAAAGCACCGAGCGACGTCTATAGTATCGGCGCGACGTTATACACTGTTTTGACGGGCAAACTGCCGTTTTCGTCCGATTCTCTTTTAAGTTTGTTGCAACAGGTGCGAGACGGCGAGTTTCCGCGTCCGCGAACTATCGATACACGCATTCCCCACGCGTTAGAAGCCATCTGCCTCAAAGCCATGGCAACGAAGGTAGAGGATCGTTATTCCACGGCGCTGGCATTGGCTACGGATTTGGAATGTTGGCTCGCGGATGAATCCGTATCCGCGTACACGGAACCCGTTGGCAATCGAATCGCCCGCTGGTCGCGGCACCATAAGGCACTGGTGACCAGTGTTGTTGCGTGCACCATTGCATCGTTATTCATATTGTCGTTGTTCATAGCGCTTTTGTTGGCTGCCAACTCTCGAGAGCGTACGGCACGTGAATTGGCAGATTCTGAACGCTTTCGGGCCGAATCCAATCTGGAAGTGGCCAAACAAGCGGTCGCCACGATGCTTACGGAAGTAGGTCGCGCAGAACTCGCACAGTACCCACAAATGGAAGAGACGCGAAGCAAGTTGCTGGCTCGCGCCAGGTCCTTTTACGATGAGTTTTTAAAGCAAAAGCCGAAAGATGAAACTCTCCGATTCGACGTCGCCGTCGCCTTGCGCAATCTTGCTGAAGTAGATCGATTGGTCGACGATTATGATCAGGCCGAATCGCGCTACATTCAATCGATGGGCCAACTTGAGGCGTTAGCCAACAAACATCCTGGCAATCCAATTTATCGACGGCAGTTGGCGTTAGTCCAGGATGACTTGGGTCGGCTGCTCAGGAGCAGAAACGCTGGCAAGGCCCAAGCGTACCTTGACCAAGCCATCACATTGCAGTTGCAATTGAAGTCCATTGATTCGACTACAGAATTGTCGCAAGAATTAGCAAGGTCGTTTTACAATCGTGGCATCGTTCAAGCCGAACAAGGCAATCGGGACGCAGCCCAAAAAGATGTCCTTTCAGCTATCGGAACGTTAAACGGCATTCTACGTGAGACGGAAGCCCCGAATCCTACAGTGAAGCAGGAATTGGCCCGTTGTTACAACAATTTGGGCAACCTCCTGCAAGCCTCCGGCAGCACTACGGACGCGATCGTACAATTCCAAAGATCACTTGAGCTACTCAATGAGCTGCCGGAGGATCGCGACCGGCAGACGGAGCAAGCCATCTATCAGAACAATCTTGCCAATCTGCACCGGGCGACCGGTAATCTCCAAAACGCGGATACGGTGAGTGCCTCCGCTATCGAGAAACTTACTAGGCTCGCACAGCCTCTTCCATTGGTTGCCAACGAACTTGCCAACGCGCTTCATAATCGCGGCGTCATCTTGAGCGAACGACAGCTGCGTGAGGAAGCGGAATCAGAATACGATCGGGCGATTGAGATTCTGACGCGACTCGTTGCCGACTACCCCGACGTTTCGCTATATCACGATCGTCTCGGAAACTCATTGTTCCAGGTTGGCTACATGCAGTTTCAATCACTAAAGTATGCGAGTGCGATCTCAAATATCGAACGAGCAAGGCGCGAACATCGACTCGCATTGAGCCAAGCTACTACGGAGCCAGTTTACTTACAACATCTCAAGAATGATCTGGTAGGGCTCGCGTTGATTCATGTCAAGCAAGGCAATCACTCAGCAGCATTCGAAACGGTGAGCGAAATGAAGAGGGAGTTGGTCATGGACGGGGATGTCCTCTTCGATTCGGCTCAATTAATGGCGCGAAGCATCCATGCTCTGGAACTTGACAAGTCCATCGAGTTGTCCGACGTCCGTGACGACGCTGATCGAAAATACACCATGCAATTCCTTGAATCGCTTGAGGCTGCCTACCAAGCTGGCTTTCGCGACTTGATAAAGATTGACAAGGCGATGCAACCCGAAGATGGCGTTTTCTATTTAATCCGAAACCGTCAGGGCCTCAGCGAAGCGATCGATCGGTTTCGGAGCAGGGTCGAGTCACCAAAGTAAAGCATTCGATTAGCACCGTTCAAGAATTGACTGTCGCATTGTCGCTGATCGCTCCGCGATCAGAACGTTGGATCGCGGAGCGATCCACGACAATAATTTCTCGAACGGTTCTTAGCACGTAGCAGCGTATCTCCGAGATGCTGGGATGTCCGCCTCGGAGATGCGGACCTAGGTTAGAAATCTTTCGACTTGTTGAAACGAGGGGACGCGAACTGTTTACAATATCGGCTGCTCGCGTTTTTAGAAAACACCTTTACGGCGGAATGAAAATGCAACTCAATCGAAGATCGTTTGGATATTTGGCAGGGATGGGGGTCGTTGCTTCCCAAGTTCCAATTGGGCGAGCGTCGCCTGTCCAGCGCCAGCGTATCGCCTTTTTAGGGACTAAGGTGTATCAGCATTCTCATGCCCAGCATTTTCTAGATCGGCATGCGATGGGCTATACGTTTGCCGGACGGTGGCAAGAACCTCGATTTGATATTGGTTCGGTGTTTATTGATCAGTTCGGCGAAGCGGATTTAGGGAAACAGCGGATTGAAAAGTACCGCTTAAGGTCCTTTCCGACGATCGAAGAAGCGTTGACATTGGGAACATCGAAACTTGCCGTGGACGGAGTGGTCATTATCGCCGAGCATGGCGACTATCCTGTCAACGAGATGGGTCAAAAGCGATACCCGCGCTACGAGTGGTTCAAGAAGGTCGTGAAGGTTTTTGAGGATTCAGGACGAAGCGTACCTGTGTTCAATGACAAGCACTTGTCAACCGTTTGGTCCGAGTGCAAAGAGATGGTGGAAGATTCGGTTCGATTGAAATTCCCTTTTTTGGCCGGTTCTTCGCTCCCAGTTACTTGGCGAATGCCTGCTACCGAGTTTGCATTGGATACGCCGCTTAAAGAAAGCGTCTGCGTTTGTTATGGAGGTGTCGATAGTTACGACTTCCACGGTTTGGAAACCGCTCAATGTATGTCCGAACGGCGTCGCGGTGGTGAATCGGGAGTGAAACGCGTACTGGCGGTTAAAGGAGATCGAGTGTGGCAAGAAATGGAGCTTGCCGAGCAAAATGATACTCGGCGACTGTTCGTGGCCGCACTTACGCGAAGTCACAATTTGCCAGTGGAAGGTGGATTTCCAACCGCCCCTGTTACGTATGAATGGGCCAAACAAGTCATGAAAGATTCGGTAACCGCCTATTTTATTGAGCACAACGACGACTTTCGCACATGCATGTTCCTGTGTCCGATCCGCGACTTCAATTACGCTGGCCTGCGGACTGACACCGGGGCAATTGTTTCGTGTCAAATGTACTTGCCGATGCCGACGCACGGTTCGACTACTGCAGATTTTTTTAACCCGCTGGCTCGGCACATCGAAGATGTTGTTTTGACGGGTCGGACTCCCTATCCAGTCGAACGCACGTTGCTAACCTCTGGCATCGTTATCGCAGCAGTGGAATCGCTATTCCAAAAACAAGTACCCATTGAAACGCCCCATCTGGCGGTTCGATATAGGGCCATTGGCGAATCAGCCTTCTGGCGAGAGTAAGTTGGCCAATCGTAGGTCAGTCGCTCCGCCGACTAAAGTCCTCGATTGCAAACCACAACCGCTGCACGACTACAATTCATCGCAGAGCTAGTCCGTTTTATTTCTCAGGGATTTCCAACGAAAGTTACCTTCCCTCTGGGAGGTTGACTAAACCGAACAATCTCCTCAAAGGGAGAAGGGGCTGAGCGACAAGCTCCCGTTCGCCCCAGGGAGCCCAAACTTAACCTGTTCTTAACAATCGATACCTAGTGGTTTCTTGGTTTTGTGGAACAATTCCGAGCATTAGAATGCCGTTCCAGCCTCGGAGAATACTATGCAACCTCGAATCGCCTTTAACTTCGTTACGATCGGAATGGTGTCCATCGCATTCTTATCCGTTTTTTCTACGAAAAACGCCTTTGCGGAGGTTAAAGTCGATCCGAAACTGCCCAAGTACAAATCGGCAGCCGGCCTCTCCGGGCAGATCAAATCGGTTGGATCCGATTCGATGAATAGCTTGATGACTCAGTGGACGGAGAAGTTTAAGGAGTATTACAAAGGGGTTCGAACCGAAGTTGAGGGTCAAGGTTCCTCCAAGGCGATGCCGGCTTTGATCGAAGGTGCGGCAAGTTTCGGTCCGATGAGTCGCGACGCAAAATCGAATGAAATCGCTGACTTCGAAAAGAAATACGGCTACAAACCAGTCTTGCTGCCTACTTCCATCGATCTTTTGGCGGTTTATGTCCATCGTGACAACCCCTTGGAGAGTCTAAGTATGGAACAGGTTGATTCCATTTTTTCCGGCACCCGAAAACTTGGCGGTGATGCGATTGACAAGTGGGGACAGCTTGGACTTACAGGCGACTACGAGAATGAAGCGATTGCGATTTTTGGTCGCAATGCGGCATCCGGAACGTACGGCTTCTTCAAGGAGAAGGCGATGGGCAATGGCGACTTTCGAGATCGAGTCAATGAGCAGCCAGGTAGTACTGCGGTGATTTCATCCGTCGGCGAAAATCGATTCGCGATGGGATACAGCGGTATTGGCTATAAGACCGAAGCCGTAAAGCCAATCGCGCTGTCCCCAAAGAAGGGTCAACCCGCTGTCGAGCCGACGGAAGAAAACGCTTACAATGGTAAGTATCCGCTAGGTAGATATTTGTACCTTGCTGTCAATTACAAACCGACGAGCAAGCTTGAGCCACTTCGAAAAGAGTTCCTCAAGTTTATCTACAGCAAGGAAGGGCAAGAGATAGCTGTCAAGGATGGGTATTTTCCGGTCGACGCAAAAACCGCGGCCAAGGCGTTGAAGATGGTAGGCATCGATCCTTAATCGCTTGGTAGAAACTCGGGAAGGAAGACATTGTCGCCTTTTGCTCCGCAAAAGTGCGTTGACTAGGCGCACTTTCGCGGAGCGAATGGCGACAAAAATTCACAGCCTAGGAGCGAAAAGCGACAATAAGTTCACAGCCTTTGGCTGTGACACCGACGACTCTAACCGTTTGACAAAGCACTCGTGAACGATCCGCAACGACAGACCTCCCGACACCGGCGCGATCGCAATTCATCATGGTGGGTTCGAGTATCGGATCGCGTCGCAAAGCAAGTGATCACGATCGGCGGCATTGGCACGATTCTCGTCGTCATGTTAGTGGTGCTGGTATTGCTTGGAAATGTACTTCCGCTTTTCCAAGGAAACTCGGTTGCCGTTTTGACCACGGTTCCATTAACCAACGTTGACCAACCAGCCGACGCGAAGGTTGTTTCGGCCTCAACCTTGGACGCAGCTACGCCTGTTGCCTGTGGAGTCGATGAGTACTTCGAGTTGCTCTGGATACTTCATCGTGGGGACTACGTTACGGTCCGTTCCATTGCATCCGGGCAGTTGCTGAGCACCCATGCCGCTAGCAACGAGTCCGTTCCAAAGCCATTGGGAGAAATCGAATGTTGCTCTGTCGCGGACAACGATTCAAGCATGCTGGCCGGCTATGCGGATGGTTCAATTCGCCCGATCACTCTGGCCATTCAAGTGGAGTTCATTTCCGAAGCGGATGTTCCAATGGAAATTGCTTCCTCACTGCATTCCGGGGCAGCTTCACACGACGGAGTCTTGTATCGGTCGATGTCGAGTGGCTTAGTGCGAAAGCAACTGATTAGCGAAGTTGTTTTCCATCCACGGTTTTCCGTCTTTGATGCACCGGTACGATGTGTGGATTGGCGGAATCCTCAAGCGGCGTCGAGTTTCGATGAATCGCAAGCATGGACTTGGGGCGCAACCGATGGGCATTCGATAGCCATGGGTGTGATCGACAACAAAGTCAATGGTTTTTCTGGATCGATCACACAGGAAACCAAAACTTGGCGGCACGTCCCTGAACTCACGGAGCACTCCACCGCGGTGATCGGATTAATGGTTGGCTCGCGTTCTGAGCAGATTCAATCGTTGGATGCAAAAGGGCGAGTGGTGGTGTGGTCCCCTTCCGGCGAATCGGAATTGATCGCGGGCTTAACACATACATCGCTTGCCGGGACGGAAAGCAAAGCAATCGTGTCGGTGCCTCTTTTGGGCCGATCCACCTTGATGATCGGAAGCGAGTCAGGCCATATTGAAAGTGTGGCAGCCACCGCAACGCCCAAGGGTCAGGAGCTGCTGTCGATTCACCGTTTTGCTGGCCAGGACGGTCCGATCGTAGATCTTGCGGCATCACCCGAGAGTCGCATCGTCGCTGCTCAATTTCAATCCGGAAAAGGGGCAGTGTATTATGTGCCCACCAATCGTCAATTGGTATCTTGGCAATCGCAACCCGTCCAAGGCGCCAGCTTTCACCCCCGAGTGTTCTTTGCTGCGAACGCGGCATGCGTTGGACTCTTGACGGAAACCCAAGTCGACCTGTGGCGATTGAATGTTCCGTTCCCGGAGGCTTCGCTTAGTTCGTTTTTTAGTCGCATCTGGTACGAAGGCTATGGTTCACCGCAACACATTTGGCAAAGCAGTACCGGGACCGTCGAGGGGGAGTACAAGTTTGGATTTTGGCCATTGATCTTTGGGACGCTTAAGGCAACTTTTTTCTCGATGCTTATTGGGGCTCCGATTGCATTGATGGCCGCGATCTTCGGGAGCGAATTCATGAGCAGTCGCTGGCGCGCACGTGTTAAACCGGTGATCGAACTGATGGCGAGTGTGCCAAGCGTGGTGCTAGGCTTTATAGGCGCCTTGGTCCTCGCCCCAATCTTGCGTGATAACCTTATGGCCGTTTTGCTCTCCGTGGTCGCGGTTTTGTTTTTCTTTCTCCTGTCTTCCCACCTTTGGCTCATTATCCCCTCAACCGTTGCGATTCGCTTGCGCCACCTGCGATTGCCTATTCTCTTCGTTCTCATTCCGCTAGGAGTGCTGATTGCAACACAGTTAGCAGACTCGGTGGAATCGATCTTGTTTAATGGCAACTTGATCCAGTGGTTATCCAGCCATGACGGTTCCGGTTGGTCCGGATGGTTTTGCTTAGCTTTTTTTCCAGTATCGCTTACCGTCGCTTGGTTTTTTAGCGGTCCATTGAATCCCTACGTGCAACGCGTTGCTCGTCGTATGAGCCCACTGCGTTTTTCGATCGTCCATTTGGGGCTGTTCGGATGTGCCACCCTCGCCACACTGATGATTTCGGCCATTGCCGCTTGGTGTCTTTCGACGTCTGGAATGGATCCTCGTGGGTCGGTTCTCGGGGCATATCAAGAGCGAAACGCATTGCTGGTAGGTGGTATCCTTGGTTTTGCAATCATCCCTTTGATCTACACGATCTCCGAAGATGCCCTCCAGTCCGTTCCGCAGCATTTGCGAAGTGCGTCCCTCGGATGTGGCGCAACGGTCTGGCAGACTACGATTCGCGTTGTGATTCCGACCGCCATGAGCGGACTCTTCAGCGCAATGATGATTGGGTTTGGCCGAGCGGTAGGTGAGACCATGGTCGTGTTGATGGCGGCGGGCAACACTCCCGTGATGGACGTCAATCCCATGAATGGGTATCGAACGTTGTCGGCGACACTCGCGACCGAACTGCCTGAGGCAGCCCGTGGCTCAACCCACTTTCATGCATTGTTTTTGGCAGCTTTTCTTTTGTTTTGTTTTACGTTGGTCGCGAATACGGTCGCTGAAATCGTTCGATTGCGTTTTCGAAAGCGAGCGTACCAACTGTGAAAGACCATGCTAGAACTAAATCGACCGGACAAAGCCTCATCGCGCAAGGTGAGTCGATGGTGTGGCTGACCGGCGGCATGTTTGCCATCGCTTGCAGCATGATCGTGGCACTGCTTGGGCTGATCCTCTACAAAGGGCTCGCAACGCATTGGCAGCGTTCTTTTGTATTCTATCCACTGAACAACGGCGAATTCGAAGCGGGTGAAGTTCAGTACATGCAACCGTTTAACATTAGTCGCCAGTCTATTGGTGCGCTTGACGAAAAGAGTCGAGAAATGGCCGAAGTGATCTTGGCGGGCCGCGATCAAGCTGACTCGACACAGTTGTATCTTCGTACCGGCAACTACGACGTGAGCAACCGACACTTTGCTTTCGTTCCGCATATTGCCATGAATATCAAGCCCGACGATCTTCATTCAGGAAAGGCATATAAACCTCGAGAAGTTTGGCTTTTGGAACGTCGCGAATGGGGAGTTCTCTATGGATTTCCAAGTCGATTAGAACAATCCTTTGCACCTGAGTTGGATTCGCGATTTGCGAGCCTAAAAGTCCTGATGGACAACCTGGAACCCTTGCTTGCCGCGATCGACGCATCTGGCCCCAGCACAAGTGCCTCACCGGATTTGGCGAAGGAATGGGGCGGCTTGTTAGATGCGTTTGCTACCGAGCTTAAAGCCGATTGGGAAAAAAGGATCATTGGAGGCAAGGCCTCGGAGGATTCCGTTCATGCCACCATCGACGCATCCGCTTTGAAAAGTGCCGTGGAAGAGTCCCAGCGCAGGCAATCTAAACTGCTAGACCAAATTGAAACCGCGAAACAGAAACTTGGACGATTGGATCGCCAGCTCTCAACTTCGCGCATTGGTGTTCGAAAAGCAGAAATTCGCGATCAAACAGAACTGCAGACGTTTGCAGACGAGGCAACTCAGATTGCGACAGCGAAGTCTATTTCGGAAGCAATTGGGCTCGAATGGAAGGCTTCCATTCAAGGATGGAAAAAGCTTATTAAGCAGCCTGGCCAGTTGGCACAATTGGACCGAATTGAGATGGCGGCTAAAAGTCGATTCGACGAAGAGCTTGTTCCTTTGTCCTCGACGCTTTCGGAGATTCGGGGGCGGTTGCAAACTTTGCCGCCCACTTCGAAGCGGGCTATCGAAACAGTAATCGAGGTGGCGGAGTCCGCGTCTCGATTGCAATACGGGCTCAATTTGGAAATTGCTCGACTCGAAGCGGGCTTGAAGGCCGAAGTGCTTACCATGCAAGTTCCGTCGCTGGACTGGCTTGGCGACGCTCCATCGAATGGGACCAAAGTCGCTTCCACCAATAGTGAATCCTATCCTAAAAATTCGTCGTCATTGGATGTCGGAAGCGAATTAGCCAAGGTAATTGGCTTGGACGAACCAATAGCCCCATCCGCCCTTTCGTGCGAACAGTTGCAACTTAGCCCGACGCAGTCGATGTTAACGATTGGCTTACCTACGGGCACCAAGCGGTTTTGGTTGGCGGATGATATTGAAAACAAGCTAACGCGAGTGGCCGCATTGCGAGAGAAAACGATCTTGGTCTCCGATATCGTTCGACTGGTTGAGCCAAACAGGCTTGGCATGATTGGCAAGGCACGTCTGTACGCAATTCGGTGGGGTGAATTCCTGTTTGGGCAACCACGCGAGGGTGGCATCGAGGGAGGATTCTTTCCTGCACTCTGGGGCACAATTGTCATGACATTGATCATGTCTATCGCCGTCATGCCATTCGGTGTGATCGCTGCGCTTTACATGCGAGAGTATGCCAAGAGCGGTTTGGTATTGAGTATTATTCGAATCAGCATCAACAACCTCGCCGGTGTTCCAAGTATTGTGTATGGTGTTTTTGGTCTTTCCTTTTTTTGCTACACCATCGGTGGCTTTGTGGATGGCGGACCGATCAAAGCCGGGTTCACGCCCTGGCCATCGAGTCTTTGGTTCGTAGCCCTTACCGTCACGACGCTTGCGGGGACAGTCGCCTTTTTTCTTGCGGCTTTCGCTTCGGGTTCGCCCGCCCAAATGTCGCCGTTCCGAAAACGTCTCGCAAGTTTCGGTGGAGTGTTCTGGCTCCTCTGTTTGATTGGGTTAGTAAGTTTAGTGGTAAAATCCCCTTTTTTTAACGGTTTCTACCAAGCGACGTTGCCCAACCCAACCTTTGGAAAAGGCTGTTTGCTTTGGGCTTCTTGTACGTTGGCGCTGCTCACCCTACCGGTTGTGATCGTGGCGACAGAGGAAGCACTGGCTGCGGTGCCCAACTCCCTCCGTGAAGGTTCCTATGCATGTGGGGCTGGGAAATGGCAAACCCTGCAGCGAATTGTCCTACCCTATGCGCGACCTGGAATTATCACGGGGTTCATCCTTGCTATGGCTCGCGGGGCCGGTGAAGTTGCACCGATGATGTTGGTCGGGGCGATTCCGTTGGTAACAGAATTGCCGCTCGATTTCGAATTTCCATTTTTTCATGGCTCTCGCTCGTTCATGCACCTGGGTTTTCAAATATACTCCCTTGGCTTTCAAAGCCAGAACAGCGAAGCCGCCAAGCCGATGGTGTTTACGGCCACGCTGCTTTTGTTAACCATTGTCACGTTGCTCAACGTGACCGCGATCTGGCTCCGGGCAAGACTTCGCAAAAGATTCCAGGGCAGCCAGTTCTAGAGACGCATCGAATGAATTTATGGACAGACTAAAAGCTATCGCCGACGGCCAACGCGTTGAGTCGGTTTTGCACGATGAAGTGATGCAAGAAGACCCGGTCCTAAGGATTGTCAATTTCAATCTTTTTTATGGTCGCAAGCAGGCCTTGCATAACATCACGATGCCGATTGCGAAAGGTAAAGTGACGGCTTTGATTGGTCCGAGTGGATGTGGCAAGTCAACGCTGCTGCGAAGCGTCAATCGCATGAATGACTTGATTGATTCGGTTCGGATCGAGGGGGACATGCTCCTGGGTGAGGACTCGATTTTCGCGCCTGGTGTGGATGTTATTCAGCTCCGCAAACGCATGGGGATGGTATTTCAGAAACCCAATCCGTTCCCGATGAGCATCTTCGAAAACGTGGTCTACCCGCTTCGCATTGATGGCGAGAGAAACAAGCAGCGATTGATGCAAGTCTGTGAGCAATCGCTGCGCGGGGCTGCGTTGTGGGAAGAAGTCAAAGACCGTCTAAACGAAAGTGGTCTTGGTCTGTCTGGCGGTCAGCAACAGCGATTGTGCATCGCGCGAGCGATCGCCAGCGATCCGGAAGTCTTACTCTTGGATGAACCTTGTTCTGCCCTGGATCCATTAGCCACCGGGAAGATCGAGGATCTGATTGAACGGTTGAAGGGGGATTACTCCATCCTAATCGTGACGCACAACATGCAGCAGGCATCTCGCATCAGCGAGTTCACTGCGTTCATGTATCTGGGGCAACTAGTCGAGCTTGGGCTAACATCCAAGATTTTTACCAATCCCAAGTTGAAAGAGACCGAGGATTACATCACCGGTCGATTTGGGTGACTCATTGTCGCCTTTCGCTCCGCGCAAGGGCGGTAACGAGGCGCACGGTCGCGGGGCAACCGGCGACAATCTGCGGTG
>JANMLD010000189.1:0-2658 GCA_031372345.1 Pirellula sp.
CGATTTGAGGAGCCTGCAGACGCTGCTGGGGCACGAGAGCCTCAACACCACGCAGATCTACACCCACATCACGCTAGAGCGGCTCCGGCAAGTGCACGACGCCACGCACCCAGCCAAACCCGACGTCAAGCCTGACGTCAAGCCCGACGTCAAGCCGGATGCGAAGGCCGATGCCAAACCGGACGTCACGCCATCCACCAAACCGGATGTTCCACCGAAAGCTGACAAGCCGGACGAGAAGCGACAATAGTTTTTTGAAATAACCATTTAAAAGGCAAAATGAAAGGTAGCCAACTTGCGGTACGGGGCGAGCGAGTTGGTTACAATGCAGGGATGATAGCTTTTGCAACAAGACAAATCGAAACAGCGAAGCAGGCGGTAATGCCTCGCGCGGACGCTCGCGCAGGAGAGGAAAAATCCGCAACCGTTTTTACATGGTCGGACGATGACGCCCATATCACCATTAGCGGCCCGAGCACGCACGGATTGCATGGGTTTTATGATCAAGAGCCGTCAGAAGTTGCAAGCGTCGATCAAAGCAACCAACAATACTCCATCCTCGCCCTAACCGATTCCAGTGGCAACGTAAGCGAACGCTACGCCTACCCAGCCTACGGACAACCAACGTTCTTGAACGCTTCGGCAGCGGTGCAAACAAGTTCGGCGGCTAGCAATCGATACACGTACACCGCACGTGAATGGGATGCAACGCTTGGCTTGCATCACTTCAGAGCAAGATGGATGAGCTGGTTGACGGGGAGGTTCCTCACCAGAGACCCTATCGGGTATGCTGACGGCCTTGGGGCATACAACAATTACTTTTCCATTCAAGAGACTGATCCAACTGGGAATTCTCGAAATCCAATCCGGAGCCCCGCGAGTTGTGGCGTAGATCCATTTCAAACGATTGTTCGGAGATTGCCGGTCCTCAGGCAAGGTAAAAGAGGATGGACAAGCAGACTAGAGTGTCACTTTGATTGCTCCTGCCCCGGCAAGCCAATGTCAATATCTGTTTCTCTGGAAGTTCCCTATCGTGGCGGAAACAAGGTTGACCTTTGTCGAAATTTGGTTGGCCTTGCAAACTTAGAAGTCGATTGCAATCAATGCCCGAAGGAGCAACCTTCGCCTCAGCCGCAGCCGGTGATTCATCGGATTCGGATTGGGGAGCCTATTTTTGAGCCTGAACCGGAGCCCGAGCCTAGAGTGCAGCCGGTTTGGCCGTCTCCAATTCGAAATCCGAAGCCCTCTTACTTTGGTCTGCCAAGGTGGCTTATACCGATCATAATTTTACCCCCACTAATATTTTGATGTCTCCAGAAGAGTTCGTTTCCAGTTTTGATTCGATAGAGGATTTGGCGGAACTCCGCAGAGAGGATCATGACGATAAATTGCCACCTGATCCAGAGTTCTATTTAGGGCTAACAACTCAGTTGTTTCCTCGTGACGACAACGAAGATCTCGATCTTCGTCAACGGTTTGTCACTATCTGCAATCAGTTCTTATACCGAGACGGGCGAACATTCCTCGCCTTATGGCATGTTGTAAAGATGTCACTTGTCAATGATGAGATCTCGCGCAACGGCGTTAACGCGCTTGCCGGGATAGCATGTTACTTGGATTGCAGGCCAATTTTGCCTTTAAGTGCTCTCAAAATGCGGAGTATTCTGACTGATTGCCTTAGCATTGGTAGGCTTAATAAAAATGCTAGCGCGTGTCTGAACAAATTAGAGTCATATGGAGAAGGAAAAGGGGTCAGCGACGGTCTTAATTCTTGTCTTTAAAAGAACAGAACTGAGCATAAACGGTCGCTGAATACAGACAGAATGCTGCACCGGTGCGTATGGTGCAAAAAGTCGGGCAACGGGTTGGCGAGCAATTTTGCGGCAAAAAATGGTTTCGTGAATGCCATCTTTCAAGCGACGGAGCGCGCAAAGCCAATTTGGATTTACACAATTGGTTCGTAATTTCGATCCATGCGCAGTCATCGAAACAGTTGATTCAGAACAGCGTTCGAGTCTTTGCAACGAAATCGCTACGCTGCACGTCGATGATAGTGCTTAAGAAGCCCGCCTAGCTCATGATCGCAGTGCATGGTGCCTGCGATCGGCTCGTCCGGTGGTGGATCGATTCGATGGTTTTTCAGACCTTGATGATTCCGATGGCGATGATAGTAGTCGACGTATTTTTCAACGGTCCTGCGAAGCGAGCCTTCCCCAAAGAAGAGCATCTTACGCAAGCACTCGGTTTTGATGCTGCGGAAAAAGCGTTCGATGAACGCGTTGCAATTTGGACTTTTGGGTGGCAATCGAATCGGTTCTGTACCGGCCGCGTTGACGTGCTCTCGGAACTTTAACGTGAACTTGGTATCCCGATCGAGGAGCAGGATTTTCTTGCCTCGCAAGAATCCGGTTTCGGCGTTGGTCACCTTGTTCGCAGCCTCCATCATCCACTCTTCGTTGGGATGCTGGGTCCTTCCCGCAAAGTGTACGCGCCTGGTGCTGATTTCCATAAAGAACAACAAGTGGAGGAATGGAGGATTGGAGGATTGGAGTACGTTGCGGCAGCGGGGGTTACATGGAGGCTCGCATGGTAACTCGTTCGACTTCTTCGCGTGTCGTGACCCCTTCCCTAATTTTGATTTCACCTGCCTTGCTCAAT
>JANMLD010000201.1:0-64981 GCA_031372345.1 Pirellula sp.
GCGTAAGCGAGGGATTTGGCCGCAATCCCTCGCTTACGCGTCGGGTTGTAAATAATCCTCGCTAGTAGGTAATCCTCGTTAGTAGGTAACCCTTTCGTTCATTTCCGTGCCAATTTCAAAAAGGTCTCCCCCGAAATTGGCCCCGCCCACCAAATCCTCTTGCTCCTCCATTTCTTCCAGCACCCAGACCGAAACCTGCTCCTTGACCAAACCCGCCTCCGGCTCCAGGCTGTCCACCACCTATTCCGTTGCCCATTCCACCGCCAAACCCGCCGCCTCCAGCTCCACCCATCGGCTGAGCGATCGGTACGACAATGTCCCCGACTGGGTAAACTCGAACCACATTGGCGGACGTCCTTTTGCTCGTAATCCGCATAACTTCGTCTTCGATGACATAAGTCAACTGCAACGGCTCGAGGATCAACTTGAGAGCCGATCGAAAGGAAACGGCTGGAAGCTCCAGCGTAATTGGCTCATCCGGCGTGACACCCTCGGCGTCCAGCGCCACGTCGTCGATCACAATTGGAATTGAGTAGAACTCTCGGAAATACTTCACGACACCGGATAGCGGTGTGCCATTGAAATTGATTTCTCCTCGTTCATTAAGTGCTCGGTAAATCTTGCGTTCGGATTCTTTACCTCCCGAGAGATCGATCGATCCATACCGTTCTAGGCGTCGGGCACTCAAAGCTTGCCACACATCCGCCGCTGGATAGATGATGGGTGGCTCATCGACGAATGGCGTCAGTTGTTGTTCATTTAAAGACAACGAATCCACGAATGCTCTGCTTCGTTTGTTGACCGAATCCTTCATTAAATGCTCATTGGCAGACATGCTGGATTTGATGTTGGTGACGACATCGATCGTCGCGTTTCTATCGATAGCAGTAATCTGAGGGGCGATTTCGTTGTTCGCTGAAACGAAGAGCTGCTGATCCAGGAGCGCATTGAAACGTTCCACCAACTGTTGTACCGTCGCGTTGCGGCGTTCGGTCTCCGAGATCAATCGCTTAGCGGCGGCTTGACTGGATTGAATACCCTCACGGCTGGCGAGATGTTCCTTCAGACTCTGCTCTGCTCGGGCAGCCACTTCGATTGCCGATCCAACACGGGAATCGAGCCGAGTTCGAGTCGCTGCATTCAATTCTGTCGCTCGCCGTATCCGATCCTGCAACGCTTTTAAAGAAGCCTTGGTCGCCGACGGATCGCGACTTGCGCTCGCTAATCTCACGATATTTTTGACATGGGCTTCCAATTGCTGTTCGGCCACGTGCCGCGATGCTTCTTCGGCGGCAAGCAGTTTGGCTGCTTCGGATAACTCACGGCTTGAGTTGTGCAGAGCGCTGGCTTCTGAGAAAGAACCTTCCTTTTGCAGCGGAGAACCATGTCCCGCTGCGATCATTGGTCCAATACTGACGCCTGCAGAAATCAATCCGGATAAGACCCAAGTTGGGCGAGCTGAATATCGTCTTGACATGATAAGTTCCCTTTCCCGAGATATTCCGAACTGTCTCGAATGCCGCTATCCAAACCTGCCAGACTCTTTGCCTCTGTTGCCACAAGTTCCGTTAAACGTTTTGCGGATTCGATTTCATTCTTAGAAAAAAACATTTCGACGCCGGTGTATTGCGAAACCACTTTGGGCTTCTGAATGAGTTCGTCCCAGGACAATCCATTTGCAACGTGCCATGCCGCCGCTTGCGCCACGTTTTGACTGATTTTTCGATCGGCCAAACCACGGCAAAAGCCTTCGATCATTTTCGATTCATTGACTTCCGCCAGCCTTACCACTTTGTATTTCATCCTAGGATTTGGGTCGGCCTTGCCATGATTGAGGCAGAGCGTTGCAACCGACATTTTGCGTGGCTTATCGGGTTCTACACGAAAGAAACCGCCACCAGGACCTTGAACACCACCTCCCTGGCCACGTCCTTGCCCGATACCTTGCCCGATACCTTGCCCAAAGCCTTGAACGCCAACATTGCCGCCTCCCCCAATTCCGCCACCGATACCTTGACCGCCACCGCCTGCTTGTCCAGCCCCAAACCCCTGACCGACACCATTTCCGGCTGGAGGGAATCCTTGAGCTAGAACCGGAACCGCGCCAAAGGTTGCTGGCAATACGATGTCGAGTGGTTCCTGCCCTTGATTGCGAAATATGAGATTCGCTTGGGTTGCATCCCTGCCGATGTAGTCAACCGTGATGAGCCCATTCTCCATCGCATCAAACATCTCTATTCTTTTTGCGGAACCGTTCGAAGGTTTAGCCGTTTTCTTGACCATACGCTTAGAAGTGGACGACGCTGCCAGTGTCGGTTCGGATGTCGCAAGTAAGCTGTTTTTGGTTCCCGGCTCTTTAGGCGTATTGTCATCTCCGATGAGAATGGGATGTGCCAATGACATTACTGCAACAATGGATAGCAGGCCAAGCCATTTCCGTTTCATGGTCATAATCCTTGAAATCAAAGGGATGAGTAGGGAACCTATGAAGGCGGTCAAAGAGTCCGATTGCACAAGTGCCGCTAGAGACAAGAAGAAAAGCAAACCCCGTACCGAAGGTTTGTTTCCAGTCGAAATTAACCCGCTCAAAGCAAGTCAATCGAGAGAATAATTGTTTTCCCTAAGCTTTTGTTGCGGCCCGAGCGGCTGCTTTTTTTTGAATTTTTACGATTCACGCCTTGGAAAACGCGGAGAGAGCATTAGATTGCGTTGCAAGAACGTAGCAGTTTGCTACCTTTTCCTGTTCAATCACGCGTAGTGCGCGAAATCAAAACCCAACTCTCACGTTTAGGAATCCACCATGTCCATGTTTGTCGGCGAATCATTGGTAGGCGAAGGAAACGAAATTGCACACATCGACTTGATGATTGGCAGCAAGGATGGTCCAGTCGGTACTGCGTTCGCTAACGCTCTTGCTACCCAAAGCAGTGGCCACAGCAACCTGCTTGCAGTTCTCGCACCGAACGTAGCGGTCAAGCCATCCACGGTAATGATCACCAAGGTCACGATCAAAGGAATGAAGCAAGCCGTTCAAATGTTTGGGCCAGCCCAAGCCGCCGTGGCTAAAGCAGTTGCGGACAGCGTTGCAAGTGGGGTAATTCCTAAAGATCAAGCAGAGAACCTTGTCGTTGTGTGTGGAGTCTTTATTCATCCGGCAGCTGCAGATGACAAAAAAATCTACGAGTTCAACTACGCCGCCACCAAAGATGCCATCTCCAACGCCATGAAGGGAAGCCCATCGGTCCAAGAGATGCTGGACAAAAAGGACACAGCAGCGCACCCTTTCAAGGGTTTTTAGTTGAAATAGCCGACAAAAGTCAAAGTAGTAGGCACATTCCATGTGCCGTTCACCAGGAATCATTGTAAATTCACTCCAGCGGACGGCACGACGGAACGTGCCTGCTACTTTTTGTCGGCTGTGTCTTAGTTCGACGTTGCTAGCGCGATTTCCCAGGTTGAAAGGGTGCTTGCGACCCTTCAACCTTCATTTGGTGTTCTAAGGCGATGCAGGATAGCGTGTTTGGGCGGAGAAGCGTTTTGTGGTGCGTTTTGCCGATAGCAACACTGTTCTTGGTTGGGCATGTCGTCGTTCCTCCCATAGCCTATTTCTACTCGCCCAGAGATTCCGACATGGGACTTTGGTTTTGTGGCGGGATCCTTATCAGTGAATTGGGACTGTTTGGACTCATCTATTCGCTGAGGTACGGCGAAGGGCAGTGGCGATTCCTGTTGGGGTCGACGCTAAACGTGGTGGTTATCTTGCTGGCGTTGACCGCGTCTTCACTCTGCGCAGAACTGTCTAAAGAAGACTCGCTTGTCCTGTTGGCCTTGCTCTTTGGCATAAGCCTTTACATTGGTTTGTTAGATCTGGTTGCGTTTAAGGTTTGGCATTTGGCTTTGGTTCGTCAAAACCCGACTCCAGCACAAGTGTTGTCCGAAGAGAGTGCGGCGAGCCCATTTCGTTTTGGCTCCCTCTTCTTGATATTATTGACCGTGCTTTCATCCGTGATCGCTTTGACAGTCAGTCAGTCGCTAACTCTTCGCAACGTCTCGTACCGCTCCTTTCGCAACTATTACAATCAGGGGGCGCCCTTTCTCTTGCTGATCGCCACTTTTTTCTGGTTGCTCCATCTAGCCCTGTTGAATGCCATTTTGCGTCCGTGGAAATGGGTTCGTATTCTGCTTGCCGTCGGTTTTGCGACCTTGGGAACGGAGATGATTCGCCGAGTCGAAGAATGGAAAAACACAGTAAAACTAGACTATCTCAATTGGGAATTCAGCATGATCGTATCGGGCTTCGTGGTGGCGCACATTTTGATTGGAACGACCATTCAATGGCTTGGTTGGGAGTTGCGATATGCGGACAAAAACGAGGTTACCAAAAAAGAAAAACTGAGTTACGCTAATGACTTACCACCAAACGAACATTCCCGTCGCGATCAATCTAGCTCCAACTAGGCGAGCGGCGATGCGAAAACTACCAATCCTAACTCGGTGCCAATCCTAACCCGGTGCCAATCCTAACCCGAAACGTAAGTGAGGGACTGAGAAATTGTCCCTCGTTCATGCTGTGAAGTTGCCCTTCGCTAACGCTTCGGGTTTGGATATTCCACTCTGTCGCTCCTACTAAAGCTGTGCTCCATGTCGATTCGAAATGACTTGAAAATACTCTACCATTTGGTTCTTCGGCCGGTGCGCGGCAAAGACCACGCGCAGCGGATGGAGAGTTTTTACTCCGGGCAAGCGGAAGGGTACGACGACTTTCGCAAGCGATTGCTCCAGGGGCGCGAACATGTCTATGAAACGCTCGGACAAGCGGAGCCAACGGTTTGGGTCGACTTTGGTGGCGGAACAGGCGCGAATCTAGAGTTTATCGGTCCGAACATTTCGAAAATATCCAAGGTCTACGTGGTCGATCTAGCCACTTCGCTCTTGGGGATCGTCAACAAACGTTCCGAACGCCACGGCTGGAAAAATGTTGAAGCGGTCACCGGTGATGCAACCACTTGGACACCCCCAGAAGGGAGCGCTGACGTCGTCACTTTTTCGTATTCGTTAACCATGATCCCCGATTGGTTTGCGGCTATCGACAACGCCATCCGAATCCTTAAGCCCGGGGGCAGACTCGGTGTTGTCGATTTTTATGTCTCGCGGAAATTTGCAGCCGAAGGGCTGAAGCGACACAGTTGGTCCACGCGTTCGTTTTGGCCAACATGGTTTGCGACCGACAACGTATTTCCAAGTGCGGACCATATCCCTTACTTGCAAAACAGGCTGGCGACGTCCATGCTCAATGAGTATCGAGCGAAGATCCCATATCTACCATTGCTCAGAACACCGTATTATCAGTTCATTGGCGTTAAGCGTTAGGTCAATTTACTATGCCTTTTGAATTCGTTTGTCCTCACTGCCATAATCGAACGAAGGTGCTCGACCGGTTTGCCGGCCAATCAGGCCCATGCGTCAGTTGCGGGAAAAACGTGACCATGCCGCATTTCAACTCGCAAGGCGTGTTGGTTTTATCAGTGGAATCGCCAACCAAATCGAAACCACCACGATCGCCGGCAAAGAATCGAGGATGGATGCCGGCAATGATTGGAGTCGCAATAGTCGGTCTCGGCGTCTTCATGATTGCGACAACCATCGTCTTCTTATGGCCTCGCATGCAACAAAATATCCGGCGATCTGCCCAAGGGCGCGACTTGGAAAACATGAAGTCGATCGCCGTTGCACTTAATGCCTACGCGGATCGCTATGGAACCTACCCGCCGCCCGTGGTGGTCGATTTGCAAGACAAACCGCTTTACTCTTGGCGAGTCCTCATTCTACCGTTTCTCGGTTACGACGATCTCTACAAACGGTTTGAATTAAAACAACCCTGGGATAGCGTAGCCAATTCCAACTTGCATCGTGGGATGCCTGCCGAATTTGCGAGCCCGAACTCGCCGGATGCGAGTTCCGGCAACGAAACAAATTATGTTTTGATTACGGGTGCCGGTACACTCTTTCCCCCCTCAGGCCCACTCTCACCAAAGAACATCGACAAACCAACGATCTTGCTAGTCGAAACGAACAACAACATCCAATGGTGCGCACCGGGTGATATCGACATTGGACGCAGCTTCAAAGTGGGCAACAAACCGATGGTCGACGTAGGCGGACTCCACAAAGGTAGCTTCACCGCCATGACTGTCGATGAAGAGTCCCTTCGGATTCCGTCGACAGTCCCACAATCGGTTCTGGATGCACTCGTAACCCCCAACGGCGGCGAAAAAGTACAAACGTCGACGTTCATGGATTAGGCAACGCACAGCCTGCACGCTCGCCTTAACGCTGCTTTGTCTGCTCTGAGCGAGGGCCTCGATCAGCTACACTTAACTCAACTTCATGCGGCTTTTGCCATCGCTAGCCGAGTGATCTTGAAGCTTGTAATGCATTGTTGCTTTATCCAGCGGGTCATGTAGTCAAAGACGCGTTCTCGCTGCAACTCATCGTGCAGGTCGTGCCGACAACCATTCCACAGCCTAAAAATCGCCATCCCATTCGATGCCTCAGCAAATGCTTGCGTCGATGTTGGGCATGTCAAAGTGTCCTCCGAGCCGTGCATCAAAAGCGTCTTGGTTTGAAGCAAAGAAGCATGTTCAAGTGCCCATCCACCGCTGTCCACCAAGTTGGATGCAAGCCGCAAGGACATGTTGCGATGCACCAAACGATCCCGGAGAAAGGCATCCTGAGCCCTTCTGTCCTGGCTTAATTTCGCCACCTCGACGGGCGCTTTGATACGCCAGTTTGGAATCTTGGACGCCAGCCATCGCCCTGCATTCATGATGTGTTGCTTGGGCATCGCGCCCGCTCTCAACATCGGTGAACTAACAATCAAACCGTGGGCTCCTGAAAGCTCTTCCGGTCGTCTCAGCGCCAGGTTCAGCACAAGATTCCCACCCATACTGTGGCCAAATAAAAACTGCGGCGTCCGGGGAAAACTCTCCTTCGAATGCTGCAAGCTGACACACACATCGTCCAGCAACTGATCATAAGAATCTATGCAGCCACGTCGACCAGGACTTCTTCCATGACCGATTAAATCGATCGCTTGGACAGCGATGCCGAAACTTGCCAACGAGGTTCCAATGCCTGCAAACCGTCCACCATGGTTCCCAAAACCATGCACCAGCGTCAATGCTGCCCATGGCGACATCGAATCGGGTGCCCAGCTATGATAAAAACGCTGACTGCTAGTCGAATACACCACTCCTGACTTGCTCTCCACCGGGGATAGAAAAGGTTGCACTATGTTGTCTCCCAATCGCGAGGAAGCAATTCACTCTCCAGAACGGTTCACCCGAGGAGTAAGGTTTGCTCGAATCATTTGGCACCTTTTTTCATCGGTCCGTACCAATCGAAAAATGAGACATTCCTTTTCAATCATTCGTCCGAAACCTCTCGGTTTCGCTCAAGAACCCGACAATGCCCGTTGGGGCAATTGATTTCGCCGAGGTGAAATCGACAGAATCATAAAAGCCAAACGATAGCATTCTCAAAGACAAGCGTGAATCTGTAGCGTCTATTCGAATTAGTCCCAAGGCACGGGACGTCGATGCCGATAGTCCGACCATACGACGAAAACCAACACGGAACTATTTGCCTTTATGTCGACGAACATTGCAGAATCACTTCGCAGTTCAATGCAGGTCGCTGTTTCCCAGCGAGGAAACGTCGATTCGAACGTATCCATATTGGAAACCACGCTGATTCGAAACGGCTCCTACTGCGGTCGCCGTTTTTCCCTGGCCGGGTTCAGTTTGGTTTGGTTTCAAGAAGAGGGGCAAGTCAAATTCTATAGCCCACTTGGTACGCTTGAGCAGTCTTGTTCCGTTGCTCAGTTTTGCATGATGAACAACCAATCGAACGTCGACATTCGTCGAGCAGCCTAATTAGGCGAGCTGCGGCTAAACTTTTACCGGGAGGGCAAGGCGGCGAAACCACTCCTGTAATCATCTTTCCAATGCCTAAACGAGTGAAGTACAACGGGAGAGCGAGGCTCCTGCCGAGCGGGCGTCGCCATGGTTCGGCAGGAGCCTCACCCTCCCGAGTCATCGACGCACTCGCTGGTGCTACTTTGGAAGTAAGCTCAATGCCGCGTCGGACGGTCTGGCGATCACGTGACAAGCGATCAATTTCCCAAGGCCTTCGACGCGTGGTTTAGCAGCTTCGATGGCAGCGCTGACCGCCGCGACATCTCCCCGAATGACCACGGTTACATAACCACCCCCCAGCTTTTCTTTTCCCACGACTTCGACCGACGCCGCTTTGCATGCCGTATCGATCGCTTCGAACACCGCTGTAAAGCCCTGCGTTTCGATGAATCCGAGTGCTTGGCTAGTAGATGCCATACTTTTTTTAACTCCAAAAGAATCTAGGGAAGTGGTTTCGTGCGAGAGGGTACGCGGGCGCTTCACGACCGATTGCTCGATCAGTGGGCTGGTCTCGTCAGGGCTCAAAATGGCTCGCAAAGCTTGTTCGTCCGGTCGATTGATCAAACGAATCATCGATTTCGAGATAGGCGTTCCATGCGCTGGCGGATGCATCGCATTGGCTGCGTTGAGCCCTGCCTCGAGTGCCGACTGCACTTGACTGGTCGAACCCGCAATCTTGATGACCGAGCCGAGCATGTCGTTCCATTCAGCTTGCAGCACGACAACTTGCGCCGCCTTGTCCATATGATCCAGCGCGACGATTGCGGCTGTCCAGCCCAATGTTTCCAAGATGCCAATTGCATCAAACGATTGAGCGGGGTCCGAAAGGGTGCTTTTGCTCATTACTTCGGAGCCATTTCGCTCAAAGGTAGGTGCCGATAGTAGGATTCAAGGCAATAGATGGCAAGGCAAGTCGAATAGAGCCGCCCCCCGCCACCTTCATGCGGATCTCCGTCGGCTGACCAACTACCCTTTTCTTTGCCGGAGCGGATTTGCAATGCTGGCAACACTTTCTTCATCGTCTCGTTCCATTCCTTCCAAAATCTTCCACCAATATGGTGCAGCGAGGTCGTCGCGTAGTACCAATAGTAATACGAGATGCGGCCCTTGTCGGCTGAAATAGGTTGACTGCAAAGAAATTCGGAGCCGCTTTCAATCCTAGGGTCCTTGGTATTCCAGCCAAGATACAGTCGGCAGAGCATGCCCTCAGCCGTCATCGACGGGGTAGCAATTGAGTACGATTGGTAAGCATAGCGCTCACCATCTGGGTTGGCTTGGGTCGTTCGACCATAGCGCTGAACGGTATCCAGAAACGATTGGACCTTTTCCAAAACTTCGCTGTCGACATCCAATCCGGCCATCCGAGCACTGATCAGCGCCATGACATACCATCCGGTGACGCTTGTGTCGCCATTTTCGCGCGGTGCATAACGCCAGCCACCATTTCTTCCTTGTGCTTTTTCCGCGTAACGCACGGCTTTCTGAGCGATCTCGCGAAGTTCCGGATCGCCAGTCATTCCATAGAGTTCGCAAATGGCGATCGTGCATTGAGCTTGGCCATAAGTCCGTTGGTTTCCAACCGATTGCTCGGCAAAGAAGCCATCCCTGTCCTGAAATTTCTTAACCATTCCGATTCCTTTGAGTACATTCTCCTTGTAGTCACCGGACTGGTGCGTGTTTCCGGCCCCCATAAAAGCCAGCAAAGCCATGGCCGTTGCCGCAGGCTTGTTTTCGGTGACGCCGCCGTCGTTGTAGGGTCCGACCAAACTCCAAGAACCATCGGAACGCTGATTGCGAGCAAGCCATTTCAATCCAGCTTCAACCGCATCCTCGGTCCCCTGTGTTCCACCGTACGCTTTCAAAAGAGCACTCTTCATCGGTCCCGTACGACCGCGCAAGCCGTTGGTCAGCGAAACGGGAACCAAAAGATCTGAACGCGTGATGGACGGTGTGAATTCGGGAACGACCAACTCTTTCAATGATAGATCTGGCATGGCTGCCAAGGCTTGACTCGCTTCCAATTCCGACGAGTCGGCTTGTGTTTCAAAGACCGTCATTTCTTCGCCGACGTCCTGGACCTCGCTCATCCCGGCAAAGAACGAGATAGACGTTCGAATCTTATCGCTCAACGGGATCAGCGCGAGCAGAAGGATGATGGCTACGTGAACCGTCAGACTGATCAGCCATGAGGGTGTTTCTCGCAACGTCAAAGGTAACCAACGTTGCCATGGTGACTCCTGCTCCTCCGATTCGGCTTCGTCCAGGCTGGTTTCAAGTGGTGGGGCCACTTGAGAAGTGGTGGCGACCGTTGGATTTGCGTTAAAATAGTTCAGCGATTCCAGACTGCCTGAAGCATTCCTCTTTGCGGGCTCTGCAGCGGATTTGAGTTCGGCCCTCCTTGCAACTTGCACAGGCGCGACAACGGCTGGCAAAACCGGTACAAACGGAGGAGGGGACGCGAAGCTGGGAGGCCCCGGATTTGCCGACGAGCCAACGGTTGTTGGAGGCGGCAAAATTGCGTCAATGATTTCCGAGGGTTTTTGAGACACCGCGATTAAACTTCGCTATCACTAAGGCACGGGGACATGAGCACGTCAGAAACACTTGAACGGGTTATTCCGATCGTGCAGGTCGTTGGTAAACCAACAGTATATTCCTCCTATTGAATGTACGACATGGCAAGGGCGCAATCAATCAGCGACCGCACGAATTATGGCCGAAACCGCGTCGCTACCCGTATTCGCCGCCGAATGGTCAGGTTGAATAGTCGGTCAAAGCCTCCGGCACCCGGGTTGCAGTTGGTGAATGTTTCACGCGCCAACAGTGTCTAGCTAGAGCTATGGTCAGCATCCCCCGAGTAAACTCGGGGGCATTGCCATGCCGTTGGCTTTATGCCGAGGACGCTGGTTCATTGGACGCACGCTATCACGACGGTTTCTTGCGTAGATCCAACCACTCGCTGTGGAATGTCCCCGGCTTGTCGGTCCGCTGGTAAGTATGCGCACCAAAATAGTCTCGCTGGGCCTGCAACAGATTCGCAGGCAGTCGAGGCAGTCGGTAGCTGTCGTAGTATGCCAGGGCGGTCGTAAAAGCTGGAGCCGGCAGTCCCAAATGCGTGGCCGACATCACCGCTGCTCGCCACGATTCTTGAGCCTTCTCAATGGCTTGCGTGAAATACGGGTAAAGCAGCAAATTCTCTAAATCAGGCTGTGCATCAAACGCCTCCTTGATCCGATCCAGGAACTGAGCCCGAATAATGCAACCACCCCGCCAAAGCAAGGCGCAATCGCCATAGTTCAAGCCCCAGTTATGCTCCTTGCTCGCTTCTTGCAATTGAACGAAACCTTGAGCATAGGAGCAGATCTTCGAGGCATACAACGCTTGCCGAACCGCTTCGATAAATGCCTTTTTGTCGCCGACGAGCTTCTTTACCGCAGCGTCGAAGTGACTATTGTGACTCGCCATCGGTCCCGGCAGTATCTTACTAGCACGAATCCGGGCCTCTTTGATCGAGGATAACGAACGGGCGTAAACCGCCGTAGTCACTAACGTTGATGGAACTCCCAGGTCGAGGGCCAATTGACTCATCCATTTGCCTGTCCCCTTGGCACCCGCCACATCGACGATCTTGTCGACCAGGAATCCGTCTCCCCCTTGGTCGTCTTTGGCACTGAAAATATCTCGCGTGATTTCGATAAGATAGCTTTGAAGTTCCCCTTTGTTCCAGTCCGAGAAGACGTCATAGAGCTCATCGTTGGAAAGCCCTGCCGCTTCCTTCAGCAGAAAATACGCTTCGCAGATCAACTGCATGTCGCCGTACTCAATGCCGTTGTGAACCATCTTGACATAGTGCCCGGCACCGCGCGGACCAACCCATTCGCAACACGGGATATCGTTCTTTGGTCCCACCTTGGCCGCGATTGATTGGAAAATCGGCTTGATGGTCTCCCAAGCTGCTTTGCTACCTCCTGGCATTAAGCTAGGGCCTTTCAAGGCTCCCTCCTCGCCGCCGGATACGCCCGCTCCAACGAACAGTAGACCTTTGCTTTCAACGTATTGGGTTCGACGTTCGGTGTCGGCAAAGTGCGTGTTGCCACCATCGATGATGATGTCGCCGGGCTCAAGATACGGTAGTACCTGTTCAATCAAATCATCCACGGCCGGTCCGGCTTTGACCAACATCATGACAAAACGCGGTCTCTTGAGGTTCTTAACCAGTTCGACAATCGAATGACAACCGACGAAATTCTTGCCTTTAGCACGACCTTTCATTAGGTCGTCTACTTTATCAATCGAGCGATTGAAAACCGCGACGCGGTAACCCCGACTCTCAACGTTGAGAGCCAGATTCTCACCCATTACAGCCAGGCCGATCAGGCCGAAGTCGCATAATTCGCTCATTGGTTTTCAGTTGTTGCAAACAACCGTCGCAAAAGTAGTGTAGAGGTAACTCTAAATGCTGGCATTTCTTGTCGCACCAGCCATGTCGGACCGAATTCTAGCCCGATTGTCGGATCCCATCAATTGCTAGTGATTGGGCTTCCCGTATAAGTACCAATTTTGATATGACCTCGAGTTGACTGTTTTTATTGGTACTTTCAATGTCAACCCGGCAAGGATGTCAGGTACATGAAGCGATTCGTCTATGCAGCTGCAGCAATAGTTCTTACGGGCGTTCTCGTATTGCTAGCAATGGCTGTTGCACAACGAGACGCCCGATTGAGTGACGGTTCGGCCATTCAAAATGAGCTGCCCTACGCAAATCAGCCGGCACAACCCATTGATGGATCCATCGCCGATGGATTCGGCAATGAGAATTCTGCTGGAAACGATTGGCCGCCAGCTCCCATCGTTCGCGGCAATGATTCGCCGCCTCCGAGCCACTTTCCATCTGCCAATTTCCCTGAAACTCGTCCATCGCCAAATGCCTTGACGTCTTATAGTGACCAAGGTTTACTGCCCACTGGAACAAACGAATCCTCGGGAATCGTGCGTATGCCAACCTCCAGCGGACGACTTGCAGAGCCGCCACCGTTGAGCGCCCTCAATTCATTCCCCACACCCATTGGAAATTCTGCGGGGCCGGGCCTGCAATCCAATCCATACGCTACTTTGCCTAACTCATTACCAACGACACTGCCATCAACTCTCCCGAGTCAACCCTATTCTTCTCCCAACTTACCATACAGCGGCCCCGGTACCTTACCCAGCGAACGCTTCAATCCGGCCTTTGCAACTCCGTCGAACACTGACCCATCTCTTGGATCTCAATCTCTTGGATCGCAGTCAAAGTTGACCGACTTGAATTCTGCCGAATCATCGAGTTTGCCGCCATCGAACTTCGCCAGCACATTGCCTCAATCCCCTAGCTATCCGCCCGTATCTAACCCACAGTCCAACGCGCCGATAGCCACATTGGGAATGCCTATGAACCCCAATGCAGTACCATCCGCCATACCAAAACTGCCATCGTCCCCGTTGCCATCGTCCCCGTTGCCATCGTCCCCTTACAGCTCCCCAGTGATCGAGTCACCAACTAGTTTCGCGCCCAATGCCTCGTCCACCACGAAGCCAGTTGGATTTTCAAGTGCCTCGCCAGGATTGCGTCTACTTGACGGTTCACAGAACCCGAGCATGGAAATCCAAAAACGCGCACCCAGCGAAGTCCAAGTGGGCATTCCAGCCACCTTCACGCTTTTGGTTCGAAACGTTGGCAATGCAACCGCCTTTGATGTCCATGTGGTGGACTCTGTTCCCAAAGGAGCAAAACTCGTCCGAACGAGCCCTCAAGCTCAAACGAACGGACCCAACGGTCTCTCTTGGAAACTCGGGGAAATGGCTGCTGGGGCCGAACAAACCATTACGATCGAATTGGTTCCCGAATCGGAAGGGGAGATCGGTTCCGTAGCCAGCGTCAATTTTGCGGTTCAAGCCTCAGTTCGTACCATGAGCACCCAACCCAAACTCGTGGTAAAGCAGCTCATGGAGCCACTCGTGCTGGGTGGCGAAAGCGTCAAAATCAGGATCGATGTTTCGAACGCAGGGACAGGAACCGCTCGCAACGTACGCTTGGAAGAAGATGTGCCTCAAAATATGCGACATGCCTCAGGCGCCAAGGTGCTTGAACTTTCCGTCGGCGATCTCGCCCCCGGCGAATCGCAAAAATTCGACATCGAGTTGACCGCAGTTTCCGCTGGCAAAGTCTCGAATATTCTGCGAGCCGTTGCCGAAAACGCTGCGGTCAATGAATCCGCCACCCCCATGGAAGTCGTCTCGCCGAAGCTCCAAATCGGTGTGGAAGGTCCAAAATTACGTTACCTCGAGCGGCAAGCCACGTACACAGCAAGCATTACCAATACCGGCACAGCGATGGCGACCGACATCTTATTGATCTGCCACCTGCCCAGCGGATTGCAATTCAACTCCGCCGAAAATCTTGGTGAGTACATTCCGAACCAACATGCGGTCATGTGGCGGTTAGCCGAACTGGCCTCAGGCAAGTCCGTCGCAACCAAGTTCACACTCATGCCGGTCGAGGAAGGGGACTTCGTCCTGCGAATGCAAGCCGATGCCCAATCGATTCGTGCGGAAGCCGTTGAAAAACCCGTCAGAGTGGAAGGCCAAAGCGAACTTGCATTCTCGATCGAGGACGACAACGACCCGATCGAAACCGACGGAAAAACCACCTACGTCATCAAGATCGTCAACACGGGCACCCGCGTGGACAACGATGTGCAGTTGCAAATCGATTTGCCGGACGGAGCCATCGTTGAGCAAGTGGATGCGCCAGTCAGTTACCAAACGAGTCAAAAAGCCGTTCAGTTCGCACCCATCCCGCAAATGAAATCCAAAGACCAAACCACCATTCGAATCGCAGTCCGGCATACGCGAGAAGGAACGCACGTGCTGCGAGCTCAGCTCAAAAGCAAACTGCGTCCAGGTGCCGTCATCAAGGAAGAAAGCACACAAGTCTACCGAGACCAATAGAGCAGGTCACCCTCCCTCCACACATCGTCCAGCTCACGAACCTGCAAATTCATTGGTCGGGAGGGCGACGCTCCTGCGGAGCCATAACGCTATAGCTCGGCGGGAGCCTCGCCCTCCCGGAATTGCAAGCAAATACAAGTCCTTAAACAGGACGATCTCTTTGGGAGGGGACTCTCAGCGGAAGGGTGACCAAAACGCATGGAGAGCATGGGTAATCGTCATGGATTATTGAGTTATGCACCTGCGGTTTTTCGACCTAAGTAGGTCCGAAACAAGGTTTTACACATCTTTGACACGCCGACAACGAATCTCGGACATACACGCTAGCCAAACGGCGTTAATGTACGTAGACGCAAATCAGCAAATCGCGGATTTGCATAGAAGGTTTAACCTTGAACACTCCAGCCGTTAGGACAATTGGCATGTTAGGTAAAGATCCGATAGCAGATACCCCTAATCAACAACATCATCAGCATCACGCAAGTACGTTATCCGCCCCACCGCAATCGATGGTCGAGGAACTGGTGCCAGTCGGCTTACCGACTGCAGGTGGTGCATCCAAAGTGTCCCCAGTTCCCACGGTATACCACATCCAATGGGGTGCATCGGCTTGGCTGATTGCATTGCACATTGGTGCTCTGTACGCACCCTGGTGTTTTACTTGGAGCGGCTTGGGGTTGGCTTTGCTTTTTCATTGGATGACTGGCAGCTTGGGAATCTGTCTAGGTTTTCACCGTTTGTTAACGCATACCGGGCTAGTCGTACCGAATTGGCTTAAAAATGTCTTTTCCACCATTGGAACGCTCGCAGGCGAAGGTGGTCCGATCAGTTGGACTGCCAACCATCGCAAACACCACGCTTATAGCGACCAACCAGGCGATCCGCACTCGCCGCACGACGGACCATGGTGGTCGCATGCGTTTTGGCTGGCCTTCACCACCGACAATGGCGATCCAGAGGGCTACGCCCGCAAGTGGGTTCCAGATTTGCTCAAGGACAAGTACACCGTGTTCCTGGAAAAGTTCTTCCTACCGATCCATATCGCCTTCGGCGGTTTGGTAACCGGTATTGGTTATCTCGTTGGCGGACCCACCTTGGCTGTCTCGTGGCTCGTTTGGGTCATCTGCGTACGAATGGTCGCCGTCATGCACACCACTTGGTTTGTGAACTCCGCCTCGCACATTTGGGGATACAAGAACTACGAAACACGTGACGATAGCCGCAACCTATGGTGGGTAGCCGTCATCGCTTACGGCGAAGGCTGGCACAACAATCACCATGCACACCCACGTTTGGCCCAACACGGTCACAAGTGGTGGGAGTTCGACATGACGTACCAGGTCATTCGACTCTTACGCGCGGTCGGACTTGCAAAGGACGTCATCGACTTGCAAAGCATGGACGAAAAGAAACGTCGCCATACCGAACGGGCCGCGGCGTAGTCTTTATTTTTGCCAATCATAACCCGATACGTAAGTGAGGGACCTGCGGAAGTTTCCCTCGCTTACGCTTCGGGTTGGGATACTCCAGTCCCTCGCTTAACAACTCTCGCGGCGACGACGCTTATTCGTCGTGAGTATCTCCTGCGTATGCTGAATAGAAGCGAGGTTTGGCAACATTTCACTTGCCTTTCCACTCACTCTCTTCTCATCCATTGCCTCACGGAACGAACCGTGCAACTGGTCTGCGCCACTCTTAGTAAAGATTTCCAGTGCATTTGCAGGTCCAACGCCACCTGCCGGCAATATTTCAATGCGACCTTGTGCGCACTCGCAAAGCTGATGCAATGCGTTCACACCATCGATTGCCATGTCCGGGCCGCCACTGGTCAGGATGCGGGTGAATCCCAGTGCCACCAAACTCTCTAGTGCAACCAGTGGTTCACGAACTTGATCGAATGCGCGATGCATCACCAATTGGCATTTCGGCAACGCGTTCACGATGGAACGAAGAAACGTCAAATCTAGATCCATGGATGCAACAAGTCCACCGATCGCTATACCATCTGCACCCAGTTCAAGCGCCTGTTTGGCTTCCTCGACCATCAAGTCACGATCGAGATCCTCGTAAAAGAAATCACCCGCTCTCGATCGAACTAGAACAATTAACGGCAGTAGGGTCGAACGGCGAACGGCCGAAATGAGAGGCCCAGATGGAGTAACTCCCCCAAGATCCAAGGCGGAACAGAGTTCGATCCGATTTGCCCCCCCTTTCTCGGCAATCATGGCTGCCTGAATCGTATCGACGCACACTTCCAACATTTGACTGATCCTATAGGATTGACTTTACGATGTGCGGAACTTTGTCGCCTTTTGCTCCGCAAAAGTGCGTTAACGCGGCGCACTTTTGCGGGCGGCACACTTTCGCGGGCGGCACACTTTCGCAGAGCGAAAGGCGACAATAATACAGTCACCGCCCCGGAGATGCGGACCTACGAAAGGAAAGATCGATGGGATTGTTCGATGGAACCGCTTTAGAACGACCGATTTTGTGTGATCGATGCCATCAGACAGTGAGTCTATGCAAATGTCCACCCTTGGACACCCCTGCTGAAAAACAGTCGCTCAAAATCCGGCTCGACAAACGAAAACGCGGTAAGCTCGTGACCGTCGTTTCTGGATTCCACTGTTCCGAAATGCAAATCCAGGAGACCATGAGTTTTTTAAAGAGCCAATGCGGGGCAGGAGGCTGCGTCGATTCTGGTAACATCGAGTTGCAAGGGGATCACACGCTGCGCATCGCAGAGCTGCTAATCGAACGGGGCTACCGGATACAAGGCAGGAAGTCAAATGGCGGCTAAGAAGTGAACAAGTGCCCATCGCTCCTTACTGCCTCAACACTCTAATACTCCATGCCTCCAACCGTAATCGATGGAACAAGTAACTTAAATGGCTATATTCGACCGCATTCAAGTTTTGATTCAATTGGCAAGGACGATCTAAAGGGAAAGGAGTGCAAGCCAGTGGTTTAAGTCGCAAGACAAAAGAGCAGGTATAGCGTGCTGGGGGCAAACCAACTTCGAAAACAAGTGGTGCGGGGTGATCCGAGCCCCCGTTGCAAGTCTTTTTTTCGACGACGTAACAATTGAAGACTTTTCGAGATTGGTGGATTTTCATAATGCGAATTGTGTTGATTTGGCTCGAACCAAGATCCGTGACTTGTCATCGCTCTGCAACATGAATTCGCTAGTCGATCTTACGATATCGGACTCGCTGGTAGAGTGCCTGAATTGCGTACCCAATCAAGGAAACATGCACCTCTTAAAGATCGATGGTACTAAGGTCAAAAACCTAGACTGCCTTCGCAATTGGACTAGTCTACGGTACCTAGACTTTTCGCGAACTGAAGTCAACGATCTTTCTCCTTTGGCAAACATCAAAAAGTTACGGTTGTTATACGGTTCGCAAACCGAGATCTCCGATCTTGCGCCACTCGCGAATCGAAAAAAGCTCGAAGTCATGTCGATGAATGGAACGAGGATCAGCGACCTGACTCCACTTTCGGGGTGTGTTTCGCTTAACACTTTGGATGCATCCAACACGACCGTCTCTTCGATTTCGGGACTTGCTGGACTGTCGTCGCTACATACCCTTACTCTTTCTGATACGCGTATCCGAGAGACGCAACTTCTTTCGACGTGTCCCGCGCTAAGGACGTTATATCTTGACGGTTGTCTCAATGTAGAAATTGAATCGCTACAATGCCTTCGAAGTCTTACTCACCTCGATTTGAGCCGTACGCCTCGTGTGGATCTTGCGCCTATTGGTCTTCTCAGTAGCCTTATGACACTTAGCGTAAACGGCACGAACATCCGTGACCTAAGCGCTCTGTCGACCTTGGAAAGGCTATGTCAACTTGATATTGACAGAACACTTATCGAAGATCTCGCATCTCAAAGATTGCCAGAATCCTTGTCGCAGATTTCGCTGGAAGACACGGACGTTAATGACCTAATGCCTTTAGTGAAACTCTCTGAACTCTGGTATCTTAACTTTAGCGGTTCTAAAGTCCGCAGCATTTCCTGTTTGGAGAATTCCGGGGTTATGACGATAGCAATGTATCGCACTTGCTTATCGGACCCATCTGACTTGCTGCGAATTCCTCGACTTCAAGACTTGCGAATTGATGGGGATAATGCTGAACTTCTCACGATGGTTGGACGCATCAAGAAACTGAGTGCGCTAACGGTCACTGGCTCGGTAAATGCGGACATCGCATTAATAGGTAGACTAAAACGATTGACGGTACTCGTGCTTGTTCGCCCTCAGTTCGAGGAAGACAAAATACAAAGGCTGAGACGCAAACTACCTCGCTGTGAAATCAGAATTGAGCCGTAATCGCTTGATTCCAATTCTTCAGGATCGATCGACGAATGAAAAGTCTCTCAGTTTATGGATCAATCCATGTGGGGAGCGGCAGTGACCGCTTAACCTCTGGCGACTCATTCGAGTCTCTTGGCGTGATGGAGCAGATTAAAATGTCAGAGGGGACTGGTTTGTGTCTGGCACGTAATAAGCACACGTTCCAGGCATCTAAGCGGATGGGCACAAGTCTTTGAGCGAAACAAACCATTCGCCGTACGGCGTTAGCCGTAGTTTTCGATGAATACCGCACAATTAGGAAACCGGGGCTAGCGCCCAAACGGCTAATTATCCTGAAAAACACTTGCGGAAGTGCTTATTTCGATTTACCACATTCCAATCTCCCACACTCCAACCCTCCATCCTACGTCTGCATCTCGATCCGGCAGCATCCGAAATCGAGCGCGTTGGTGACCGATTTCCGTCGGACAATGTCGCGATGGATCTGGTAATAGATGAACTTGCCATCGCGTTGAGTCGTCACTAGACCTGCGTGGAATAAGACTCGCAGGTGGTGCGAAACGTTTGCCATTTCTGAATCGAGCAGCAACGAAAGGTCCGTTACGGTGAGTGGACTCGCTCTCAACGCCTTCATGATTTGCAAGCGATTTGCATCACCCAGGGCTTTTAAATAGGTCGCACACACTTCGGCATCGGCTTGAACCTGTTTTTCTTTGGAATGCGACTCAGCCATTTCGAAAGCTCATTAACTTCAAGCAGTTTATCAATTTCCTATCGCGACTTTGGTTTGCGATGGTCTTTTCATAACCGGATTGTCACCTAGCCTCTCGAAACTTCCAAGGCTTTCCTCAAAAAATTCCCGGTTGAATCGATAGTTGGTTGACACACCCTGCCTGACTCGCAACACTAAAACAATCGTTTGAATGTACTTTCGTTTAAGAAGAGGGGCAACATGCAGTCACGAAAGCAAAACACGAAGTCCATCAAAAAGCCAACTTCGTCTGGAATTCGCGGGTTTACGTTGGTGGAATTACTGGTCGTGATCGCCTTCATCGGAGTTTTGGTTGGGTTGCTCTTGCCCGCGGTGCAAGCGGCGAGAGAAGCAGCCCGCCGAATGTCCTGTAGCAATAATATGCGACAGATAGGACTGGCGACACACAATTACGAAAGTGCACATCGGAGGCTGCCATCGGGCGGCCAAGGGACCAATTTTTCCACAACGCCTGCGTCCACCACCTTCGACGTGCATTCTGCATTTACGGCTATTCTTCCGTTCATGGAACAATCCAACGTGTATTCCCAAATGGATTTGAAGTTTGCTTATAACGCGACGCCACAAAACATTTCGGCTGCCAAACAGGTTGTTAGTTCCTTTATTTGTCCCTCAAACGCATGGCGACCGTCGCCAAAAGACGTCGATGGATTTGGCTGCACCGATTACGGTCCGATCTATTATGTCGACCTGGATCCCATTACCGGGCTGCAGAATAAAGCACTGCGTGCCGAAGGTGCCTTGGTAAGAGGGGGGAGTCGCTTTGCGGACATTACGGATGGCACTTCGAACACCATACTATTTGGCGAAGACATCGGTCGCGACGAACGCATGCAACCGAATCATGTTTACCTTGATCCGCTGGATGGGCAGAAGCGGCGGTTTTGGCGATGGGCGGAAGCAGACAACGCGTTTGGTGTTTCCAAGAAGATTAACAACAACGCTTCTCCCAAGGGTGGCCCTGCCATTTGCCCCTGGAATGTAAATAACTGTGGCCCATTTGAAGAAATATTTAGTCAGCATCCTGGAGGTGCTCATGTTGGGTTAGCAGATGGGTCCGTCCAGTTTCTTTCCGAATCGCTCAATCCGGCGACGCTTCGCGCATACGTGACACGATCGGGTGGGGAAGTCGTTTTGATAGATTGATCCCCAAAGTTGACCTGTGTGCGCTTTTCCAATGGACGATTGTACAACCTGTAGCAATGCCCCCGAGTTTTACTCGGGGGATATTTACCATAACTCTAGCGCTGATAGGAGTGCTGATAGGTGCCTGGCACCTATTGCCCCACCTATTGCCCCCTTGTTCGGACAAGAATGGTAATCGACAGAAAGATTTTGTGACAGGAAGATAGGACAGACGATGCGGCTGAGAATTTTCCTGTCGTTTAATTTTCCTGTCGTATAAAGGTAGCCTGGTAGGTGCCAGGGGTAGCCAGATAGGTGCGGCAACTTCATACGCTTTGTGCCGAGGGTTCTAAACTTCCTACCAACTCTTTGCCTCGCTGGTGAAGCTGTTTCAATCGCGTTGAAAGCAGTTCAATCATTTCGGCATCCGACATGGGCAAGTAAACTGACGAGGGGATCGGCTCGCCGAAAACGACCGCAATCGGCCTTCGCGTCGGAAGCTTAGTCCCCTTGGGCAAACAATCGTAAGCGCCAACAATCGCAATCGGCATCAAGGGCACTTGCGATCTGCGTGCAACGGGGATAAACCCCGGCTTCAACGCAGCAATCTCGCCATCCGAAGTCCTTGTCCCCTCCGGAAACATCAAGACCAACTCCCCTCGCTGCAATCGCTTTAGCATCTCTCGCAAACCAGCCAATCCACCCCGTTCGCGATCGATCTCAATCGCATCGAGCAGCCCAATGAGGAAGCCAAAAAACGAATTCTTAAACAACGTTTTTCGGGCCAGATAGTTGAGCCTTCGATTCACAACCAGTCCCACAATTACCGGATCGAGCATGGACTGGTGCGTGGAAAGCAACATTCCACCCCCCTCCATCTCCAAATGATGTTGGCCTTCCGTGCGGAGACCGAAAGTAACCGCAGCCACCATGCGGCAAAGTAGACGTACCCCTCGATAAAAAAGCTGCCGGCCTATGTACTGAATGCCAACAACTGGCTTCTCGGGTTTGGATTTGCTCATCGCGTTTTGGCTGCGATTCGCTCGGAGATCGCATGTTGTTTTTCTTGAACAATCTCAATTAAGCTCTCTAAGACTTGCTCCTCCGACATACCGTCGGTCCATAACGTGATCGAATCCTGAGCTGCTTTCAAGCCGCCGGATTCACGTTGCGTGTCGTGTTGGTCCCGTTGGTTTTGCATCTCAAGGATTTCCGAGTAATCCGCATCGATCCCAAGCTCGATCAATTGCCCGACGCGTCGTCGCGCCCTTTCCTCGGGGGTTGCAGTCAGATAGATCTTGCAATCGGCATTTGGAAACGCAATCGTACCTTGATCCCGGCCCTCGGTCACCACATCGCGGCCCTCGGTCCAACGACGCTGGCTGGCAACCATGGCTTCGCGCACCGCTTTGTTGTCGGCAACCGGCCGAATGGACTGGGTGATGGACGGTCTTCGGATCTCTTGCGATACATCTTCCCCGTCCAAGAAAACGCGACTTCCTTTTAGCTCAATCTGAACCCGACGGGCGACGGCCGCTATCTCATCAACGTGAGTTAGGGGTAAATGCTGTCTAATGCAAGACAACGTCACGCAACGATACATGGCTCCGGTATCCAGGAACTCAAACCCAATCTCCTTGGCCAATCGCTTTGCAACCGAACTCTTTCCAGCGCCCGCTGGCCCGTCAATCGTTACTATCACTCCCGCCCCCAACCCTTTTTTGAAATCGCCCAAAAGTCTACTGCGATTTTACTCTAAACGAGAAAAAATGCTTCCCCGTTTCGAGCTGCATCCCGCTTGATTCTCAAGCTATACTGAAGCAGTCCTCGAATCCACCAACCCCCGTCGAGCATCCGGAGTTGCCATGTTCAGCTTGTTCTTGCGAAGAATCCTCTTCAGTTCAGCCTCTCTCGCCGTGCTGACGGCCGCTTGTTTCATTGGCACAGCCTGGGGCCAACGCGATGCGGTTCCCTCAATCGAACCGCCCAAACCGGTTGTCGAGCCACTCCCATCTGTAGACGCACCGGGCGTTGGAACGGAAAAGCCAACCGAAGTCTCAGAACCTTCGGAACCAAAGGAGCCCGTCGCGAAGAAAACCGAAAAGACCAGAAGCACCAAGGAAAAGTTGTCCGCCAAAAAGCAGCTGCGTCAGATTGCATTGAGCGGTTCTTACGATGATTTGATGCAGCCAGCCTCGATCGATCCCACCAGCCTGCTCCTGGGTCAGGCTCCTGCCAAAAGCAAATCGTACTTTCGCCTCTGCGAGTACCTTCAAGAAATGGGGGACGAAGAGAACTTAACCCATGTTCTCCTTGACCTCTCCGATTCGGCCATAGGCTTCAATTCCGCTCAGTTGGATGAATTCACGCGTCGCATGGCAGTCTTGAAAGCCAAGGGCAAGAAAACGATCGCTTGGCTCGAGGACGCAAGCAACGTCCATATGGCGATCGCTGCCTGTTGCGATGAAATCATCATGGCCGACTTCGGCGGCGTCGACATGCCCTCCTCGGCCCTCGAAACGATGTTCTACCGTGATGCGATGGATTTGGTCGGTGTTAAAGCATCGGTGGTGCGAGCAGGCGACTTCAAAGGGGCCGTCGAGCCGTACACCAATCCAGTCATGAGCGAACACCTCAAGGGCCATTATCTGGCCATGCTCGAATCGATCAACGCCGCTCAAGTCTCCCGAATCGCGAAAGGCCGTGGACTAACAACCGCCGCCGTCCGCGAACTTCAAAAGAAACGCATGCTCCTGCCCGCTGACGCTCTAGCTGCTGGTCTTGTTACCAAACTGGCGCCCTATGGCTCCATGAAAAGCACCGTTCAGGAATCCATCGGCAAGGACATCGAATGGACCAAACCCAAATCCAAACCAAAACGCGAACTGTCCATCTTCGAAATCATGAGCAAGGCGATGGCCGGTCCCAAAGAAAACGCCAAACTCAAAGACGATTCGATAGCGATTCTGCATTTGAGCGGAGCGATCGTCGATGGCAAAGAAGCTTCGCCCGGCTCCATCGTAGCCGGTCCGATGGTCAAATCGATTGAAGAGCTGATTCAAGACGATCGCGTGAAGGGGGTCGTCGTCCGAGTCAATTCGCCCGGTGGAAGCGCCACGGCCAGCGAAGCCATCCGACAAGCCTTAGATGAACTAGCACGCAAAAAACCTGTGGTGATATCCATGGGCGAAATGGCCGCATCAGGTGGCTATTGGGTCAGCTGCATCGGCCAACCCATTTACGCGGAACACGGCACGATCACGGGGTCGATTGGTGTTTTCTCGCTAAAACTAAGTCTCGGATCGCTGCTTCGTCGTGTTGGCGTGCATGTTGAATCGGTGACGCTGGACGAATCGGCGAGTTCCAACGCCATCGATCGGGCTTGGTCGGAAGCGGAGATTCATAACATGCAGCGATTCATCGACGAAGTCTACGACCGATTTTTGAGATTGGCTAGCCAGTCTCGCAATATCCCTATCGAGAAACTCAAGACCTTAGCCGGCGGCCGAGTCTGGTCTGGTGACCAAGCCAAACAACACGGCTTGGTGGACGAGATAGGTGGCGTCGATGACTGCATCGCAATCGTAGCCAAGAAGGCCAGCCTGGAAAAATACAAAGTGGTTCACCGGCCTGAGCCTTCTACAGGCATCGATTTGTTCCGCATGCTAGACGAATCGAGCAGCGGCGACATCGCCATCGAACAAATTGGAGTATTGCAGTCGCTCGAGCAAAAGTTGTTCGGGATTTTTGCGCAACGCGGTTTTCGATTAGATACGACACGAGTATTGCTTCGGTCCGGTTGGCAGAACCCCTCGGGCAAGCCTGCAATTTGGGCATTGATGCCACAAGAGATGCGTGTTCGCTAAGTGTAGCACGGCACTCCGTGCCGTGATTTTTGCATTGTCTGTGGCTGAGCGAGGCCCTCGCTCAGGTTTTGCAGGAACGCAACGAGCGAAGGGCCTCGCTCGTCCACAAGTACTTTTCGCATCGCGAAAGTGTTCAGACTTAACACACTTTTGCGGAGCAAAAGGCGACAATCATTGAAAACATCCCTTCGACTCCAGTTTTTGCTCCCTATGCTGTTCGCAGTTCTTGCAACAGCTTTAGGAGTAACTATTTGCTCAAAGTGGTTTGCAGATCGCGCCGCTCGAAGCGCTACGCTGGAACGACTCACGTCCACGGGTAAACTATGTGTCAACGCGCCCTATCCGCTGACAGAGAGCGTGTTGACGCAGATTCAAGAATTGTCCACTCTCAAGCTAGCAATCGTCGTCGAGGATTCGACTCGGCTGATCTCCAAGTCGAGTGCCTTTCCAATCGACCGGGAACAGCCTTGGATCTCTCGCCTCGCTTCTCATGCCAACAAGTTGCCTCAAGAGCCGTTTTTCGAAACCATTGAACTCGGAGTTGGAAATCGGGCTAATGCCACGGCCTTTCAACTGCCGCAAAATTCAAAAACAGCCGACGCAAAGCGTCGCTACTTGATCTTGGTGGAGTCCCAATCCAGCGCCAATGGCGGTTCGGTGCAAGCGTTTGTTTTGCCCTTGGTCACAGGACTTTTTTCGTCGATCGCCATTGCCTTGGTCGCTGTCATCGTGGCGAACCGAATTGGACATCGGATCGAGAGACTCGGCGAGCACGTCCAAAAAATTGCCGACGGTTCCTTTGAGACGATTGCGTTAACGGGGCCTATCGACGCAATTTACAAGCTCTACGAATCGGTAAACTCGATGAGCCAGCAACTGCAGCGTTCTTCGTCGCAGATTGCTCAAAATGAACGTTCTAGAATGATCAACTTGATGGCCAGCGGGTTGGCTCACGAGCTGCGCAATCATTTAACGGGTGCCAGACTTGCAATTCAAACATGCTCGCCCGACCCGAGTACTCAAGAAGCCTTGTCGATTTCGTTAAAACAGATGAAACTCGCCGAGGAGACCATTCAACGGCTACTGACTTTGAAGGTGGACGCGACCGAGAAGATGTCGGCACCGATGACCATCCTGCAGATTTACGAATCGGTGCGGGAAATGGTGCAGCCAATCGCCGGCCATCAGCGCGTCTTGTTTCAAATGAAGGAATGCTGCGGTTCGGATGGTGCGAAAATTGGAGGAGACTGTTTGGAAACTGCGGTGGACGACGGCAGTTCGATTGTGGGAGCGATCGTCAACCTGGTCTTGAATGCCCTGGAAGCCGCTGGGCCTGGCGGGGCCGTTGCGGTTTCGGCGAAACTGATCGGCAATTCATGCAAAACCATGGAATGGGTAGTGCAGGACAATGGGCAAGGACCGTCTGAGGAGATTGTGGCAACCATGTTTGAGCCTTTTGCAACGACAAAACGCGAAGGGGTGGGTCTTGGCTTGGCCATGTGTCGGCGGATCGCACAACGCCACCAGGGAGATGTGCACTGGCATCGCGAGAAAGGACAAACGATATTCACCATGCGCATCCGCACCGGCCACATCGTCTTACCCCAACAGGAAGAACGTTAATGCAAAAGTATGTTTGGATCATCGATGACGAGCAAGCGATTTGTTGGGCACTCAAACGGGCATTGGAGCAAGCTGGATACGATGCGGTAACTTTCTCGAACGCAGAAGATGCCATTGCTAAACTCACCGAAACGACACAACTCGATGCGATTCTTCTCGACGTGCGCATGCCAGGTATGGACGGTTTCGCAGCCACCGCTGCGTTTAAGAAACTGCGGCCCAAGGTGCCAATTATCATGATGACAGCGTTCGGCGACCTCGCGAGCGCCATGCAGGCGATGGATTTGGATGTTTTTGAGTACTTGACCAAACCCTTCGACTTGACTGATGGACTGAAAGCGGTCACTAAAGCCATCTCATTCAATGCGCCCACACGCTTGTTTAGCAATGCATCAGCACAAATTTTGAAAGGCTCCTCGGCGGCCAAGCAGCAAATCTTCAAGCAGATTGCGATCGCCGCGCGCAGCGATGTATCCGTCTTAATACATGGCCCAAGCGGCATCGAAAAAGAACCTGTGGCATCCTCGATCCACCTAAATAGCAACAGGCAAACCGCTCCTTTTTTGGCTTTCGTACCGATAGCAATTGCACCCATCGCGGTCGCTACCGAGCTTCTAGGGAGTGTTCAATCTAGTCCGCACAAGCGTGGGGGCATGTTCTTGCGGTCAGGTGCATTTGAGCTGGCAGGTGACGGAACTTTGTATATCGATGAAGTCACCGACTTGCCGCTCCCCATGCAAGCCCAATTGCTGCGCGTCTTGGAGCACAAGAAATACAGCAGATTGGGTGATTCAACGACGCGGCATTGTTCCGCCCGTATCATCGTTTCGACCAGTCGGAATCTGCGCTCCATGGTTGCTGAGAGGGAGTTCCTAGAAGAATTGAGTCAACGGCTGAGCGTCTTCACGATTGAGCTACTACCGTTGTCTGAAAGGCGTGAGGACATTTTACCGCTGGCCAATGCAATACTAAAAACACACATGGATGATCGCAAACTTACACTCTCAGATGCGGCGACAGAATGGTTGGTCGCAAGATCCTGGCCTGGCAACGATCGAGAACTCCGAAGAGTCATTGACCGCGCGGTCCTCGCCACTCGGGGTAACTGCATTGACGTCGAGGACCTCGCAGCAACCGAACCATCCGTTTCGCAATTGACTTCGGAGGTTGCCAGCGATCTTGCCAAAGAGGTTCGACGATGGACGCTCGATCACTTAGATCGATTAAGCCAACTTGGCCAACGCATCCAAGGGTCGCATTCCGACGATAACTTTGGGAGCATGTACGAGGATTTCTTGTCGATCGTGGAGCCGCCTCTGCTGCAAGCCATGATGGATGCCTCCAATCACAACCGAGCCTTGGTGGCCGCACAACTCGGAATGCATCGCTCGACGCTTCGTCAAAAGATGCGCCGCTACGAAATCGAGTAGTGGTGCTTCCAATTGCTTTTGACGTTACTTCGTTTAACCGCGTGGGCATCGCCCCTAGGCTGTGAATTTATTCAATCGCCCCAAAGTAGCAGGCACACTCCGTGTGCCGTAGCCACAAAAACCAAAGGTTTTTGACATGCGGACGGCACATGGAATGTGCCTGCTACTATAAATTCACAGCCTATCCGCGTACTTTTCGGCTAGGAACCCATTCAAAAGATGACGGACGGCTGGCAACGACAACGAGTTGCCCAGCAGATGCCATTGCCGTTGGACCGATAGTGTGTTGGGCAGCCTAAAGTCATCGCTGAAGCCTAGCAGTCGGGCCACTTCGCGAGGGGAGAATCGCCGGTAACCCGTTTCCGTTTCCAAGTACGAACCAGATCGCACAATCGCTTTGCCGTAGGAAGCTGCAAAGCACGCAGTTACGGCCGAATCGTTGGCAGCAGAAACTCGATCCATCGCACCCAAGTAGCAATCGACTGTTTCCTTACCAAGCCAAAGAGCCGGATGCGATTCAGGCGAAATACTGTGGTCAACGAACTGACTTAGCCGCTTTGCTTTGCCGGTCGGCAATGCCATGGCCGGATGACGCGTCAAGGACGCGATGCAATAGACCCGTGGCCTGCGATTCGGCCATCCCAGAGACGAAGGGCAGAGAACGCAAGTCTGAATAAAATAACCAACCGTGGTCCATCGCTCATGCAAAGTCTGAAACGCTTGCGACGTTTCAAATCCGACTACATTTTCCAAACTTACCAGCGGTGGCCGAAGTGCAGCCACGGCTTTGATCAAGTGATTAAGCGCATCCGATCGAGGGTCATCAAGGTCACGCAGAGCGCCCCTCTGAGTGAAAGGTGTGCAGGGTGGGCTCATCCACCACATGTCCGCCTGAAATCGAGCAAAAAAATCGAAGGGTAGGCTTGCGATCTCTTTGATAGAATAAGGGTGTTGGAAATTGGCAAGATAGACGTCGCGCGCGGTCTGATCGATATCGATCGCGTTTACAATTTCCGCGGCTGGAAAGGCTGCCGAAAATCCGCCAATGCCGGCGAATAGTTCTAGTACACGCAATGCGAATGACTTTCGAGTGGTCAATTTGAGAAACGGGGTACCGATATGGGAGAGCGAGGCTCCTGCCGAGTTGACGCCGCCATGGTTCGGCAGGAGCCTCACCCTCCCAAATAATGTATTAACAAAGTGTAATCGGCGTCAGCCTGTTTATGCGCGTCTAGTTGCTGTTTCTTGACTCTCAGCTTTGAGCACCCGTTCGATATCGGATGCAGACATCCCCATTTCCAGCATTTTCATTTTAAGATCGGCATCCATTTCTGCTTTGCGTGTCCTATGCCAATAGTAGGTGAGCGTAGGCACAACAGAAATAATCACGATGGCACCCCAAAAAACTGTCATCGGGTTAGAAAGGAAAGCCATGAGATTCAACTCCAGAAGGTAATGATAGACGCCCAACGATGTAAACCTGTTCGTTCAAGTTTTCTCCATCTTGGAAAGTCAGGTCCATAATTGCAAGGTTTCAGGCTCGAAGGGTTCCGGGGCGGGTGACTGAACCAGTCCAGCCTTGCATTAAGGCAAAACGCGAATTTTGATTCCCTTGAAATCGATCGGTGCCCCCTCCGATTCAAGGCAAAGGTAGCCTTCAGCCGGCGATGCGTCATTACCGCCAGATACCTCATGTCCGTTGACCCAAAGACGCACTTCGCCATTGATTGCCCGCACGTAGTAATGATTCCACGCTGGAGTCCCGAGGCTGTGGTTGGATTTTGGAAAACTCCTAGACCCGTTGGGAGACAAGGGAGGAAAGGGCTTAAGCTTGGATTTGCCTACCGGAAAAATATCGCCGTTGGTCGTAAACCAATCGGCTTTTTTGCCCGATGATTTTTCGTATTTCTCCGTATAGCCGTGGTCGAGGACTTGGACTTCGATGCCTGCACTTGGCAGCCTGTTGGGAGGCAAATCCGTGAGCGCTTCCTCAGGTGTCCAAAGAAAGAAACCTGAATTACCCCCTTCGGACAAATGGCGCCATTGGCCCACAAACTCAATATTCTTGTATTTCTTTGCGGAACGCAGGACTCCAACCGGTTTGCCAGTGCAATGGACGCTTGGGCCATCCCAGACCCAAGTGTCTTCGTTGCAGTTTGCCCGCACAAAGTCCTCTTTTCCGAGTTCAATCCAATCAGGACCGTTGCTAACGATCATGGCAAATGGCTCTGCTCCGGACTTGCCCTCGTTTGGGGTCTGAGCGGTCTGAGCCCTTGCCGATGTCAATGAGAAAACAGACAAGCAATGGAGACTGAGGGCGCAAACAACGAACTTACGAAACATAGCGAACTACCTTTCGGCCATAACGCTTCGACCGCGTTCTTTGGCAACAATGATATGATCAAGGACACGAATGCCGACGAGATCACCCACTTGGACCAAGCGATCGGTCACGGCCTTGTCTTCGCGACTTGGAGTGGGATCGCCTGAGGGGTGATTGTGCACCAATAGGATAGCAGAAGCGGAGTCGCGAATCGCAGCTCGGAAAACTTCGCGAGGATGGACAAGGCTCGCATCCAATGTACCGACCGTGATCAAATGGGAATTGATCGGTCCGTGTTGCGTGTCCAAAGTGACGATGTGAAATTCCTCCTGCTTTCCGTCGATGGCCAGCCTGCTGAAGGCACGCATGCAATAGCGGATCGCGTCATCGGAACCGCGAATGCGGTCTGGCGCCTGCGGTTGCTGGTCCCTTAGCGAGGCAATTCGGCGGCCCAACTCGATGCCCGCCATGACTTGGGCGTAACTGTCCTTCCGGATGGTTTTGCTGATATTTCGCAGTTCGGCCAAGCTGGCATCGGCCAACGCCGCCACACGTTCTTCAGGAAAACGATTGGAAAGCTTCCGTCCGGCTTGGATTGCGGACTCGCCAACAATTCCAACACGAATCAGGATGGCAATGAGCTGCGCATCGTTGAGTTTAGCAGCCCCGTCTCGAAGCAGTTGCTCGCGCGGCCTATCCTGTTCAGGTGATTGTTTGATTTGGTCGCCGTAAACTTGGCTATCAATCCAGTTTTCCGGCGTGCAGTTGGCATTTCGAACCCAGCGAAAGAACTCCTGTTTGTCTCGTTCCACCCGACTAAGCAAACCGTCACGTGTAAGTTGATTCAGTACTTTCGTGACATAGGAAGCGTTTGCATCGCGACAGACCTGCTTTGCACCGTCCGACGAAAAATCGTCCAGCTCACGGATCGCATAAAGGATCGACTTCAGCTTTTGTTTGCGCTGGTCGCTCATGTTCGAAGAAAAACAGGTTAGGAATTCTAGAAAACGATGACGAAAGGGTCGGGAAGGCCAGAGCGGCTTACCGACCTACTAGAATTCTCCAGATATGGGCGCCGAATACCACAGGGGAGGGGGCCGGAGAAACGACATTTTGTGTAGTTTTAGATCCATGTTGCCTTCCAACCACCGATTTCCTACCATTGTGTTGTGATAAAGTAAGGTGATTGGGAAGGATTTCCGTTCTCGATTTTGAAATGCACGCACAAAATCGGGCGGTTGCCGTTCGCATTCGTTCATTCACATTCAATACCTAGCAAGAAAATTACTATGCGCAAGCGAATTCAAAGCGTACGAAATAGAACCGGTCGCAAACTGTTTTTGAGTTTGCTAGCCACTTCGCTCTTGGCGACATCACCCGCCATACCATTCAGCCTTGCCGCCGATCAGATTCAGCGAGTTTCGCAAGTGGACGAGCCGCCCGCGATCACCAAATCCGTTGTTCGGACAGTCAGAATGCTCGTCGAACAAGCGCATATCCTGCACCCCAAGTTCGACGACGAAGTCTCGGCTCATGGCTTCGAGATTTTCCTCAAGAACATCGATCCGATGAAGTCCTATTTTTTGGCCTCGGACATCGAAGAGTTTAAGCCCTTTGAATACAAGTTGGATGACCTGCTCAAGGTCAGCAATATCAAATTCGCGTACGTCGCTTACAAACGCTACCTGGAACGCCTGGAACAAGTGATTCCAATCGTTCATCAGCAGATTGACGCGCAACATGATTTTACAATCGCCGAAACCATCGTCTCCGATGCAAAAGAAATTGGTTACTCCAAGGACTTGAGCGAAATTACCGATCGTTGGCGGAAAACCATCAAGCTGCAAATGCTATCGCGGCGCGCCGATGGAAAAACGGAGTCCGAGATCAAGGAAGCGCTTCACAAGCAGTATCGAATGGTTTACAACGCAAAATCCCAAATGGATGTCGATGAGCTGCTCGAACTCTATCTGACGTCGCTGACCAGTGCTCTCGATCCGCACACGACCTACATGGCCCCGCAGGAACAAGAGGAATTCGGAGTTCACCTCAAACTCGAACTTAAGGGTATTGGAGCAACCCTGCGTCCAGATGACGGTACAACCGTCGTCGAGACACTCGTCGCGGGCGGCGCCGCCGATTTGGATGGCCGAATCAAGATCGGCGATCAGATCGTTGCTGTTGCGCAAGACGATGGCTCCTCACCGGTCGAGACTCAGGATATGAAGCTCAAGGACGTCGTCAAGATGATCCGCGGGGAAGCCGGGACAAGAGTCAAATTGCATGTCAAAACCAAAGCGACCGGTGACGTACAAATTTACGAAATCACCCGGGCTCTGATCAAATTGGAAGACTCTGCCGCTCGTTCTGAAATTATCCAGAGCGGAACCAAGGCGGACGGTTCTCCGTTTAAAGTTGGTTACATCAACCTGCCAAGTTTTTATTTGGATATGGACGGTGCCAAGTCGGGCAAAGCGAATTTCCGAAGCACGACTGCAGACTTGAAAGTGATCCTCAAAAATTTCCGCGAATCCAAAGTGGACGCGGTCGTGTTAGACCTTAGCCGCAACGGCGGTGGTTCACTGCCTGAATCGGTTTCCACCACTGGACTGTTTATCGATCAAGGCTCGGTCGTTCAAGTCAAATCGCCCGACGGTAAAATCGAGTCACTCGACGACGAAGAGAGAGGTGTTGCTTGGGATGGACCTCTGGTCGTTAAAATCAGCCAAATGAGCGCCAGCGCTAGTGAAATTTTTGCAGGTGCCATTCAGGACTACGGCCGAGGTATTATCGTCGGTGACCCCAAAACTCACGGTAAAGGCACCGTGCAAACATTGATGGACCTCGCCCCATACATGTTTGGTGCAAACACCAAGAAGTCTTACGGAGCCCTAAAACTCACAATCCAACAATTTTACTTGCCCGACGGTAGATCGACTCAATTGGAAGGCGTATCGTCCGACGTGGTTTTGCCATCGATCACCGCCAAGCTGGATATCTCCGAAAGCGACCTGGATTATCCGCTACCGGTTGACAAAGTCCCTGCGCGACCTCACAAAAACTACCGAATGGTCGACAGCGCTATGAAAATAATGCTACAGCAAGGCGCCGATCAGCGGATCGCAACCAACCCTGAGTTCGCGAAACTCCTCGCGGAAATTGATGCTTATGTCAAACAAAAAGATGATAAGACCATTTCGTTGAAGGAATCCGATTTTCTGGCACGACGAAAAGAACTCAAGTCGGACAAGGATGAGGAAGAGCTAATCGACGCAAAAGCCGAACGCAACAAGATCTACAATCCCACTTACTACAATCAGGAGATCTTGAACGTTGCTCGCGATTACGTGGAAGTGCTCAAGACCAGCAACAAACTGATTGCAAAGTAAATGAGTCAAGTTGAAAATCGAATGGACTCTGGTAGGCAACCAAGGCGGTTGCCTATCTTGCTTTGGGTCTCCCTTGGGATTTTTGCATTGGTGCCGGTCGTAAGGTGGTGTCTGTTTGAGACAGACCACCAGTTTGCGAATATGGGCGGAACAGCCACTGTCATGTTGGGGTGCCTCGTTGCTTACGTATCCCTTTGGTATCATTTCGCCATCGGTGCCAGACGGAAAGCTTTTTTTCTTGCCGCTCCACTGGCCATCGCCACAATCGGTTGGTCGCTCTTTGAGTTTACAGGTGTTACCGGTGAGTTGATTCCAATCTTCCGCACGAGGCTTTGGTTGAAACGACTAGTCTCCAATTCCAATATCGTCCCTTCCTCGGCCAGCCAAACCGTTCCGATTCGCGAGTCTGCTCCCATCCCCTTCGAATCGACTCAATTTTTGGGCCCGGATCGGAATGGAATCGTTCAGAACCAAGAGTTCTCCGTTGCGTGGGATGAGCAGTTACCGAAAGTCGTTTGGAAGATACCCATCGGAGCAGGCTGGTCCGGCTTTGCCATCAGTCGCGAGCTGGCGATTACTTTGGAACAAATAGATGAACAGGAGTGCCTGACGGCCTTCGAACTAAAGACTGGCAAAGTGGCCTGGAGAGTCAAATCACCTGGACGTCACTCCCATCCCTTGGGTGGCCTGGGGCCGAGGTCAACTCCAACGATCCACCGCGGCAAAGTCATCGCGCAGTCCGCATTAGGGATTGTCTCTTGCGTCGAACTTGAAACGGGAGCACTCCTTTGGCAGCAAGACCTATTGAAGCTTGCAGGCATCGACCAAGAAACCTCGGAAAAAGCGATCTTATGGGGACGCAGCGGCTCGCCCCTCGTGTTTGAAAATTCCGTGGTGGTTCCCTTTGGCGGCAAAGCAGATTCACCTTCGCTGAAATCGCTCATCGCGTTTGACTTGGAGACAGGCCAAGAAATCTGGACCGGAGGAGATCAGCAAATCTCCTACGCGTCGCCGGTGTTGTTGACTCTATGCGGCGTTCAACAAATCGTCGGTGTCAACGAGGGGTCGGTTACGGGCCATGACCCAAAGAAGGGCAGTGTTTTGTGGTCAACTCCCTGGCCGAGCAAATCCAATGGCGACGCTTGTTCCTCCCAACCGGTCGCCGTGGATGACCGGCGATTGCTACTGGGTAAAGGCTACGCGCTGGGCTCCAAGATGATCGAGCTAAACTGCAGCGGCCACAACTCCGAAAATGAACCGGACTCTGCTTCTTGGAAAGTCGACACCAACTGGGAGAGCACCCGTAACTTAAAAACCAAATTCACCAGCGCCATCGCTTATCAAGGGTACTTGTATGGGCTCAGCGATGGCGTGTTGGAGTGCATCGATCCAAAGGATGGATCGCGTGTATGGAGAGGAAAACGCTTCGGTCACGGGCAATCGATCATCGTCAACGGTCACATCCTAGTGACAACGGAAGATGGCCGCGTGGTGCTCATTCCCGCAACGCCTTCCGGACAAGGGCGAGAGATTGCTCAAATGCCTGTACTGGATGGGGTAACGTGGAATATTCCTGCGGTGGCAGGGCCATATCTATTGATCCGCAATGCAGAGTTCGCGGCTTGCCTCGTTTCGAATAAGGATGCGGGGCACGATGCCGGATCCGTCCCCCAATAAAGGTCGTGTCATCCTAGGCTTGGACCCTGGTTTAGCCATCACCGGCTATGGAATCATTCGTAGCGGCTCAAAAATTCAACTCATCGAAGCGGGGGTCATTCGGATCCGTCGTGATCAACCATTGGCGACCCGATTAAAAGAACTCTACGCCGGGATCATGGAAGTTTTTGAGAGTTTGCCGATCGACGAGGTTGCTATTGAGCAGCTCTATTCGCATTACGAGCGGCCAAGGACTGCAATCTTGATGGGGCACGCCCGGGGAGTGCTGTGCCTAGCGGCTGCCAATTCCGGCAAGGCCGTCCATTCCTATGCACCAACCAAAGTAAAATCGCTTCTCACCGGGAACGGTCGAGCTCCAAAGGCACAAATGCAGCTAGCCATCCAACAGCAGTTGATGCTAAAAGAAGTACCGGATCCACCCGACGTGGCAGACGCACTGGCGATTGCCTTGTGTCACCATTTCGCGACCGGCCCGATCGCTGAATTACTCAAGAAATCTAGGAAACCACTTTGATTACCAAAGTCACGGGACAGTTGCTGACACTCGCCGATGATTGCGCCACGTTGAATATTCCCCCGTTCGAATATGAAGTTGCCATACCTGAGTACACGCGTCGACATTTGCAAGCGGAACTCGGTAAAAGCATCTCGCTGCACACCATTCACTACATCGATGGGAATGCCGCCCAAGGTGGTCGACTGATGCCAAAGCTGGTCGGATTTCTTACCACCATTGAACGCGATTTTTTCGAATTGTTCTGTTCCGTTGATGGTGTCGGTGTGAAGAAAGCTTTGCGAGCTATGGTGCGTCCCGTTCAAGACACCGCCGTGATGATTGAACAACAGGACGCCAAGGCACTTTCAACCTTGCCAGGCATCGGACCTGCGACTGCGGAAAAGATCATTGCTACTCTCCGTCGCAAGATGCCGCGGTTTGCATTGTTGGTACGTCGCGAATTGCCTGGGGCCGAAGTACAAAAACCAGGCGTAGTCGACGAAACATTTCAGGCGTTGCTGGTTCTGGGTCACAACGAAGCCGATGCTCGTCGTCTGATCGAACAAGCCTTGGTTGGCTCGAAAAAGTTCAAGGACACCGAATCGATGATCCAAGCTATCTACCAAAGGCAAGCCACCGGCGGCTAATTTGGAGTGCTCCGATTCATCGGAGCTTTTAGATCGTCCTGCGCAAGGCAAGGCCATGGCTGTGCCCACAAAGTCCCACGTTCACCATCCTTGAATATTCATGAACAAAATGACTACCCGCTTCAGTCCGCGACGACGGGTTCTATCACTCGCTTGTTTTGCCAGCCACCATGCAAATATCGCAACGTAAAAATAACGGCCAGCATCACGACCCATACGGCGATCACCCACCACCAATAATAGAGCCCATCCAATCCAGTCCATCGATTGACCAAGACTCCGCCAATGACTGTCGTCGCCCCCGCGAAAAGATGTCCACCCAGCACAAAACGTGTGTCTCCGGCCCCCTTCAACGCTCCAACGAAAACGGTCTGAAACGCGTCAAACACGCAATACCCAGCAATGAAGTAAAGAAGCGGTCGGAGGAGCGGTTTCATGGCGTCAAAGCGTTCCGGGTCGGTATCCAACGCATACACCGTAATGATCCAATCTGGAAAACCACCATACAGCACTACGAAAATCATGCTATACGCGATACCAATCAAGAGCCCGCTAAAAACCATACGTTTAGCTATCGCCACTTGTTCCCGCACCAAGTACTTGGCGACCAACACGCCGGTGGCGGTCCCCAATCCCACCAACGGAATGAAGGCGATCAAGTTCACACCCAAGGCAAGCGTCGTTGCATCCGCTTCGCGTTCGCCAATTCGACCTACGATCATCATGATGGACGCAAAGCAAACCGCTTCAGCCACGACGGAAACCCCCGCGGGCCAACCGAAGTGAATCAGTCGCTTCATCAATGGTAAATCCCATTTGAGCAACTCTGCCAGGCCAGCTTTGTTCGAGCCAAGCGTTTCTGGATCGACGTAGACGCCAGCCACTTTGTTCCTGAGCTGAAAGTCCTTTCTGGCAACACACGCCAAAATGACCAATTTCAAGATCAATGCGATGCTGCTAGCCAAAGCTGCACCGCGAACCCCTAGCACTGGGAACCCAAAGGCCCCAAAGATCAAGATATAGTCCAGGACTCCGTTGACGACGGTGACGACCAAGTCCGTGTAAAGCAGAATCATCGACCTGCCACTTCCCGAGAACAAGCCCACCAAAGCGGATGCGATGATCGTCGCCCACGTGCCAGGAATCAACCAAACAAAATACTCAGCCTCTTGACGTGCCAGGTTTTCGGAATGTCCTATCGCAGTGAACAATGTCTCGGCATAAAAACCGACCAAAGCGAGCAACGGTCCTACACACAATGCCAACAAGATCCCTTGCCAGACGACTTGCAAAGCTCGGGTCGGACGTTTGGCGGAAAGGTATTGAGCGACGAACGTATTGGTATATCCGCAAACTCCCATCGGCAAACAATTGATCGTCCAAAGGATCGTTCCCGCCCCCATCGCGGCCGCAGCGCTCGAAGCCGAGAAACGAAACAGAAGCAAGCGGTCCACGAACAAGGTCAACGAAAAGAGCCCCGTCGACAACATCAGCGGCCAAGCGGTTGCAAGCACTTCGGCCAGATCTTTGCGCAGTTTGGAATTCATGAGCGATGAAACTGGTGACCCGTCTTGGCAATGAACACGTCTTCGAGACTTGGCCGACCAACGGTTACACTCGAGGCCAACGCTTTCGTTTCTTCGATCACGGACGAGAGAGATGACATGGCTGTTGAAGCCGTGATCCGCACTTGTTGATCTAAGATCGTCGCCTCCATGCTTAAGCGGTCCTTTAGGATGCGAGCAACCGCTTCCGGATCATTCGTTGAAATGCAAACAACGACTTCCCCGGTCTCGGAGCGCAGGTTCTCGGGTCGGTCGCAAGCGACCATCGCGCCGGCATTAAGGATGGCTACGCAATCGCATTTGTCGGCTTCATCTAGCAAATGGGTCGTGAGAATAATGCTCGTGCCATGGTTGTCGCGCAGTTGAGTTAACGCCTGCCACAGATCAAGGCGAGCAGCCGGGTCCAAGCCCGTGCTTGGCTCGTCTAGCAACAAAACCTTGGGCCGATGTAGCAGACCTTTGGCAAGTTCCACGCGTCGTTTTTGTCCGCCAGAGAGTTTCTCGCTTCGAATATTCAGTTTGTCCGTTAGCCCCATCACGCTCACGAGTTCATCGATGCGTTTGTCCCGATCCGCACCGGACAAGCCATACAAGGCCGCTTGGCAACGGATGTTTTCCAACACCGTCAGTTTGCGATCCAGCGAAGGTGACTGGAAGACCACACCGAGCTGCTGCCGAACCAGGGATGTGCTCGCTTGGGTGCACCAGCCGAGGACTTCGATAGATCCAGTCTGAACTCGAGTCAAGGTTGAGATTAGTCGAAACAATGTCGACTTGCCGCTGCCATTCGGACCAAGGATCCCGAAAATCTGCCCCGCCGGCACTTCCATGGATAATCCGTTGACGGCCGTTATCTCTTTGTAGCGATGGGTAACATTCTTTACGGAGAGTGCAGAGTTGCCATTCTCGTGGATCGCTATCACTGAATACCCCAACGCACAACAACGAGTAACATGATCGCAGGTAAGTAGATTAGCGAACTGTGCAAAAGCTTTCTGGCTGTTTGATTGTTTCGGTCGTTCAAGAAGCGAAACGACGCAGCAGCTTGTCCCAAACATGCGACGGCACCCAAGACTGCGACAATCCAAGTGGTGGTCGAAACGGGATGCAAAACGGCAATCGAAAGGGGGATCAATAAACAAGCAGGAACAATCGCGTGCCAGCCCGCCGCGATTCCTGTCGGTTCCACCTTGGTCAACATCCGAAAGCCCGCTTGGGTGTATTGATCACGATAGAGCCATGCGATCGCCATGAAATGAGGAAACTGCCACAAAACCACGATGGCAGTAAGCGCCCAGCCATCCAAGTCCCAAAGCGATCCACCGGCCGCGGTCCAGCCAATCATCACCGGCAAAGCTCCAGGCAGCGTACCTACGGCCGTGTTCCACCACGAAAGCGTTTTCATTGGCGTATAGACCCAGCAGTAGATGGTCCAAGTCGCGAGTCCGCATAACATGGCTTCCAAGTTCGCACCGAGCCAAAGGTACAAGCTACCCACCACGAACAAAATCCAACCGAAAGCTGCCGCTTCAAACGCAGTCAGGCGACCGCTTGGCAATGGACGTTTTTGAGTGCGAGGCATTAGCGCATCTCGATCTCTTTCGAACCACTGGTTGAGAGTGCTAGCGCTGCCAGCGATCATCCCGGTCGCGATCAACGTGTTGAGCCAAACTGTCCACGGCACGACCGTGCCGTTGATTTGTTTGGCCGCTAGCATGGCAACTCCAACCGTCAACAAAATCATGAGCATGATCCGCGGTTTTGTTAGGGCCATGTAATCAGTCCACCATGCGACCGTTGCAACTTGATCGTTGATCGTATGCACGGTTGGCGACTCCACAGTGGCGGCATTGGACGAGGGAAACGAAGTGCTCATTCAACGCCTACACTAACTGCTTCTAGCGGACGGTTCTTTTGGACAAGTTTCTCAGACGCTACACCCCTCGGCTGCACCGATTCGGCGATTGCACTGTGGCGATATGCTCGGCAAGCCATCCAAAGGGAACAAACGATCATCAATGAACCGGTGGCTTGGTGGCCCGTCACGATCATCGACTCCCAAAACCCTTTACCTTGTACGGTGTACCTGGCCAGCCAAGGGGTCAATTCAACCCATGGGGTTGCGTAGTTTGCAATCCAAGTTGCCAAACCCAGCAGAATTTGCATCGCGACAATAATCACCAGCGCGTTGGATGGGCTTCGAAGTTCACGCAAGGGCCGATTCCATGGCAGTCGAACGAGTACCGATACTCCCAAAACCGCAATTAGGATAAGTGTCGCCATCAAGAGGTGGGTATGCACCAGCGACATGAAAAACACAGGGCTCCACGTTGGCAACGAATGTCGTAAATGTGCCCCAACGAACAATTGGGCTATCGAAAGTACGAGTAGTAGAACAGCCACGCGTCCCAAGCCGTTGCCGCCTCGTTTTCGAAAGGCTGCATGCCAGCGATTGGACGTCGCCATCGCGATGAAACTCCCAAGCGCGAAGACGAGGGGCCCAGAACATCCGTGAATCATGGCTAGGGTTCGCGCATCGAAAAGAACTCGCGCCCCGCCCAGGACACCTTGCGAGATGATCGCGGCAAGAAACAAGTAGCAAGTTCCTACCACCCAACGCCGGCGTTCGGTTCGAGTTGCCACCACACAAAGGCCGATGGCAAATAGACCGACGATCGAGGCCAGCAATCGATGGCCATGTTCGACAAAAAGATCGAACGGACCATAGATCCAAGCCGAAATGGGATAAAGAAAAAGATTGTAGCCGAAGGTGCCCGGCCAATCAGGAACCGCCATCCCAGCATCATGCGTCGTCACTAGTCCTCCTAACCAAATCAATGGAAAGGTGAGCAAGGTCACCAGCATTGCCCAGCGAAATACCCAAGGCGAGAGTGCATCAGTTGGATTGTGCATGGTCCCCCCTTGCGCCCGTCGTTCCGAGCGTGCCCTTTGAGTTGAGATCGGAAAGTGAAAAGACATATTCTACGAGGTCTCGAATTCCCTCTTCTGAAATACCTGGATTGTCATTTTCTTTTCGAGCGATGGCAGGCATCGGACTCCCCTCAATACCGAGGACAATCCGAAGGTAGATGTCCTCACGCGTCGGACCACCTCGAAATGCACCGTAGGTTAGGTTTCGCGGACTATCGATGACGGGTTTGAGGATCCCAAACTTCTTCATCCGTTTCCACTCTGCTTTTTTTGTTGGATCAATGCCCGCGCGGATGGTCCAATCCTTGGTCCAATCATCAAAATCCTGCGATATACCTTTTCCGTCTCCCTCTTTGCCATGGCACTTAGCACAAGCGGTCAGTTCACTCAAAAAAACCGTTTTCCCTCGCTCGATCGAGGCGAGCCGTTTTTCTGAGGTGAGGCCGGTGCCAAAGTCCGGAGGTGTTACTGAGTAAGTGCCAGCAAATGCCCAGTTCTCAGCCACCTTGGAAGCGATTTTCAAAGGCAATTCGCTATCGATCTCTTCGTTTACGATGGCCGAGATGAGACGACGTTCCACTTCGCCACGAATAGCGAGAAACCTAACATAGTGTGCTAGAGCATCGACGTCTTCAGCGAACTCTTTTGAATGGTTGAGTGTTTTAAAGGCCGGCATCGCAGTACCTGGCAGCCCGTTTTCTAGGGTCCGAACCAAATCAGCGTGCGTTGGTTTTTTGCCGATGGGGGTCGACTTGAACTTAAACGAACCCCGTCTAAAATCCCGAGGGTAGGGAGCAAGTAAGGCAGAGGCTGGCCCCATCCCGTCTCCCGTGGTGCCATGGCATTGGACGCAATGTTTTCGATAGAGGCCACGCTCTACCTTGGATTCGTTTCGTCCGACGGGACCAGCCGCCCGCATAACTTTTTCCAAGTCGACCGCCGCTGGGATACCATTTGGCCACTTGGGGGAATCGGGAGTGCCAAACAAATCGATGACGTGATTTTGGACCGTACGGCCTGTTTCCTCAATCTGTTGATCGGACAATTCAGGCGAAAGACTGGCAACGTGAAGCACATTGGATCGATAAGCCAGTTCTTGCGGTGCGCAACCCACAAAACAAAAGACCGCTAGTAGCTGGAATCCAGCCAAGGCACGAGCCCAGGCAGGCAAAGGGGCAAGCAAGTTGGAAGTGGGGAGGTCTTTATTCTTCAAAAACATTCGAAATCGCTTTGGCTCACCGTTCAGGGGACGGGAGGTAACCGAGCTCAGTGGTCAAAATGCAACTGAAGAAAGTCTCCCATAAATCCCCTAGAAACGAAGGGCCAAATCGCCGCATGGGGACGAATTTATCCGTCGGTGCGGCAACGCCCAAAATCCTCGCGTTGCTGGCCCCTAATTCGACTGTCCCAGATTGGTTTTCGCGACCGGAATTAGCGGGAGGGCGGAATTAGAATTAGTGGGAGGGCGAGGCCACCCCTGTAAACATCTTTGCAACGCCAATTCGTTTGAAAAACAACGGGAGAGCGAGGCTCCTGCCGAGCTGGCGTCGCAATGGTTCGGCAGGAGCCTCACCGCCTCACCGTCTCACCCTCCCGGTCAATGATTTCTAGTTTGGCGAAATGACTCGGGATGTACCGGATGGCACAACTCGGTTCGAAGGCACGCCTGATGGAAGAATTCCAGGTTGCCCTGGCTGTCCACTCGTCAAGTTCTTTCCATCGACAAGGCTCCAACGTTTGCCGCTGAGTCCGATGGAGGCATTCCATTTCAGATCGGGCAAAAGGAGCAGGGATGTGATGCTGGAGCCGTTGATCTTAGCGCTTCCCCACTCCGTATCCACGGAGACGGTCTTAAGATCGGTTGCTCCCGTGATGGAGTCACCATTCTTCATGATGATCGTGGTCGACGTATCTTCGGCCGTTGCAAGCTTGACACCTGCAACCTCGGAAAGTGGAACGCTCGCTTCGCCGAAGGCTGTACGAATGGGCAGCATCGTGACTTCGGTCAACGTGCCGGTAATTTTTTGGCCCCCCATCAATTCCACCGTGACAGTCAAAGGTGCCATTTTCGTGACTGAGGCTGCAGGCGTACGCACGGCAGTTGCAGTGGCTTCGTTGTCTTGAGCCACTAGAACCGAAGCGTTTGCACCAACGAAAACCGCGGTGCAAAGCAAATACAAACGGGACATTTTCATGATGGGTTCGTGTCAAATAAAGTAAGGGGTCTGTGAGCTGGAGTTCCTGTGCTCCCAATCCCCTCCAGTTTAGTTGGATAATTAACCCAAGCAAGGTGTATTCGCAGTTGTCGATTTTTCAATCGCTAAAGGACTAAAATTCGGGAAACGTAACCGTGCATGGTGCTAGAAAACGGCAAACCACACTCACAAATCGCGTCCTGTGTCCGTTTAATAATGCAAACTATGGGTAGGTAGAGATTTGGCCCCCTCATTCTGCTGCCCGATTCAGTTTCCATTTCAAAACAATCAACAATCATTGATACGCGGGCCACATGTCGAACGTGCTTGAAGCTGAATCTCACAGCTTTTTTCTTCCGCACTATATCGAAACGGTTCGATGCCTATCTCCCTTCGTACTTTTTCGAGCCCAAATCGCCATCGAAATCAGACGATGAACCCCTCAGAAGCAAACAAAACTTGTATGAAAATAAAAAAGTTTGTCCTGCATGTGGATGATGATCCAGCGATTCTTGGCATCGTTCGAAAATCGCTCCAAATTCGAGGCTACGAAGTTTTTTCTATAAACGACTCGAGCAAGGCGAGTGAGGCAATTGCCAAATGGTCTCCGCGGGTCATTATTTTAGACATCAATATGCCTGGTATTGACGGTATGACTTTGCTCAAGGAAATCAAACAACGCGATGCCAGCGTTCAAGTTGTTGTACTAACGGGGATGGTGTCGATGGCCACGGTTCTTCAAGCGACGCGCCTTGGAGCGCAAGAATGCGTATTCAAACCGCTGTATAGCTTAAGTAACTTAGGAAATGCAGTAGATCGATGCTTTGCCAATATCGAAAGTTGGTGGGATGCGCTGCGAGACTGGACGGAACGAAAAAATGCAATGGCGCAAACCTGTCAATCCAATTTCGTGAAAAATCATTAAGGCGAACTGCAGCTTGAGCATCCCAACCCGAAGCATAAGCAATGAGCATCCCAACCCGAAGCGTAAGCAATGAGTATCCCAACCCGAAGCGTAAGCGAGGGACAATACGCAGATCATTCAATTTGGGCAACTTCAGGGCTTATCGAATCTCATCATAACCACAAAGGAAATTAATATGTTAGCGCCGATCAGGTCCACGCTCACCGCCGACCCCGACTACACCGAACTCATTGCCGAGTTCGTGTCGAATATTCCAACGAGAGTCCGCTCGATTCGTCGATCAATTGCCGAAAACGATTCGAAACAGCTCACCACGCTGATACACCAGCTCAAGGGCACATGTGGCAGCTACGGCTTTCACGAAATCACGCCTATTGCAAGTGCGATTGAGCACCATATTGCTTTGGGACCAGAAATGTCGCGATTGATTCCAACGATTGAATCGCTTCTATCAACATGCCTTCGGATGACAGCGGTTCCCCTCGAGTAGACGGGCATAAGGCCGAGCGGCAATGTGAAAACCACCAATCACAACCCGATACGTAAGCGAGGGACCTGCGAAATTGTTCCTCGCTTACGCTCTTACGCTTCGGGTTGGGATACTCAATCTGCAGCTTGCCTAACACCCGGCGTGAAGCCATGGGCATTCAGAAAAGCACCGAATAGCAAACAAATTCATGGATGCGATGTCGGTAAACCACAGAAAAACAAGGTGTTTTTGAACAAACAACCGTTAAAGGGGGGATACACGGTAGGACGAACAATGCAGGTGTGCAAAAGGACTGAATCGCCACACCTAAATGACGCCTTCAGGGATTAATTATTGCAAACTTTCTAACGAAGTAGATTAGGCGCCCATTGGTGACGAGACTAGGCTTTTGGCTTGGACTGTCATCAATTCTAATCAATGTGTTTCGAATAACGCTCAGGATTCACCGAGCGATTGAACCATCTAAACCAACCACGATATTAGGCGCCGATGTCCAATCTGCTTGAAACTCAAAGCCTCTATTTGCCGCACTTCATCGCAAGTACCACCTTCGTTTTCAAGACGATGCTTGGATGGGAAATCGAAGTCGAAGCTTCCGAAAGAGATGATGAGTTTCAACCTGGTCACGACGTGACAGGCGTCATCGGTTTAGCTGGCTCCATCGAAGGCACCCTTGTTGTCAGTTTGGACAAAGAGGTAGCATTTGCTTCGGCCGAAGCATTCATCGGCGAGCGGCCAACGACCATTAATAGCGACGTTCTCGATCTTGTGGGAGAACTCGCAAACATGATCGGTGGAGGTGCTAAAGACCGATTGGACTTGCCTGGTGTTGTGTTGGGATTACCCACAACAGTAAGCGGCAAGGACTACAGGATTTCCTTCAAACCGGACGTGGAAATCGAAACGGTCCAGTTCCAAACGCCATCCGGCCCGTTGACCATTCTCATCGCCATGCGTCGGTAGACCAACGAATTCAAATCACGGATAGATAACCGAATCGCAGATGAAAATGAAAAAGCTAATCCTTCATGTTGATGACGATCAAGCCATGCTCGATCTCGTTCGAAAATCCCTGCAAAAGCGGGGCTATGAAGTTCTTTCTATTAGCGACCCACGGCTTGCACTCGATGCACTTTCGGAACACTCCCCGCGAGTCGTTATCTTGGATATCGATATGCCCGGCTTGGATGGATTGACTTTGCTCAGGGACATCAAACAACGCGTTATGGGCATTCACGTGGTCATGCTTACAGGCATGGTTTCGATGGCCACCGTCCTGCAAGCGACTGGCCTTGGAGCGCAAGAATGCGTCTTCAAACCACTCAAAAACATAAACGATGTCGGAGATGCGGTGGATCGCTGTTTCGCAAACATCGAAAGTTGGTGGGATTCATTACGAGAATGGATGGAAAGGAAAAACGCGACGCCGGCTCCTGTTCCTGCTCCTACCACGTCCCCAGCCAAAATCTTGCTACATGCCGTCGCTAGAGTGCTGAACACGTAACGAACAGGGTTACTGCTCTACGTGGCCCGCTTGCGCTTCCACCAACATCCTGACGAGTTGAGCCACCGATTCCACCCCAAGTTTCTTGGTGATGCGGCTCCGATGGACTTCCACCGTCTTGGTGCTTATGCCAAGCAGCTTGGCTATTTGTTTTGTAAGGTTTCCTGCAACCACAAGTTCCGCAATTTCGCGCTCTCGAACGGTCAGCAATTGCATCCGTTCCGAAACGTGACTCTGTCGGCCCACGTGTTCTAGTCGATTTAACTCCAATGCGATCATTTTCCGAACGGTGTCGATAAACAGGTCGTGATGAAATGGCTTTTCGATCACGGTGATTGCCCCCATTTTCATTGCCTCCACGGCCATCGCCACCGTTCCATACCCAGTCACCAACAGGAATGGTACCATTCCAAATTGACTTCGAACTTGTTGGACCAACTTCAAACCAGACATTTCCGGCATTTGAAAGTCGACGACTAGACATCCTGGGTTGGATCCATCCCAGGTATCCAAGAATTGTCGACCTGATGAATAAGCTTGCGAGGGAATTTCCGCTTTTCGCAAGAGAAAAGACATCGAATCCCTCATCCCATCGTCATCGTCAACGACATATACAACTACGTTTTCACTCACGATTTTGTCTGGATTTTGAGGAATCTGAGGAATGGAACAGCCAATTCAGTACGGGTATCCACAATGGCGAAACTCATCGCTTGCAGACCTTAGTTGGCAAGACTAATTGTAGGCGTTATGTAATTTGTCTTTGTTCAATTCTAGCCAAGATTGCGGAGAAAGGGACGAACGTGTCAGAGCAAACGCTGACAACTGTTCCCCTTGAAAGAAAATGAGCGAACCAAAAGAAGGGATGAATTCCGGGAACATTGAAACGATGGAGATACGGCTCCTAGAAGCTGTCGATCACGGGATCGTCGCTACGGATACCCGCGGAAGAATTACTTACTGGAATCGATTTGCGGAACATTTGACAGGTTTCCCAAAATCGATTGCACTTGGCAATTCCATTCTTGATATGGTCTTGTTTTCTCCGAACGATCAGCAGAACGTATTGCAACAGTTTCATTTGGGAGGGGTTTGGCAGGGAGATTGTCAATTTAAACCGTACAATGTCGAATTGAAGGCGATTCCCGTGCGACTTGGTATCGCCATCCTGCGAGATTCATTCGGCGCTCATATGGGTTCCGCCGTTTCCTTTTATGATCTTTCCAATCGAATCGAAACCGTGCAAAAATTGGCGATGGGCCTTGCGCATGAGATCAACCAACCGTTAGGCGCGATCAGCAATTTCGCCGGAGGGTTGATAAGGGGACTTGAGAAGTCTGCTTCAACCGATACGGAGTTGTCCGATACTCTCAAGCACATACATGCGGAAGCCATCAGGGCCAGCAAGATTGTTGGTCGACTTCGGAAATCCACAATAGATGATTGATTCAACTCCGACGTAGCGAATCTAGCATTTCGAGACGCGGGCAACCGAACACTGTGTAGGCGGAAGTGCAGGAAGCCGGACTAGTGCAGGCTCAGTATCGGAAAATTCACCCCTGAAAATAAAAAAGCGATTAAACCACCTTCGAAATTGATTCCTTGCTCGGTTTGGTGACGCACATTAACACGACAAGCAGATTGGCCCCCCTCTTACTGCACCGAATACCTTTTCCAAATCGATCGAAAACAGGGGATCACATGTCTAACGTGCTTCATGTCGAAAATTGCAACCGCTTAATTCGTTGTTATTCCGGAACATCCAGTTCATTTCCAATCGATGCTGGACTGGACATTCAAACCACTTTCCGTCGCATTTGCCACACGTCTCATTCAGAACTGGCCCGATTGCCCTACGTCAGTAGCGCGTTAGAAGCACCAAATCAAAACCGTTCGGCCTACGAGACCGAAATCAAGATCAAGAAACTTGTCCTCCATGTGGATGATGATGATGCGATTCTTGATATCGTTGGAAAATCGCTCCAAATACGGGGCAGCGAAGTTGTTTCCATAAACGACCCCTCCAAAGCTAGGCTCGCAATAGCTAAGTGGTCCCCTCGAGTCGTCATTTTGGACATCAATATGCCCGAGATCGATGGTATGACCTTGCTTCAAGAAATCAAGCAACGCGATGCGAGCATTCAGGTCGTCATCCTCACCGGGATGTCATCTATGGCGACGGTCCAGCAAGCCACAAGGTTTGGTGCGCAAGAATGCGTATTCAAACCACTCAAGGATTTGAGGGAAGTCGGAAATGCGGTTGAGCGATGCTTCAGTAATTTTGAAGGTTCGTGGAATGCGTAGCGAGAATGGGTGGAATGACTTCAGGCACCACTTTTAACGCATGAAAAACTCAACACCGAAGTGGCCGAATACAACTTCCAAAATAGCGGAAAACCACAGTTTTGTTGTATTCAAACCACCCACATTGCGACCTTTAGCGCATTGGGCGTTGCCATAGAACATTGATTAGGGATTCCCGTAGTACGGTAATGGTCGATTCGGTGAATCTCGTTGTTTCGGTTGTGAGCCGATGGCCGATACTGCCACTAATCGGTTGGAATTTTTTGATTCGCCTCCTGCGTATTGAACCCTATGTTAGCTGCTCATTCTCGTCCCAAGGTTTACGTAATCGCACAACGAATAGAAGCTCAGGAAATGATTTCCCGAGAGCTGCAGTCCGAACCCATGGAACTGATCCCTATACGGAATGAGCAACAGTATTTCGAATTGTTAGACGACATTCAAGGCTGCATTTTAGTTGAGGTCAACGCTAATCCACAGGAAGAATTGAACACGATTGCCTCCCTTCGGGCTAGGCAAAAACGCATGGAAGTCATTGCATTCAGCGATCAATGGCAAGTGGCAACGGCCGTTCAGGCGATCAAAATGGGAGCGGTCGAAATATGCGAATTCCCGACTTCTGAAAACCAACTCAGAAACGCCATTTATCAAGCGATCCATGGTAGTCAGGATCTTAGTCAAAACGACGAGATCATTCCAAATTGCATCTTGGAAAAGCTGTCGGCTGAGGAAGCGATAATCTTGCGTTTCATGGCTCTTGGGCAGACTGCGAAGCAAGTTGGTGCAACGTTGGATATCAGCGTTCGCACGTTTCACTATCGCAAGAAATCCGTTCTTCGAAAACTTGGTGTAAGCAATCGTGCAGGAGTAATGAAGCTGATTGGTCGATAGAGTTTGGTGGTGAAAGGTGCTAAATGGGAAATGGGAGAGCGAGGCTCCTGCCGAGTTGGCGCCGCAGAGGTTCGGCAGGAGCCTCACCCTCCCGGTCAATGAATTGCTTGGGAAAAGTCGAAGGGTTCGTGGCGCCTCATCCTCCCTCCTCCTGAAGGAAGTTCTCAACCAAGATGAGGTCAGATCTGTTACATTAACGAATGCGAATACGCTTCCATCGTCTAACCAAACGTAGCCATGAAAAAGAAGGCCCCCGCCAAAGCTGCTTCCGCATCGAAAACGGCGGCTGAATTGGTTATCGCCCAAAACGTCGTTGGATCGACGGAGGTTACGTCAACTCCCGCCGAGAAACCTCGATTCGCAATTGTCGGGATAGGTGCTTCGGCCGGTGGCTTGGAGGCCATCGGGCAACTGTTGACAGGCGTGCCTAATAGCAGCGGCATGGCATTTGTCGTCGTCCAGCACTTGGATCCGACGTTGACCGGCATGCTGCCGGAACTCTTGCAACGCACCACATCCATGCAGGTCGTTCAGGTCAAGGATGCGACCCAAGTTCTCGCCAACTGCGTCTATGTCATCCCCCCCAACGCGGACATGTCGATTTTGAATGGCGTATTGCATTTATTGGAGCCAACGGCACCACGCGGATTGAGATTTCCGATCGATTTCTTTTTGCGGGCTTTGGCGGAGGACCAGCAGGAACGCAGTGTGGGCGTTGTTCTCTCGGGCATGGGTACCGATGGTACGATCGGGCTCAGAGCCATCAAAGAACATGGCGGGCTCACATTGGTGCAGGATCCCACCTCCGCCAAGTTCGATGGCATGCCTCGCAGCGCTATCCATGCAGGCTTGTCGGACATCACCGTTTCCGCGACGGAGATCCCCAAGAAAATACTGGACTTCTTGAATCACGTCCCCTCGCTTTCCGTCAAAACAGAATTGACAAAACCGGAAGAACCGATCGCGAAAAGCCAAATCGAGAAAGTGATCGTACTGCTGCGGAGTCACACCGGTCACGACTTTTCACACTATAAACGCAGTACGATCGACCGCCGAGTCGAGCGCCGCATGGGGCTTCATAAACTCTCACAAATCCAGGACTACGTCCGATATTTACGTGAGAATCCTCAAGAGATCGATTTGCTTTTTAAGGAGTTGCTAATAGGTGTTACCAGCTTCTTTCGTGACCCGCCCATATGGGATCAGTTGCAACACGAGGCATTGCCAAAACTATTTTTCCATCGGCAGCCGAGCACAGTTCTGAGAGCATGGGTGGCTGGTTGCTCAACGGGTGAGGAAGCGTATTCCCTCGCGATCCTACTTAGGGAAACCATGGAGAGTCTCAAACTGACCGGTGATAAAATGGTGCAGATCTTCGCAACCGATCTCGATGCGGAGACGGTGAGCAAGGCACGTTTGGGTTTCTTTCCTGCCAATATCGCTGCGGACGTCTCGCCCGAGCGGTTGAAGCGGTTTTTTGTGGAGGAACCGAACGGTTTTCGCGTCACCAAAGAAATTCGAGAGATGGTGATCTTCGCATCGCAGAATCTCATCATGGACCCACCTTTTACCAACCTGGATTTTTTGAGCTGCCGCAATTTGCTGATCTACCTTGATGCCGAATTGCAGAGGAAGTTGATTCCGCTCTTTGCGTACAGTTTGAAGCCTGGTGGACTACTCATGTTGGGGAACGCCGAAAGCATCGGAGGATTCACCTACGAATTTCATCCCATGAACGGCAAATCACGAATATTCCTTCGTCAGAAATCTGTAGGTCGAAAGGCTTTGTTGGATTTCCCATCAATACGAGTTTCGGATCCCATGGACAAGCAGATCGAGGCCAAGGTAGCCATGGTGCCTTCCGATAGTCTCCAATCGCAGGCCGAGAGATGGCTTTTGAAACGCCATGCGCCCTCCGCGGCCCTCGTAAACGACCAGGGGGATATTTTGTTCACTAGCGGTCGAACCGGCCGCTACCTCGAACCAGCCGCGGGCAAAGCCAATTGGAATATCTTCGTTATGGCTCGCGGTGGGTTAGCTTACGAATTAACGAGCGCATTTCATCAAGCCCGACAACAAAAAGACCCAGTGGTCGTCCGCAGTGTGAAAACCGCAGACGATACGGAGGGCAGTTTGGTCGAGCTCGCGGTTCAATTCATTTCGGAACCGGGCGTGTTGGAGGGCTTAACCATGATCGTCTTTTCCGAAGTGGCCAGCCAGGTCCATGCACCAAAGAGTCGTGCTGGCAAAACGACGATCTCAAACGACAAGATACAGGAATTGGAGTTGCAACTGGTACGATCGCGAGAAGAACTCCACAGGACCAGAGACGACATGCTTACCTCGCAGGAGGAACTCAAGTCCCTGAACGAGGAGCATCAGTCTACCAACGAAGAGTTGCAATCCACCAACGAGGAATTGACGACATCGAAAGAAGAAATGCAGTCCCTCAACGAGGAACTACAGACGGTCAACGCTGAGTTGCAGGCAAAGTTAGACGAGCTCTCAGCCACCAGCAATGACATGAAAAACTTGCTTAACAGCACCGAGATAGCGACGGTGTTCTTGGACAATTCGCTCAAAGTCCGTCGCTTCACCGAACATGTCAATCAGATTATCAAACTCATACCCGGTGATATCGGACGACCGGTGACGGACTTGGCAATAGGTCTTCTCTATCCCGACTTAGCCAACGACGCTCGCGAAGTCTTGAGAACACTAATTCCGTTGGACAAATCGCTCGTTTCCCAGGATGGGCGATGGTTTGCCACGCGTTTAATGCCCTACCGCACATTCGACAATCGCATCAGTGGTATCGTCATTACATTCACAGACATGACCGTTGTCAAAAAACTCGAGGCCGAACTCCATGCCAGCAAAGGCAAAGTGATTTAAGGAATAAAAAATGAGCTCCGAACCAGGAAGTGAAGCCATCGAGTTGCGACGCAAGGCCATTGCCGTTTTGGAGGCGAATCCGTTCGAGGCCCTACCACAAAACGAAGCCGATCTACGTCGATTGATGCACGAACTGCAAGTCCATCAGATCGAGCTCAAGATTCAAAACGAAGAACTGGTCGATGCTCAAAACGAGCGTCAAAAGGTTCTGGAACGCTACACCAGTCTGTATGAGTATGCACCGGCTGGCTACTTTAATTTCAACGCAAACGGAGAAATCTTGCTGGTGAATCTCACCGGCGCCAAGTTAATGGGTCTGGATCGCGACAAACTGCATGCACGGCGTTTCGCGCTGTTCGTGGTCCCAACAGACAGGTTGACTTTTGCCGACTTTCTTGTGCAAGTCTTCGCGTCCGAAGCGAAACAGGTTTGTGAAGTGAAGTTGGAACTGGAAAACCGGTCACCGCTGTTTGTCAGGCTCGAAGGGATTGTTGTGCCAGAGGTCGATGAGTGCTTAGTCGCATTGATAGACATCACCCGGCCCAAGCTGGTCGAAGAAGCACTTCGCTTACGAAATCAAGCGATACACGCAGTCCCTCAGGGAATCGTTATTACAGACCCGAATCAGCCCGATAGCCCGATTATTTACGTCAACCCTGGCTTTGAAAGGATCACAGGCTATCCAGCGGCCGAAATTCTCGGACGCAATTGCCGATTTCTGCAAGGAAAGGACACGGACCCAAGGGCGGTAGCACGCATGCGTGAAGCGATCGATGCTGTGCATTCCTGCACGGTTGAGTTGCTTAACTATCGCAAGGATGGCACCCCATTTTGGAACGCGATGCTGATCACCCCGGTTCGCGATGAAACCGGTTGTCTCATCCATTTCGTCGGCGTTTCCATGGATGTCACCGGCCAAAGAAGCAAGGAAGAAATGCACCGTCAAACACAAAAGATGGAGGCGGTCGGGCAACTTGCCGGCGGCATCGCCCATGATTTCAACAACCTACTTACGGTGATTGATGGATACGCTAGCCTGTTGATGCACCGCACTCCGAAGTCCGATACATCATGGGAACTGCTGCAAGAAATCCGTTCGGCCAGCGCTCACGCAACGTATCTCACGCGACAGTTGCTCGCGTTTAGCCGACGGCAAGTCCTGAGTCCAGAAACCCTTGACTTGAACGCTTTGATCCTCGAAAACGTCGCGTTGCTCAAACGCTTGATAGGCAGCGACGTCACGATCGAAACGTCGCTCGATCCCACTTTGTACAGCGTATGGGCGGAACGGGGTCAGATTTCTCAAATAGTGATGAATCTCGTCATCAACGCACGCGACGCCATCAGCGGAGGGGGCAGGATTTCCATCCGGACTTCGAATGTTGAAGTGGGCGAAGTGACTGTGCTAACCGAACCAACGGTACAAGCGGGAGGGTACGCGCAATTGAGCGTGTCGGACACAGGCTGCGGCATGACCGAAGAAGTGCGAGAACGCATATTTGAACCCTTTTTTACGACCAAACCAGTCGGTAGCGGCACGGGGATTGGTCTAGCAACCGTGCATAGCGTGGTCACACGAACGGGTGGGCACATCGATGTATCGACCGAGCTCGGCAAGGGCACCACATTCAAAGTGTACCTCCCGCAATTGAGAAACTTGGTCGTTGAAAAGAGACCGCACTCGGGAATTCAGATCGATTCGGGACACATCCATTCAGGACACAAGACTTCGGAGCCCTTGATTCCCACGGTGAAGGCCGCGACCATACTCTTGGTTGAAGATGATGATTCGGTCCGCCAGTTGGCATCCACCATTTTATCGAGTGGTGGTTACCAAGTTTTGTCCGCAGCGGACGGAAAACAAGCGTTGCGGATTGCGGAGGACCTTTCGCAGACGATCGATTTGCTGCTATCCGATGTAGTAATGCCTGGTTTGCAGGGGCCAGAACTTGTTGATTTGGCTCGGAAACTGAGGCCAGGAATTCGAGTTTTGATGATGTCAGGCTACATCAAAAATTCTAATACACGTGACGAAATGTCCCGGAGCCATGAAAACTTTATTCAGAAACCCTTCTCGCCTCAGAGTCTTTTGTTAAGTGTTGCGAGTGTGCTGAACGCGCAAGTGAGCACGCAGTCGAATGCGTGAGCTTCGAGGCCTTCACGAAAGGCAGCCCCATCCCGATAAACATCTTTTCGACGTCTGCACGATTGAAAACCAACGGGAGGACGAGGCTCCTGCCGAGCTGGCGCCGCCGTGGTTCGGCAGGAGCCTCATCCTCCCGGACAATGAATTCGCTGAGCAAAGTCGAGGTGATGATCTCTAAGGGGCGGATTGCAGTAAACATCTTTTCGAAGCATGCACGATTGAAAAACAACGGGAGGGCGAGGCTCCTGCCGAGCTGGCGCCGCCGTGGTTCGGCAGGAGCCTCACCCTCCCGCGCAATGAATTTGCTGTGAAAAGTCGATGTGGTGAAGTCAAAAGTGCGTATCTCGCGATTAGCTAGCTTTGTCGAGTTGTCGGGGAAACGGAGGCGAACCTACCCGTCTGGCGGGCGGTCTGTAGGCAAAGGGCTCAAAAGTCGTCTTGCAGTCGTTTCGACCGTCTGTACACTAGTGCGACTCTTGAAAGGCGAAAAATTAGCCCTGAGAGGTGTTCCTATTAATTGCCGGTGTAGCTCAGTGGTAGAGCAGCTGATTTGTAATCAGCTGGTCGGGGGTTCAAGTCCCTTCGCCGGCTCTTGGTTTTGAACAGAAATTGTGCTTTTTACAAGGGAGGTTGCCCGAGTGGCTAAAGGGGTCGGACTGTAAATCCGATGGCTTACGCCTACGTAGGTTCGAATCCTACACCTCCCATTTTTAATTCGCGCAACTTCAAATGTTTAGAATTGATGGTATTGCGGGTGTAGCTCAATGGTAGAGCAGCAGCCTTCCAAGCTGAATACGAGGGTTCGATTCCCTTCACCCGCTCTCCCTCGCAAGCTGCTGTAGCTCAGTGGTAGAGCACTTCCTTGGTAAGGAAGAGGTCATGGGTTCAAGTCCCATCAGCAGCTCTGTCGTGAGCTCGGTCCTTTGAGGGCGAGCTCCGAAGACGACAACAAAACAGTCGACATGGATCGTTGGCGGTGATGTGGCGTAAGAGGGATCGTGGTTTAACCTTTGTTTGCTCGTGGGCAAAAACCTCACGGCGTAATTTCCAGTTTTCTATTTGTTTAGGTGTTGTGAGCAAAAATGGCCAAAGAGGTATTTGAACGCAAAAAACCCCACTGCAACGTAGGCACTATCGGTCACATTGACCACGGCAAGACCACCACAACAGGTGCTCTGCTGGCAGTACAAGCTGCAAAGGGATTGGCAAAGCCAAAGTCCTATGCCGATATTGCAAAGGGCGGTACAGTTCGTGACGCTACTAAGACGGTGACCATCGCCGCTTCGCACGTTGAGTATGAGTCGGAAACCCGACATTATGCTCACATCGACTGCCCAGGTCACGCTGACTTTATTAAGAACATGATCACCGGTGCCGCACAGATGGACGGCGCGATTTTGGTTGTTAGCGCTGCTGACGGACCGATGCCACAGACCAAGGAACACGTCTTGCTCGCTCGCCAGGTTGGCGTGCCTGCTGTGCTCGTTTTCCTCAACAAGTGCGATCTGGTCGACGACGAAGAGTTGCTCGAATTGGTTGAGCTTGAAATTCGCGAACTTCTCACCAAGTACGGCTTTCCTGGCGAAGAAACTCCAATCGTTCGCGGCAACGCCAAGCTTGCTTACGATAAGCCTGCGGACCCGGCCGCCAGCAAGTGCATCAGCGACTTGATCGCGGCCATTGATGCGTTCATCCCACAACCCGCTCGCGAAGAAGACAAGCCGTTCTTGATGGCTGTCGAAGACGTCTTCTCGATCGAAGGTCGCGGAACCGTGGCAACCGGCCGTATCGAACGCGGTATGATCAAGGTCGGCGAAGAAGTGGAAATCATCGGCTTGATGGACGAAAAGAAGAAGACAACCGTAACCGGTGTCGAACAGTTCCGTCGAGAAATGAAGGAAGGCCGAGCTGGCGACAACGTTGGCTGCCTCCTCCGTGGTGTTCGACGTGAAGACATCGAGCGCGGCCAAGTATTGGCTAAGCCAAACTCGATCACCCCACACAAGAAGTTCGAAGCCGAAGTTTATTGCTTGAGCAAAGACGAAGGCGGACGACACACACCTTTCTTCTCGGGTTACCGACCTCAGTTCTACTTCAGAACAACGGACGTGACCGGCACTGCTAACTTGGTCGATGCAGAAATGTGCATGCCTGGCGACAACGTCAAGCTGACCGTCGAACTGCAGAAGACCGTCGCCATTGATGCCGGTGTTCGCTTTGCTATCCGAGAAGGTGGCAAGACGGTTGGATCCGGCGTTGTGACCAAGATTGTCGAGTAGTTTGTTGAATTAGGTTCTTTTTAAGAAAGAACTTGAAAGGGAGGGCGAAGCTCCTGCTGAGCGGATCTTTTGTCGAGCTGGTTTTGGCTCGGCAGGAGCCTCGCCCTCCCCAGTAGTAGCGGCCAAGGTTGTTAGGAGCGTATCTCAATTGGCAGAGCACCGGTTTCCAAAACCGGGGGTTGCGGGTTCGATTCCCTCCGCTCCTGTTGAGTTATTTTCGTTTTCACCACCCACAGAAAAAGCATGGCAACTGTATCCGAAGATTCAGCATCTCGCCGCTCACTGATTAGTGAGCTGTTTGCCGGATCGCTTTACAAGGCTCGGCAGGGACGCATCGTTCGCCAGGTCACCTGTTTAGCGCTCTGGCTAACAATGTGGCTAGGCGGCTGGCAATTGTTTGAGACGCTGGGTTCCTACAGCTACAGCGACTGGTCGCCATCGACGAAGCAATTGCTTTTACAGGGACGCTATGTTTTCCCTGCGTTGCTGGTGGCGCTAGGCATGTGGTTCGCCTTTCGCTTGGTAAATTGGCCTAAATTCGCTGATTTTCTGATCAGCGTTGAGGCCGAAATGACAAAGGTTTCATGGCCGACCAAAACAGAGCTTTACAGAGCTTCGATGGTCGTTATATTCACGATGGCTTTTCTGGCATTGTTGTTGTTTGCTTACGATTTAGTCTGGCAAGCGATTTTCGATGGCATTGGAGTTAGTTAATTTTTTTGGCTGGGTTGTCAGCGAATGGCTGGCCTCCCCAACAAGCCAGGAGAATGGCCTGCAGACGACTTCTGCTGTGCGTAAGCATGGTGATTCCCCGTCTGGTTTGGTTGTTCGTTAAGACTGGCGCTAGGTTTTCGAGTGAACATTTCCACACAATCAGAAACTGAATCGGCCGACGCTGGCGATATGCGTTGGTACATTTTGAAGGTTCAGTTCAACCGCGAAGATACCATTCGCGCTGCTTTGGAAAAGCGAATCCGCTTGTCCAATCTGGGGTCGCTGTTTGGCGAGATTCTCGTCCCAACAGAAGACGTGGTGGAATTTACACGAGCCGGTAAGCGCCGTGTCGTAAAACGCAAGCTCTATCCGGGTTACTTGGTGATCAAAATGATCATCAATGATGACACTTGGTTCCTGGTCCGCGAGACCAGTGGAGTAGGTGATTTTACCGGTTCAGGTGGCAAGCCCACACCGATGACAGACTCCGATGTTGAGCGAATCATCAAAATGGCTTATCCCGACGCTGATGACGAGCAAGTACCCAAGACCACGATTCCATTCCGATCTGGCGATCAAGTGCGAGTGAAGGAAGGCAACTTCCAGAGTCTCGAGGGCGAGGTCGACAGAATCGACGAAGCCAATGGGCGCGTGACCGTGATCATTAGCATCTTCGGTCGCAGTACTCCAGTTGAATTGGACCACTGGCAAATCGAGTCTCTCTAACGCGACGATTCGAACTTCCAATCGTTTCGGTTCGGGGTTTGGCGAGTGGTGTGGGGAGCAACAATTAAAGTAATCGGGTTTTAATAGAGTATTGAAACTCAACATTCAGTATCGGTGACAGAAGCGGACACAAGGTTCACTATCAATGGCCAAGCAAGTCGTAGGACAAGCAAAATTTCAAGTACCCGGAGGCAAGGCGACGCCTGCTCCTCCAGTGGGTACTTCATTAGGTAAATTCGGTATCAATTTGGGGCAGTTTGTCTCCCAATTCAACGAAAGGACGCGGGAGTTCAATGGCACTCCAATCCCTGTCGTTGTAACCGTCTATTCCGACCGCAGTTTCGAGTTCGTAACCAAGAGCCCGCCTGCATCGGCTTTGCTCAAGATTGCTGCTGGCGTTGCTAGCGGTTCGAGTGAGCCCCACAAAACAAAAGTTGGCAAGGTGACCGCCGCTCAAGTTGAAGACATCTGCAAGAAAAAGATGGCTGACTTGAACGCTCGCGATCTCGAACATGCTCGTCGCATGATCGAGGGCACCGCCCGCAGTATGGGTATCGAGGTCATAGGTTAATCGAGGGGAGCAAGCGTTACGATGGTTAAGCCAACGAAAGCAATGAAAGCCATGCTCGCCAAAGCACCGGGTATCGTCCCGATGCCGCTGCAGCAAGCGGTCGAATTACTAAAGCAATTCTCTGGTCGCAAATTTGACCAGACCGTTGAAATTCACATGAAACTTGGGATCGATCCTTCACAAGCCGATCAGCTTGTTCGAGGTTCGGTTGTTTTGCCACACGGTATCGGCAAGATCCAACGCGTTATCGTCTTCGCAAAAGGAGACTACGCCAAGATCGCTGAGGAAGCCGGTGCGGACTTTGTAGGTGCAGAAGACCTGTCCAAGAAGATCAAGGACGGATTTTTGGACTTCGACGTCTGTATCGCAACACCCGACATGATGGGTATGGTCGGTCCGCTCGGTAAGGTACTCGGCCCTCGCGGTTTGATGCCTTCACCTCGTGCTGGGACGGTCACCACCGACGTGGCTCGCGTGGTCAAAGAGTACAAAGCCGGTAAGGTCGAATTTCGAAACGACAAGGGGGCGAACATCCATGCCGTCGTTGGCAAGATGAGCTTCGACGCGACCAAGTTGATCGAGAATACAACCTCGTTTATTTCGTATGTGCAGTCCCTCAAACCGAATACGGTCAAGGGCTTGTATATCAGATCGATCGCCATTTGTGCGACGATGTCCCCCAGCATCCGCGTTACTGCGTAAGGAAAGGTTTCCATGAGCAAGCTAGTCAAGAAACTCGTTTCGCGCGATATTGCCAGCCGATTGGACGGGGTCAATGACGCCATCGTTGCCAACATTGTTGGCATGACCGGCGAACAGAATTACAACATCCGAAAGGCCTTCCGGGAAACCGGAGTCAAGGTCATGGTCGTTAAGAGAACCTTGGCAGCGCGAGCTACCGAAGGAACTTCTTTGCGTCCAGCTTTCGGCGAACAGCCAGGAAGCATGGCTGTGATTTGGGGCTGCGAGGATTTCGTCTCCTTGGTCCGTTTGGTGACCAAGATGGTGGATTCTGGCAAGTTCCCGAAGCTAGAAATCAAGGGTGGGGTAATGGACGGTGACGCGATCACTGCCGACCAAGTCAAAAAGGTTAGCAAGTGGCCAAGTCGCACCGAACAGATCTCCATGTTGGTTGGTCAGATTCTCTCGCCCGGTGCAAACCTGTCGGGACAACTGGTTGGCCCAGCTCGCAAGATCGCTGGCCAAGTCAAGAAGATGATCGAAAACCTAGAGGAAGTGGCACCTGTTGCCGCTGAATCTACTGAGCCAGGTACTGCCGAATAGACGGTACCAAATTTACGTGTCGAACAGCCGGGTTTAAAAAACTTTCTCGCCGGTCGTTTTTAGTTGTTTGTTTTTCCCAACAAGAGGATAGGTAAGATTATGTCCGAGTCAGCAACCGCTTTCGCGGAAGAAATCAAGACCTTGGGCGAGAAGATCGTCGGCCTGACGCTCAAGCAAGCCAAGGAATTGAGTGACTATTTGAAGGAAGTCCACGGCATCGAAGCCGCTTCCGGTGGTGGAATGATGATGGCAGCACCAGCTGACGCTGCACCCGCTGCACCGGTTGTTCAAACCGAATTCGATGTTGTCATGACATCCTTCGGCGAGAAGAAGCTAGACGTAGTCAAGGTCGTAAAGAACTTGACCGGTCTATCTTTGATGGACTCCAAGAAGCTGGTTGAAGCAGTTCCTGCCAAGATCAAAGAAGGCGTTTCGAAAGAAGACGCTGAAAAGGTCAAAGCAGAACTCACCGAAGCCGGTGCTACTGTTGAACTCAAGTAGTCGATCGTCGCCGTTGGCGTTATCGATGAAGAAATCATAGAAAAGGCATATTCGCTGAATATGCCTTTTTCTATTTGGAGTGCTGGGATTCATCCCAGCTTTTAGAACGCGCTGGTAGATTCTGCAAACATGCCGGTCTGCAAACATGCCGGTCTGCAATCATGCCGGTCTGCAAACAGGCTGGGAGGGCGAGGCTCCTGCCGAGCCTAGCGTCGCCCTGGTTCGGCAGGAGCCTCTCCCTCCCGATCCGCGTGGAGATCGCCGTACCACTCTAATACGCTTTCTCAAGTATCTCAACCAAATCGCGTTCCGTCGGCCGACGCGGATTCACGTCCATCAGCCGCTTGATCTGAAACGCTTTGTGCGCCACCAACGGAATTTGTTCTTTTTTAAGTCCCAAGTCGCTCAGTCGCGTCCTAATTTCAAGGGCAAGCTGCATCTCCACGACCGCCGCAATCGCTGATGCCGCCGCATCCACACGCGACAATCCATGCGTTGCACAGCCAAGCCAATTCGCTACATCCGCCATCGCATTGGTACATGCCGGCAAATTGAACCTCATCACGTGCGGCAAAAGCAAACCGTTCCCCTCGCCATGACTGCAATGCGTAAGCCCACCGATTGGGTATTCTAACGCGTGCACCAAGGCGACTCCGCTATTGGAAAAGGCCATCCCTGCCAGCATCGCAGCCAGCGCCATGCCATCGCGCGCTTCCAAATCGTCCGGTTTCCGATAAGCTCGCACCAGAAAACGTCCCACTAGCCGAATCGCTTCGGCACCTAGTAACCGCGTCAACGGATAGCTCCCTTCATATGCTCTGGCTTGTGGGTCAACGTCCGTCATTTGGCTGAAGTCCCGATTGGTTACCGCTTCGATTGCATGCACCAAAGCGTCGACACCGCTATGGGCCGTTACTAGGGGTGGACAAGAGTCGGTTAACGCGGGGTCAACAATGGCAACATCGGGACGAAGCCATCGGCTGAGCGTACTAACCTTGTTTTGGGCCGCAGTGTCGGTCAAAACCGCCGCGTGCGAGACTTCGCTTCCTGTCCCTGACGTGGTTGGCATGGCGATCATCGGAAGAATAGGACCTGGCACCGCATCAAAGCCAAAATAGTCGCGAGGCGTTCCTCCATGACGTAGGACGGTGCCCACAATCTTGCCGATGTCCAAATTGCTTCCACCACCAATGGCGACCACACCGTCGACACCAGCGGCTCTCCCGGACTCGATCGCCGCTTGAGCAGTATCGATCGGTGGTTCGGGAACACAATCATCAAACACCAGAACCTGGCTACTGGACAATCGCAGACGGTGCAGTAACTGGGCAACCTGCGGCAAGCCGGCAATGGTCTTGTCTGTAACGATTAGCGGGCGAGCGACATTCAATCGTCGCAACTCGTCGGGCAGCATCGCTGAGCAACCGCGACCGAAACGAATAGTTGCGGCAGTAGCAAACTGCCATACGGTGTTGGGTGTGGACATGGTTCGATTTCTGGAGTGAATCACCCTCCCAAACAGATCGTCCGGTTTAGGAATCTGCAAATTCATTGGTCGGGAGGGCGACGCTCCTGCGGAGCCATGACGCTATAGCTCGGCAGGAGCCTCGCCCTCCCGGAATTGCAAGCAAATACAAGTGCTTAAACCGGACGATTACCAGAACGGGACAATCACGATCCGGCTAAAGTCCTATTCTACATTTCCCTTGGCAGCGCTCCACCAAAGATCGTGCGGTTCGCCTTCCAAAGGCAACTCAATCTGATCGATCTCATTCCAAAGCCTCTGTGCCGTCTCCTCGACCGGTTCATCTTGGTAGTCGTACCAAAGTCGATCGATACCAACAGGTTCTCGTTCCACCCGGACAATCGGTTCGGGCATCGGCTGGCGTCTCGGTTTGCGGACGATCCGATCCATCTTCGGCGGTGGTGGAAGCTCAATCGCTTCCATCACTGCTGGCATCAACGGCACGGCTGGCATCAACGGCGCGGCTGGGGTCAAAGTTGCTGCTGGGGTCAAGCGGGCAGGAGGCGCTGCGATCGGTGGCAGCGGTACATGTTCGACGACCGGAGCAACACCCTCTACCAACTTCGGCACCACCTTAGCAACCGGCGCGACCACGATAGGCTTTTCTACTATGACTTCAGGCGCTCGGCGAACGACTTTTGGAGTCGCAGCAGGTACTGGGACATCGTGCGGTTGATAGATGCGAGCATCACCGGTCTGGCCTTGAGCGGGCAAAACCCGGACTTGCACGTCAATGTTGTGGAAGATACGCATGATATGCTCATGGCAGGTAAACATGATGACTTGATGCCCAAGCGATGCAAAGTCCCTGAGTACTTTGGCAGCATGGGTCGCGCGAATCGAGTCGAAATTGACCAGCACATCGTCTAGAACGAGCGGCAAAGTCACGCCGCGTCGCGAATAGGCCGCTGCCAATGACAACCGCAGCGCGATAAAGACAGCTTCACGTGTCCCACGACTTAAGACCTCGAGCGGCAAGCTCTGATTCTTTTCGTTGTCGATTCGCAAGGCGTTCTTCCCAAGCGGTGTCCAAACGCGCACATACTTGCCATCGGTCAGTTGCTTTAAGAACGCGGATGCCTCACGCAATGTCTCCGGCTGACGTTCTGTTTCGTAGACTTCGCATACTTTTTCAAGCATGCTTGTGGTGGCAGCCAAGGTCCGCCAATGTTCTGCGCAAGCCGCCAACTGCTTCTCAAGACATGCCAGTTCCAGCTTGACTTCGGCCAATCGGCGATCGGCGGCCAAGCTCTTCATTTCTTGAGCGGTCTCCCCTTGTCGCTGCAGCAATTGCGAGACCCGTTCATCCGCCTGCTGACCGCGTTGACCAAGCGTTTCCCAACGTTTCTCCAGCTCGCCAGCCGGTGCATTTTCCAACAATCGCGATATCGACTCGTAGGGAACATGACCACCGATGATCGCGCTGATCCGCGAGTCCAAGTCCGCGATCTCTTGCTTCAATTTCAAGAACTGATGCTTGAGCGCAAGCTGCTCTTCGAGTTGCTGTTGGTTTTCAACTCCTAAGTCCGCTAAGTGCGTCTGTCGAGCGCGAATCCATCGATCCATCAGCCGCTGCAAGGACTTTTGCTTCTTGGACAATTCTTCGTCCTCGGACCGCAATTGACGCCGAAGCGTAATGTACTGCTGATGTTGAGCCAGGGTATTGGACAACTCTTGAAGTTTGAGAAGCGGTCCGTCCGTAACACCATCTTTGGGTAATGTCGTCGCGGCAGCAGCTCGTAACGCAACTTGGTCGTCTCGATTTCGCTGCTCCCGCTTGTCACCCCGGTCACGCGAATCGGATCGATCACGCGAATCACGCCTGTCGCGATCCGAATTCTTGTTGGAATTGCTCTGAGGATTATCACGTGACTGTTCGACGCGTTCGAGCAGCGAACGGGCCGCTGGATCTTTGTACTCATGATTGGAGTCATCGACTGCAACTTTCAATTGCAACGATAGGGCTTCGATGCGTTGAAGTCCGGTCGACAATTCGAGTTTGCGTTGATCCAGTTCGTCCTCATGTGCCTTCAAGCGGCGGCGAGTCTGCAATAGTGACTCGAAACCCTCTGCCAACACTCGAATGTTTTTCGGAGATAGGGAATCTGCAAGACCTAATTGACCGAGCATCTTTTTCCATTGATTGCGAGCGGATTTGAGACCGCTGGCCGCGTCCATCCCGTGCTGCCGCACCGTCTTGTATCGCTGCCTAGCCGCTTGCAAATTATGAAACACCGGCAAATAACTCTCGCATTGCGCAACTTCGTGCTCTGCTTCACGAATGCGTTGCTCCAGTGAGCCACTGTGTTCTGGTAACAGCTTGAGCAACTCCTCCCGTTCTGCTTCGGTTTTCCGAACTTGAGCCGTGAGAGCCTCTAATTGAGAATCGCAGTCTTGTAGGTCACTACTGGAGCCAGCTTCAAGCCGTTTCCAGAAGTAATAAGTGCCTATTAAGACAGCCGTCCCCAAGAGGAAAAGCAACAGACCTGTTGTTTGCTCGGTTCGTTCGGCATCAATCTGTTGGGCTGCTTTCACCGCTTTCTCGGTTACGCTCAACGCATATTGAGTGACGTTTTTGACGGGCGTTGCATTGGTCCATTGCCAATGAAAGAATTTGCCTAAGCCCAGAACCAACATGATGGACCCGAGGATAAACGGAGGTGCCAATCGAAACACATGGTCGACCGGCAAGCCTTCTTCGCTTTCCATGCTGACCGCATCTTCTTCGATCTCGCGCTTGTGCCGAACCAGCTTATCGAGTCGCTCCTCCAAGTTCTGACTTTTCCGAAGCGAAAGCAGCAGTTCGTTCGAGTTTTTGTGCGCTTTTTGCAGGTCCTTTTCGTTCCTCAGCGATAGAAAGCCATTGATCTCAGCCGCGAGTCGAGCTGCTTCTTTCTTATCG
>JANMLD010000436.1:0-1592 GCA_031372345.1 Pirellula sp.
ATCGTCAATCGGGCAAATCCATCGTGCTGCAGCCAACGAACAGATCGCGGCAAAGAATCCCGCCACGGGAAAAATCAAGCCATGTTCCCAGCCCAGTCGGCTTTGCAGCAGCTCCAAGCCAGCGATCGCTAGCCCGATCGCCCCAGCAAAGCAGACTTCAGGCCAACCGCCACCAAAAAAGATCGCGATCGATGCGCATGCAAGCCCACAAATGAATGCCGTAAAAGACGATGAGTACGGCGGTGCAGCCGCTGCGGCTTGCTCCATTCGCCTAGCCGATTCGGCAACATCTATTTCACCCGCTTCCAACCGCTCGAGAATATCGTCAAATCGAATCAGCTTGTCCGCATCGATGGTTCCCGAATCGACGCGTCGCAAGTAAGTCCGTTCCTCATCGCCACTGCCGATCGATGCCACCAGTGCGGTCGGCGTATAAAGAACAACGCACTCGTATCCAAGCGTACGAGCCACTTTGGTCATGACTCGTTCGAGCCGATGGGAGGGTGTTCCATGCCGATGCAACAGCTCCGCAACCCGCATCAAAAATTCGTGCGTGGGATGCTTGCGATTGATTGGTTCCATTAAACAGTGGGCAGTGGGCAGTTGACAGTGGGCAGTGGACATTGGGCAGTGGACAGATGAAAGTTGACAGAGACAAATGACAGCCGATGCATCTAGATCAACGGAGGTTTTGGTTTTGCATCAAGCGGATGAAGTCTCTGTCCACTTTTCTGAGATCATTGCCGAAGCATGCCCGAAAGAGCTCGATTCGCTCCTTGGGAGTTGAGCGACTTCCGGGGGGCTTTTCGCGAATCTTGTCCATGTACGTCACGAACTCCTTGGACTTGCTCTTGATAAGATAGTAGGTGAGCCCCCAGGCTTCCGCATAGCTTGAGGACATCGTTTCGCCATTTCGCAAACGATTGTCGTCCATCAGTAAGAGCTCGAGCGATTCATTGGATCGCGAAGGTAGGTAGTTCGCGAGATTCACGTAGTTGTGTTTATTCAGTTTCCCGATGCCGGCCCAACCAGTTTGGCTTGTTAAGTCGGGTGACTCAAAAAAAGTTGCGAGCCCTTCACTCAACCACAGCGGGTTGTCCCCCAATCGAACCTGCAATCCACTGTTAAAGGATATCTGATGGCACACTTCATGAATGATCGTGGCAATCAATCTCTCCCCCTCAGGTCGCGAGACAATTTGATTGATGAGTTCTGCACGCATGACTTGCGCTTTTGGCGGAATCAAGCCTTGGATACCGGTCAGATCGTAGGAAGCCAAGCGATTGGTCGATTGATGATAGTAACCGATGGTATTCTGTGCCCCGGAGAATTCGTTGGCCGCGAACTGAATGTAGTCCGCTTTTGTCTCGAAGATGACTGCCACGAGTGGGAATCGAGGAGCATTGAGTTCGACCCCCTTTTCTTTCCAAAAACGATAAAAACCTTTGTATAACTTTTCGTAGAGATCCGAGTTCCAGCGGGCGTAGACATCCGAGGTGTTGTAACAAACCACAAAGTGATCGGTAACAATCGACTTAGAGCCCGGCGGCAGGAGCGTGAGAACTTTTTTCGCAAGGTCTTTGGCGGAGGTC
>JANMLD010000225.1:0-32004 GCA_031372345.1 Pirellula sp.
CATGAATGACCGTGCACCGCGAGAGATTGGAAGACCGCGGAGAATTGCACTTCAAAAAGTTCTCTGCGGTCTTCCGATCTCTGCGGTGCAAAACGCTCACCCTGCTCTCAAAACTCCCGCCCTCCCGTCACCCAAGATCGGTGCGAGCAATTCGAGTCAGCTCCGATGCTCCGGCGTGTCAAACCGGTGCGAGTTGGCGGTTGAAGTGAAATCCTCGGCTTGGGGTAGCGTTTCCGGAGCACTTTTCTGTGAATCGGAAACTAAAGAGTGTGAGTGACTGACACAGGACGGTTCGACCTGAGGGAGTACGACGCCGAGAGCCGAGTACCTTTTACTTTGATTTTGCTTCAGCCATGAGTTGCTCCATCACCCGCCTAACAACACGACTCGGAAGAGCAGACGTTGGACCTCGTTGTGTTTCGTTGCGGCCTCGACTGGCGATAGCGATACCGCGAATGTGACCGTCAACGTCAATTAGTGGACAGCCGACCTCATGTAGAAGGAGTTCGATATCGGTGTCGAAGACTGCATCAAAACCGGAACGCCTCGGCGTGTCGTACTCGTCCACTGCCCAATAATCAGCTACGGTGGCGCGCGACAATGGCGTCAACACATTCATAAGTTCTCCCTTTCGACGAAGGGCAACTGAAACCAAATCACCTGTGCAATAATCCGCGAGCCGTGATTCTAAGACTTGCGTCAATGCCGCAATGTTCGAAGTTGCGTGACCATTGATGGAGATGATGACATCATCGCGCCTAATTTTTGTTCCTTCGGTACTCAGGTTGATCTTATTTCGCCAACCGCCGTCTAAACGAACAATCCTCACTCCGTCTTGTGTATCCTCGGTGGAGTCACCTTTCCAGGCTGGTTCAGGCGGGACCGCGCGCGTTTCGATGGACACGATTCCGGGTTTGAGTATTTGACGCGGCCCCACGGCACACAGCGACTGTGTTATAGAAGGGGGTTCCCTTTCGGAAAACGCAGCCGCAGTAAGTCCGGCAACGCCGATCTTTAGCAAGGCGAGGTCATACTCTTGCGACTCGGCCAATCGTTTGGTGACAACAACCGACTGGTCGGGGAGTCGGCAACTTACGTTTTCGCCGAGAGCACTTCTCTTTGCGAGAATCCATCCATCTGCATCAACAACGATCCCGAAACAAACCGGTTGGCCTTCCACCAATAGCTCCACAACCGAAGGAGCAACGCTCTTGCTAGGATCGACGAATCGCTTTTGAAGTGGGTTCGGCATTCCGATCACGGTGTCGATGCTGTCAATTTTCCTTAAATCATCCCATTGTTTCTTAGCGAGTTCCGATCGGACGCCGCTTGTAAAAGAGTTGTGTATCGCAACGCACCGACCTTGGTAATTGAACATACCTCCTCCGGAATATCCTCCGTTTCCTTGGAAGTCTTCCGTATCTAATTCGCCACCCCAACATAAGATCCTCTGTAGACTTACTGCAGTAGAGCTGATGACCGGTGTTCGTTCCGTCAAAAATTCTTGCGTGGTTTCATCAATATCCGGATACCCTGCGACAACGAGCGGATTGCCCCGTTTCAATGTCGATGAATCAGCCATCTCTGCGAATGGCCAAGTGCCTGGCGAGATTATTTTTATGAGACCAACATTGGAGATCGGATTCGTTCCCAACACGACGCCGTCGGCATCACGACCGTCCGATAAGCAGACTGTCACGCGTTCTCCTGGCAACTGTGAATTTTCGCACGTAAAAATGTAGCCGTCCTCCGATACAATCACACCGCTCCATCTATGGAAATGAACTCCGTCGAATGCAAAGCGATCCTTCGATATCAATCGCACAGTCGTTTTCTTCGCAATTTCTTTAACTGCGGACAACTGAGTAGCATCCATCGACACAGGCGGCTTGGCTGGGCCAAGCACATCGTCGGTAATCCTAATCCCAAGCATCTCAGGGTGATCCCCGGACGCTGTGTGGAAATCGGAGCCGGGTTGGGGCGGATACCGAACCCAGTCAAGATGCTTTCCTGCAAACAAGTCATCGCGATTAGAAGTAAACATGTCCACGGAGGTCATATAGCTCTGATCGCCCGCGAAGTGGTTGTGAACTCCAAGTAGGCGGCCATCCATACCAATGACAACCGAGTCATCGAAAAAACCCGGAAAACACGTTATGGTGAACCAGTGCGTTGGCTCATTGCTAGTGACGAAGCCATAATTTACGGTTGGCGACGAATCGAATTTCGTATCTCCGCGATGCGAATAGCCCATGACAAGACACGGTTCTCCAGCTTTCATCTCTTTTGTTGATCCAAGTTCAATAGCCGGCCATGGTCCCTCTTCGCGAATTTTTATTACAGCGATTCGCCACTCGCTCGACCAACCCGTTGCCATGGCGGTCGCAGTGCGACCATCGCTCAAATGTACTTGCAGGATATTGGGACCGTCATCATTGAAAAAACTGACACCGCTACTCAAGATGTGTCCGTCCGAAGAGACGATGACACCAGTCGAGCTCTGGTTGTTTGGCGATTCAATTCGCACGATCGATTTGCTAACCGACTCGTAAAGTTTCGGCAGATGTTTTAATTGCGACTCCATCTCGGCAGCGATCGAGTTGGCTCTCGCTTCAGATACCTTAGCCATTGTCGATGCGGTATTCGTTTGCGATGTCGAGGATGCTCCTTTCTCCTGCGTGAAGCCAACCGCTAGCAGTGTGCAGATGAGACCGATAGCGAAAATAGTGCGAGCTGGAGAAGTTTGGAATGGATTTGATATCGCGTTGATGCGAGCTTTCATATCCGATCGCCGATCCGCCATCTGCGCCAATCCAAACTGACTAGTAGGCCGCCTCGCTAGTTGCAGAAGCAGGTAACCATAAGCCTGCCTTTCAGAAACCCGCAGCGCTTGGATCGTCGCTGCATCCACGGCTAGTTCCATTTCCTGCCGTAGAATTCTACTAACAAGGTAAGCCACCGGATTGAACCAATGAACCACCTTCACGCAGCGACTCAACGTCAGCAGCAATACGTCGAACCGGCGGATATGTTGGTATTCATGGAGAATAATGGCACGAAGTTGATCTGTTGTTAGGTCGCTCACGAGTTGTCGAGGAAGTAGAATCGTCGGCCGGAAAAATCCACAGGTCGCTGGCCCTAAATCTTGCAAAGTGGTCACACAACGAACAGGCAACAAAGCTTGGAGTCGACTTGAGGATAGCGATGCGGGCTTCCATTGTTCCCATATGTCCTGTTCAAGTGGTTCGCATTGTGCAAGTGTTCGCCGCAAAGCCCAAGCTGCCCATCCCCAACGAATTGCCAAATTCACACAACCAAGCAACCATATCGTGATCGCAATTGTTGTAACACTGACTCGAATATCGGCTTGTTTATTCGCGCGAGTTACTGGCTCCGTAACGACTGGCGTTTCAAACGAATCACCTTGTTCGAAGCTTTTCGGATTGTCATGTACACCCAAATCAGCAATCGAAGGTGTTCTGTTCCGTTCTTTATGGGGCGGCCATTCGTTTTCTTTTGAAGAAGCCATTGGCGAAACAGGTTGAGACTCTGTTAACCAACTCACGCCGTTGAACATGCTCATTCCACTCGCAGGAACGACTAAGACCAGCATTCGGCACAAAGGGAGCATCCACAATAAGACTCGCCATTTGGCAGCTAGCCAATTGCGAGACAGGTATATCGTTGCAGCTACCAACAAGGCCAACACAGCCGACTGCCAAGTCGCTCGCCACAGCAGGCTCAATGCTTCGTTTGATTCGTAAAAGAATGCCATCGTTACACCCCGATGCGATATTTAGATTGAATGTTGATAAGTCACGACGCGAGTTAGGCAGTTAGGTCCCTCGACCCTTCTTTTTCCGCTTGGTACTTGCAGGAGGCTGCGTGATTTGGTCGAGTCGTTCGCGCAGCTCGCTAGCTTCCTGTTCCGACAGAGATTCGCGTTCCACAAAGTGCATCAACAGGGATTTCAAATCTCCCGCGAAGAAACGTTGGCTAAAAGATTTAGCCGCTGCGCGTACGCAATCGTCGCGTGAAACCGCTGCACTATAGAGATACTGCGATCCGTCGACTCGCACGGTAACGGCCCCCTTATCGACAAGTCGAGCCAAGAGAGTTCGAATCGTCCGATGGCTTCGTTCTCGCAAGGGTTGCACGCGAGCAATAATCTCTGCTGGCGTTTGATCGTCAGCTTCCCAAACGCTCTGCATCACCTCCCACTCCGCATCCGTGATTTGCAGTTCTTGATGATCACTCATTAGAAAACTCCTGTTACTACAACTGTAATACGATCATGTTACCACGGGCGTCGTAACGCAGCAACAGTTTTTTTGGATTTTTCCGGTAGCCACCGTCGCCAGACGGTGATGCGAAACCGGTGATTTTTCATCGAACTATGACCACTCAAAAGGCGAATGAATGCACAGGTTTGTTCTCCCTGCATCAAGCCCGAAGGGCTGGCATATCCTCTGCCGAGGTCGAGAGCGTCGAAGGCCCCGGTTGAGGTTGGTTAGCCGATGTGGTTAGCATCGGCCTCGTGGGGGACGCTTAAATTCTTGAAGCTTCGACAAAATTCGCAGGGAAGGCTGTCCTCCGAAGTCGCTCCGGTCACCCAAACCGGTGCGAGTTGGCTTCCAAGTTTTGGGGCTAGCTTGGGCAAACCTTTGCAATCATTATTTATTATTGTGGTGAACAGCGAGAAGTGTTCCCTTTTTCCCTGTTGTTCGAATTTCCCTGTTGTTTCCTGTCGATTTTGGGGTGCGAATTCTGCTAGGCTCCCCCCACCAAACGTCCTCATTCAAATCAACAAATCCAATGCCGCCCGCAATCTCATGAAATTTACAGGTTTGATCCTTATCTGCGCATCCAGTTGCTTGGCCCTCATTTTGCCTGCAATTGGTGTCGTTCAGTTCCCGAAAATTCAGCAGGCAATGCCTGATTCGGCGGTAACTGGAAGTTTACCCGGCTCATTTCCCGTCACGACCCAGAACCCACCCATCGGCAGCCCAAACAGCCCGAGTTGGACCCAAGCTCCATCGCAACGGGAGTTCTTGCCGAATACGAACAGCATGCCAGCATCACCTTTTCCAGCGCCCGCACCGTTTCCTGTCGCAGCATCGTCTCCGCCGTCGTTGGCCCAGCCGTCAGTAGCCAATCCAATTAACACAGCCATAGAATCGAAAGCTAACGGCCAGAAGCTGGGGATGGGGATCTGGCTTTTGCTAGCACCCGTTTGTTTGATCGGTCTTGCCATGTGGACGTTTTCGCCAAACCCATCTGGGGTCAAGCCGAAGTTTACCAAGTAGAAGCGTGAGCATTGTCGCCTTTTGCTCCGCAAAAGTGCCTTACCTTGGCGCACTTTCGCGAAGCGAAAGGCGACAATGGCAACTACATGCGACCGAGTCGGTCTAACGCTTCGTCTGCCCAAGGGCTTTGAGGAGACAGTTGTAGGAACCGGATCCAGTGCCGAACAGCTTGCTCACCATCCGCAACTTCATCGAGGCACTTTGCTAAATGGTAATGAACGTCGGGATAACGGTCGTCTCGCGCAAGCGCACCTTGAAAGGCCGCGATGGCAAGGATCGTTTGGCCCGTTTCCGCTAGCACACAGCCAAGATTGGCTCGCGCCTCAAGGAAATCCTCGTCCAATTCGATCGCATTGTAGTATCGCTCGCGGGCTGCCGAAGTATCGCCTGTTCGATACAGCAGTTCGGCTAGCTGGAAACATATTTCTGCCGTCATCCCATAACGTGCGAGAATAATGCGGTACCACCCAATGGACTGTTCCAGTCTGCCTGCATCCTCGAACTCTTCCACCGCTTGCAGCATTTCGTCGCGTGTCCAATTCGCTATCTCATTCGAATGGGTCTCGGAATAAGCCTCATCCATTGCCGTCGAAACAGCACTCGATAGCCCCATGGACTGAAACGGGAGAGTGGCCGCAGGGTGAGATCGGTCCGCATCTGGTTCTTCAGAATGGTTCAAGTCGGTTCGATCAAAGTCGAGGTGCAGTTGACCATTCGCACCGAGAAGTTGATCGTCATGCCGCAAGAGCAAGCGGCGTCCATCAATGACCAAATCCAATTCCATCAACGAACGATTCTCGACCCATGGGGCAAAATCGGTCAGCTGTCGTTTGATATCGGTCGGGTTGGCACCGCGTGCAATCCAATTGACCAATTGCCGGGCATTTTGAACTTGCACGAAACTGAAATAAGGCAACCGATGCGCGACTTTGGTGCTGGTGAGCAGGCCCATTCGATACCATCGCCGAATATTGCGAACGGGTGTCTTGAGTAAACCAGCCATCATGGCAGGTGTATAAAGTTGCGTGCTCGACGATTCGTCAACAACCCCCAACAGCTGCCACAGTTCGTGCTCGTGAATGAGAGTCGTTCGACCTTCACGCAGCCCTTTCCTGATCGATTCACTAAGCAAAGCAGACATGTCTTCGGCTGGAAGTTCTTCCGCGCCGATGATGACGAGATCTACATCACCCGTGAGCCGCTCGAGAGGGTTACCACCATGATCACGAGCAAGCTGCATCGCTTCTTTGCGTGGCAATGCCCCGAGCTTACCTACAAATACGATACTTTTACCTTGAAGAATAGAAGCCGAATCGCTCATGGCTGCGAACGGCTTCCCAACGTAAGTCCCCAATCGGTCATGCGCCCGAGCAGTCCTTGTTTTGTCATATCAAATTGCAGGGGCGTAACCGTAATGAAGCCGGCGAAGAGTGCGTTCAAGTCGGTTTCGTGATCGGTAGGCTTGGGTGGCGGGTCATTGGTGGACCAATAGTAATTCCGACCCTTGGGGTCCTGACGTTTGATATAGTGGTCACCATAGCGTTCCACACCCATGGGTACACAATGAACCTCAGGCGTCATGCCACTGCGAAAGGCTCGTGTTGCCGCGGTTGGAATATTGATGTTGTACAGTTCGCTATCCTTGCCTGAATGGGTCAAGATTTGGCGAATGATGGCGACGGCCAGTTCTGCCGCCGCCTCAAAATCCGCGTGCGGATCGAACTCCAGCGAGACGGCGATGCTTGGTATTCGAAAGAATGCGCCTTCGATGGCAGCCGCTACGGTTCCGGAATAGAGCACGTTGATACCTGCGTTCAAGCCTCCATTGATCCCGCTGACGATCAAGTCGACTTCACCTCCAGCAAGTTCCGCAACGCCTAGTTTGACACAGTCAGCCGGCGAGCCGTCCACTGCCCAACCGCGAAATGCATCGCCATCGAAGATCTCTTTGCAGGTCAGAGGTGATAAATAGGTTATCGAATGCCCAACCCCGCTTTGCTCGGTGGCAGGCGCAACCACTAGGACGTCACCCAAGTGTGCCAATGCCGTTCGCATCGCGAGCAGGCCGGGCGCATGAATACCGTCATCGTTTGCAAGTAGTATCTTCAACCGATTATTACCCATTTAGTTGTGGATGTTCGCACTTGTGGAGGTTTGTACTGAAACCGGTTTAGTCACCCACCCCGGCCCTTCAACCGACAGAGCCGACAAAAGTAGCAGGCACGCTCCGTCGTGCCGTCCGCTCGTCAGCATTTACCGCAATTCTAGGTGTACGGCACATGGAATGTGCGTACTCCTTTGACTTTAGTCGGCTGTGTCACGACCGACCCTACCCGAGGGAGGGTGAGTTACTTGGGAAAACCTTGGACCATAATCTGGACTTCCACTTAGTGCTTGTGTCCGTGTTCTTCGTCATGCTTAAGCAATGCCGTTTGCTCTTTACCGTCGATGGACGCGATTAGTTTGGACTGAACACCCTTTGCGTCGGCACCGCTAGCTTCCATCAGAGTCATTAGCTCTTCGCTTACAATAGAGAAGACCGAACCAGCGATCTTGGCGTTGTCGTCTTTTGCGAGAGCGAACGATTTCGTTTCGGTACCGGAAATGACATCCACTTTCACCGACTCTACTTTGGCGCCTGCACTGACAGCCTCTTCCAAGAAGATAGTGAGCTTGTGCGTGGCATCATCGTGGGCCCATTCAAAGTGAGGGCCGTTCGCATCGAAGGCTTCGATGTGACCGCCATTTGGTCCGGGTGCACTATGATCGTGTCCGGCATGAGCATCCGATCCGTTTTTTTGATTGGCGGTGTTACCTTTGGTGGCGGATTTTTTAGCTTCACAGCCGGACGAACAAACAAAACAGGCTAGAGCTAGGCTGACTAGCAAGAAGGACGTACGCATACTCGAACTCCGTAGACGACATGAATTGGGAAGGTCCGACTGAATTGGAAATCAATATTTCCGAGCTTGCAAGGCGAAGTTGACGAACCAATCGACCTAGACAGTGTCCAGTTAGCGTGAAAAGCCAGTCGTGCCGATTCGAGGGCCTTCCGAAACACACGGAAAGTCCACAATTCGACTGAATTTCTGCTTTTTTCATCCTTTTCGATTCCGAACGCACTTCTCCACACGACTAAGAGCCACATTTTTAATGCCCGATGGCTCCCTTGGTCGCTATACTTAGCAATAGGTGCTAGGCGAGTGGCGGGTGTGCTTTTACCGGGGGGGCGAGGCTCCTGCCGAGCCAAAGACAAGCTCGGCAGGAGCCTCGCTCTCCCACATCAAGACTCGGTAGGTAGATTCAATCTACCGCTCGCGCGAACATTCAACGTCAATCACGAATACACCCACATTTGCAGGAGTAAGCATCCCTTTGCATACGCATGATCGCTCGGAAGGTTTGGCAAGCGAACGAAGTATTTTGGCCCGTTTGATTTTGCCAAGGGACGTCGCGGCTGAGGACCCATTTGACGAACTGAAAGGATTAGCAACGACCGCTGGTACAACCGTGGTCGGCAGTGTTATCCAACGACGAGAACACCCAGACCAAACAACTTATTTGGGCAAGGGTAAAGTAACTGAACTTCTAGGCCTCATCGAAATGCAGAACGCGGATGTCGTGCTTTTCGACAACGACCTCAACCCGTCTCAAACTCGGAATCTCGAAAGAGCCTTGAATATCAAGGTAATTGACCGATCGGAACTCATCCTTGATATCTTTGCCTCAAAAGCGCAGACGCACGAAGCTCGCTTGGCAGTCGAACTCGCACAGCTTGAATACTCATTACCGCGACTGAAACGCATGTGGACGCACCTTTCCCGTCAATCGATGGGTGTCGGTATGCGTGGACCGGGCGAAAAGCAATTGGAGGTGGACCGACGCCTAGCTGAAAAACGCGTTCAAGACTTAAAAGCCGAATTGGAAAAAGTCGAAAAACGCAAGGCCCGTGAAGTTGCATCGCGCGGTGATACGTTCAGCGTTTCCTTGGCTGGCTATACCAACGCCGGCAAAAGCACGTTGATGAATGTACTTACTAACGCGGACGTCGAAGCGGTCGATCGACTCTTTGCTACGCTGGATACGCGAACTCGCAAGTGGATGTTGCCAGGTTGGGGCCCAGTTTTGCTGAGCGATACCGTCGGTTTTATTCGCGACTTGCCTCACCGGCTCATCGCAAGTTTTCGCGCGACTCTCGAAGAGACTCGACATGCCGACCTATTGCTGCACGTCGCGGATGCGAGCAATCCGGCTGTGCTCCAACAGATTTCGTCTGTCTACAAAGTGCTGCACGAGATCGGCATTGACGAAAAGGAAACGCTCCTGGTCCTCAATAAAGTGGATTGTGAAGGTGCCAGCGAGCGAGTTAAATCGATTCAAGATCGCTACCCGAACTCGATCCCGATCTCGGCTCACAGCGGATTCGGCATCCAAAGACTCGCCATGGCGGTCAGCGATGCGCTTACGAAGAATTTTGTGGAACTTGAAGTTCGGTTGCCGTTGGAAGATGGAAAGACCATCGCTTGGTTGGCCAGCGTGGCTGAAATTATGTCCAAGCAATACAACGATGACCACGCTCTCGTTCACTGTCGTATGCCCACTAGTGCTGCAGGCAAATTGGCCGGGCACGGTGCCGACATTCGAGTCATTTCGGGCCAGATCCCGGTCGCCGCAGAAAAGAACATTCCCAATGATGCAACCTTTCTGCCACCACTGCCAAACGATGCACCTCTACATGCGGCCAGCGACTCGCTCACCGGCGGCACTGCATCTGGCACGATCGGCGAAGTTGCATAGCAAATGGCTCGACGGAATCTAAACGATGCCCGGATCATTGTGACCGGCGCATCAAGCGGAATCGGTCGCGCATTGGCCATTCAACTTTGCCAGCGTGGCGCACACGTGCTTGCCACCGCTCGACGCGTCGACCGATTGAATGAGCTTCAGGAACTTTGCAAGTCGATGCCGGGTGTACTCACGACGTTAGAAGGGGACTTGACCAACCCGCTGCATCGCCAAGAGATCATTCAGCAAGCGACCTCGCAATGGAATGCACTGGATGTCTTGATCAACAACGCCGGTGCGGGAGCCATCGGTCGATTCGACGATGCCTCAAGCGATCGCTTGAGGCGGGTGATGGAGATTGATTTCTTTGCCCCAGTGGAATTGACCCGGTTGTGCCTGCCGCTGTTGGAGCGAGGCCGTAGGCCTGCCATTCTGAACATCGGTTCCGTGTTGTCCCATCGGGCGGTTCCCAACAAAAGCGAGTATTGTGCTGCGAAATTCGCCATGCGAGGATGGGCGGAATCGTTGCGAGTGGAGCTGGCCGCGCAAGGGATCGAGGTACTCATGTTGAGCCCTAGCACAACCAGCAGCGAGTTCCTTGATGCGCTCGTAGATACCAAAGCCGATGAGAAAAGCAAATCGGTCGGTAGTATGTTGCCTGAACGCGTCGCGCAGCTCGCAATCTCGGCGCTGGTACGGTCAAAGCGAGAAATGGTATTAAGTCTCGGCGGAAAATGCTTAGTGTGGGCAGGCCGACTTTTCCCACGCCTCACCGATCGCATTTTGGGCCGGTTCGCGTAGGCAGATTATTGGGGCGTTAAATCACCCTAATCCTGTCTTTGCAGCGACTCGTTTCGCTTTGCTTCTAGGCACGCCCCCTTTTTGCTCCCGGCAATCCCATTGCACCTTCGTTAAGTCAATCAAATTGCTGGCAATTCCTCGTTCTGAGCCGAACGGCTCTTTGCGACATTAACGTTTTTGATCTAGCTACAAAAGCAAAAATCGAGAGAATTTGAGCTTGTCGGTCGCCCGTCTCGTTCTTGTTGTCAAGTCTCCACCCTGGGACCATTTCGGAATTACCATCTAGGAATTGCCGTACGCAAGTTGCGGGTCGCGCAGCAAGCCATTCGAAGTGTCATCATCCAGGTAAATCATGCAAAAGACTCTTGTACTCCTCAAACCAGATTGCGTTGAACGTCGTTTGATCGGCGAAATTATCGGCCGATTCGAAAACAAAGGGCTGAATATTATCGCCATGAAAATGCTGCGAGTCTCACCGGCTCTGTCAAAACAGCATTACGCCGAACACGTTGCCAAACCATTTTATCCCAATCTGGAAGCGTTCATCACGTCATCCCCAATTGTCGCTTTGGCACTTGAGGGTCTCGAAGCAATTCGGGTGGTTCGAGATATGCTTGGCGCAACTAGTGGTCTCAAAGCTGCTCCTGGAACGATTCGCGGCGATTTTTCTAGCTCGCGCCAAATGAACCTAGTGCATGCTTCCGATAGCGAAGAATCCGCTACACGCGAAATGGCGCTTTACTTCCAGCCGAGTGAACTCTGCGAATACACCCCAACACTCGTTGGCAGCTTCCGAGCTAGTGACGAAACCTAATCTGCAGCCGAGTGCTTTCTCACTTCGGCAACACCTTTACCACTGAATATTCCAATGCGTCGCAACGACATCCGAAACATCGTCATCATCGCTCACGTCGACCACGGCAAGACTACCATGGTCGACTGCTTGCTCAAACAAAGCGGTCAATATCGCGAATCGCAACTCCAAGGCAGTTGCATTCTCGATAGCAACGACTTGGAAAATGAGCGCGGTATCACGATTCTTTCCAAGAATATTGCCATCGAATACAAAGGGGTCAAAATCAATTTGATCGATACCCCTGGCCACGCCGACTTCGGTGGCGAAGTCGAACGCGTTGTTCGCATGGCCGATGGAGCCCTTGTACTGATGGATGCCGCCGAGGGGCCAATGCCGCAAACGCGGTTCGTGCTTTCCAAGGCCCTCGAGGCAGGTGTCAAACCGATCATCGTCATCAACAAAATCGATCGCCCTGATGCTCGCTGCGACGCCGTTGTCGAAGAAGCCCTGATGTTGCTCGTCGATTTGGGTGGTGAACACTACATGGATCACTTCGACGTGTTGTTTGCTTCCGGTCGAAACGGGTATGCGACCCTCGATTGGAATTCGCGTGGCGATAGCATGGCCCCACTTCTGGATATGCTCCTGGAAAAAATCCCTGGTCCAGAAGTTGAACCCGATGCACCCCTACAGCTTCTAGTTACCAATCTGGATTGGTCCGATTATGTTGGCCGTATTGCGATCGGCCGAATTCAGTCCGGCACTATGACTAAGGGTCAATCGGTTGATATAGCCAAGGACGAAGGAAAAATTGCGCCCGCTCAAATCGCCAATCTGCAAGTGTTCGACAAACTCGGCCGCATCGATATCGATCGGGCTACCGCTGGTGACATTGTCGCCGTCGTAGGCATCGAGAATATCGACATCGGAGACACCATTTGCAATCGTGGCGAAGTCAATCCGCTTCCGCGGTTGCGAGTCGACGAACCGACGTTGGAAATGATTTTCAGCATCAATACTTCGCCTTTGGCTGGAAAAGATGGAAAATACGTGACGACGCGACAGCTTCGAACACGATTGGAAAAGGAACTCGAACGCAACGTTGCCTTGCGAGTTCGACCTGTTGAAGGCAGCGAAGCCTTTGCCGTCTGCGGGCGGGGAGTGCTGCACCTATCGATTCTGATCGAAACCATGCGACGCGAGGGTTTCGAGATGAGCGTTGGCAAGCCTCGAGTCGTTCTTAAGAACATCGATGGTGAATTACAAGAACCCTACGAAGTGTTGAACATCGAAGTTCCCACCGAAAAGATGGGACCGATCATGGAAATGGTTGGCAATCGACGCGGCATCCTTGAGGAACTCACCCCGCGTGGCGAGTACACTCTGCTCCGATTCTCGATTCCTGCCCGTGGGTTGATCGGGGTACGAACCAAAATGCTCAATGCCACGCAAGGAACAGCCATCATCCACCATCGTTTTTCCGGTTACAAGCCAGTTGAGGCCGAGCTGCCTCATCGCCAAAACGGCGTCTTGGTCTCCATGGTTCCTGGAAAAGCCATTCCTTACACGCTATTCGCTTTGCAGGATCGAGCCGAACTCTTCGTGGGTCCCGGCGATGACGTTTACGAAGGCATGATCGTCGGCGAAAACGCTCGCGACAATGACTTGGTTGTCAATCCAACGAAAGAAAAGAAGCTCACCAACGTGCGAGCTGCGGGCAGCGATGAGAATATTATTCTTAAGCCGCATCGCCAGTTGTTCTTGGAAGCGGCGTTGGAGTACATCGAGGACGATGAATTGGTCGAGGTTACACCCAACGTCATTCGCATGCGGAAAATTTTCCTGCGAGAAAATGAACGACGTCGTCAAACCAAAGCACCGGGCGAACTAGCCGTAAACTAGGCTAGCGGCGGGTATGCGTTTACCGGGAGGGCGAGGCTCCTGCCGAGCTAAATCCAAGCTCCGCTGGAGCCTCGCTCTCCCCCTTTAAGATTCGGCAGGTAGATTTCAATCTGCCGCACGCCCTAGCTCGGGCTAGTTCGGGCCATCCTTCAACAGCTTATAAATCCGTTCGTCCCGCAACGTGTTGGCTATCCATTGGCAGCCTTCGAAGCTGCCATGCTTGGTGTGTTCGTTCGGGACGGAGACAACATAGGCCATGGCCTTTACCCCAGCTTGAGTACCCGTCGGGCTATCTTCCAAAACCAACATATTCTCTACCGGAACCAACATCCTGCTGGCCGCCGCTAAATAAATATCTGGATTGGGTTTACCTCTTGATACATCTTCGGCCGTAATGACGAAGTCAACTCGCTCCAGCATTCCTACCATCGCCAATGCTTTCTGGGCGAAACTCTGTGTGGAGCTGGTGGCCACACAACGGGGCAAGCCAATTTCGTCCAAGTAGTCCATCAAGTCAATGAGACCATGCATGACGGCTAACTGAGTGGGCAAGATGGTATCGAAGATGTCATCTGTTTCGCTCTGCAAATCTTGCCAGGACTCGGACAGCCCTTCTTCGCGTATCAATACTCCAAACGCTTCCGGGGCTGGCAAACCGATCATTTGATGCCTGACCTCATCTCGATACGTTTTGCCTCGCCGCTGCATCAACAGATGCCCAACTTGCCCATAAAGATCTTCCGTATTCAACATTAAACCATCCATGTCGAAAGCGACCGCTCCAATCGTTCTGGCCCTGCTTGCGGTGGATAAGTTGTCGAATTCCCTGCGAGTCGAGTTATTCATCTTCCACGTTACCAACATCGTCTTTTTGCGTGTTCACAACTGCCAGCTTTTGGAACATGTTTATGGACACTTTGTTTCTACTCAGCAACGGTTTTTCCACATTTGGTTCTCTGCCGTTCGTTCTGCGTTTTCCTTGTCCTTTCCTCGTTTTGATTCGGTTAGCTAACAGAAAAATGTCTCCCTTTACAACAACAACAACTATATAGTTCTATTTAGTTTATAAGGGGAGCCGCAGTTTTGGCCAGCCAGTAAAAATGTTTACACTGACTCTGCCCAATCAAGTTATTACTCGGGAGGGTGAAGCTCCTGCCGAACCAATGCGGCGCTAGCTCGGCAGGAGCCTCGCCCTCCCAAAGCCACGCCCACCCAAAGCCACGCCCACCACGAAGTACGCGAAGGTTACGACATGGTCCAACCGTCGTTCAAAGTAGCATCTTTGGTAACGATGGGGATGCCGTCTCGCACGTAGCACGGTTCATAGTGATCAGAATCGCTCACAGTCAAACGATTGACGACTTGGACGTGTCGCCCCACACGGCAATTCTTGTCGAGTATGGCGCCATCTATGAGGCTTCCCGAGCCTATTCCCACGGGGACTCTCCCCTCGGCCTTGATCGCAGCCAGTTCTTGTTCGGTTTCCATGTAGTCAGCACCCATGATGATGCTGTTTTTGATGGTGACACCCTCACCGATGACACATCGAAGGCCGATCACGCTGTTTTCGATTTTGGTGCCCTTGCCGATACGGCACCCGTCGGCCAGTAATGAGGCGGTAATGGTAGCCCCCTCGACGACGGAGGGAGGTAAAAAACGGGCTCTAGAATAGACGGGGCGATCCGCGGAGAACAAATCGAACGGCGGATTGTTCTTAGTGAGGGACAAGTTGGCATCGTAAAAAGCGCGAATAGTACCAATGTCCTCCCAATAGTCATCGAACAAGTGCACTTGGACTTTGCGAGATCGGATGGCGGCAGGAAAGACCTCTTTGCCGAAGTCGCTGTAGTTGGTCTTGTTAAGAATGTCGAAAAGGAGTTCTTTATTGAAAATATACAGGCCCATACTGGCCAAACAATCGCGGCCTTGGGATGGTATTCCACGGGCGTCGATCCAAGCTGGGCTAGTTGAAACCATGTTGATTACATACACGGTCTTTACCTTCTCCAAAAAGCCGGTGACACGACCAGTATCGTCACAACGCATAACACCTAGAGCATGGGCTGCGGAACGGTGAACTGGGATCGCGGCGATGGTAACATCCGCGTCGGCTTTGATATGGGTCTCAAGCATGTGGGAGTAGTCCATGTGATAGAGCTGATCTCCGCTCAATATGAGGACGTACTTGCAATCGTTCTGATCGAAATAGCGAAGGTTCTTGCGAACAGCGTCGGCGGTCCCCTCATACCATTCGGTCCCGCCCTCCATCGTTTGCTGAGCGGCCAAGAGCTCCACAAAGCCGCCGTTGAAATTGTCGAAACGATAGGTTTGGCGGATATGCTGGTGAAGGGAAACGCTCAAAAATTGGGTAACGACGTAAATACGATTGATGCCACTGTGCAGGCAGTTGCTGATAGGAATGTCGATGAGTCGGTACTTACCAGCCAGAGGGACGGCGGGTTTGGCGCGAATTTTGGTGAGAGGAAAAAGTCGAGTTCCGCGACCACCACCGAGGATCAAAGAAATCACCTGGCGCATATCATTGAGCATCGAATTCACTTAACCTTTCAACAAAAAACGAATGGAAGACCATCACAGCGAGTGAACGCCGCCATTAGAATACTCTAAACCGCGTAAGCCGGACAGTTTAGCAACAGAAGATCCAATCGATGAATGGGCGTAATTTAGAGAAAACACTTCGATTAACCAAGGATTTGGTGACTTTTCCATCGGTTAGTGACGTAAGCAACGAAGCGGTTAGCCAATTCGTGGCCGATCAATTGGAAGGCTTGCAATTCGAAGTCGAATGGCATAGCTACGTCGATACCAAAGGTCAGAACAAAGTGAGTCTCGTGGCCAAGCGAGGCGAGGGCCTTGGTGGAGTCGCTTACTTGGCACATACCGACGTCGTGCCAGCCGAAGATTGGTCAGTGGATTTCTGCGGTCCTTTTGAACCGAGGGAACAGGGGCTTAGGCTTTACGGGCGAGGGACTTGTGACATGAAGGGGTCATTGGCATGCGCTCTCCAAGCGGCAAGGACGATCGAAAAGTCCGTTCAGAAAAGACCTCTCTACTTTGTAGTAACCAGCGACGAGGAAGTTGGAATGATGGGTGCGCAACTCGTCAACGCAAAATCCAAAACCTTTGAGGAAATGATCCAAGGCGACACGGTGGGCATCGTCGGAGAGCCCACTCAGTTGGGCGTTTTCCATGCTCACAAGGGTGGCCAGCGATTGTCCGTTCGAGCACGGGGCAAGAGCGCCCACACCAGTACGAATGCGGGGATCAATGCGAACTACCAATTGATACCAGCGTTGGCTGAACTCTTAGCGATACGAGAGGAAAGTGAATCCAACCCAACGTACAGAAACAGTGACTTCGATCCAGCCACGCTTTCATGGAACATGACGATTATCAACGAGCCCGAAGCGGTCAACGTAACGACGTCGCTAGCTCAAGTAAACATCTTTCTGCGGACGATGCCCAACGTGGATCATGGACCATTGTTGGAAGCCATCAAGAGCTTGTGTGACAAACATGCATTAGAAATGGAAATGAAGGAGGCTGTCGATCCGTGGCAAGTGCCAAAGGATTCGAGTTGGATACGTGAAATGCTAACTCTGGTTGGTGAAAAGGAATCACGGAGTGTCTGTTTCGCGACCGACGCAGGGATACTACAACGCTTGAAGCGAATGTTGATATGCGGTCCGGGTGACATACAACAGGCGCATCGAAGCGACGAGTGGATCAGTTTCGATCAACTCGAGAGAGGAGTCGACGTTTTTAGCAGAGCCTTTGAACATTGGACCGGCCAATAGTGTAGCATGGTACTCCTAGGCTGTGAATTTATAGTAGCAGGCACATTCCATGTGCCGTCCGCAGGTCAAAAACCTTTGGTTTTTGGGGCTACGGCACACGGAGTGTGCCTGCTACTTTGGGGCGAATCAATAAATTCACAGCCTATCCGTGCCGTGATCGTCGACAGTGTAGCACAGCGACAGTGTAGCACGGCACTCCGTGCCGTGATTCTCGACACGGAGTGTCGAGCTACACTTGGTGGCTATTGACCGTCCCTCTAACCCGCTATTGCTTTGGCTTTTCCCCAACCACCAGTTCGTCGTCCTCCGACAAGTCACCTTCAACCAATTCGGTGAATCGGTTGTCGGATATGCCCGTTCGTACCGGTTTGCCTCTCAAAAAATTACCTTCGGCCACCCAAACGTGCCGTAGGTTTTGGGCTCGCGTCGCCGCCGCTTTTTCATCGGCCGACATTTGTTTAGCGGTATCAGTCACAATTTGCTTTTGTTCATCCACACCGTCAATGATCTTGCGGTCATCTGGGTGCACCTTTTCGCGAGCTGGATAGAACCTTAAAGCAGCGTTGGGGACCTTGATGATGCCTTCTCGTTGTTTTATTTGAAAAGAAAGATTGGCGGTCATCCCAGGTAGCAATTTCATGTCAGGATTGGGAGTTTCGACGATAACAGGATACGTGATCACATTTTGTTCTTCGGTGCTGCTCAAACGTACCTGAACAATCTTGCCTTGATCGAACAACTCTTCGGGATACGCGTCGACGGTGAACCGAACGACTTGGCCGTCCAGTTGTGCTTTGCGAATCATTCCAATGTCCGCTTCGTCCACCGACGCATAAATGTGCATCAGTTGGTCCATTTGCGGGGCGACGACAAACATCTCAGGGGTTTGGAACTGGGAGGCCAAAGTCTGACCAATGTCGATTTTTTTCTCAATGATGATGCCGTCACATGGAGAAAGAATATCGGTGAAAGCAAGATTGGTGAGCGAGTTGTCTAACTGAGCCTTTGCCTGGTCGACGTTGGCCTTGGAAACCAGCAATTCAGCGTCACGCGTCATGCGAACAAAACGAAACTGATCCAGTTCCGCTTCGGAGATGAAATCGCGATTGCCTTTCTTGAGATCACCACCCCGGCGTTCGTCATTGGCAGCTTGTTGTTGAAGGGCTTCGGCCCTAACGACTTCTGCCTGCCTGGTCAAAAGTTGCGCCTTGTCACGTTCGACCGTAGACTTGTAAATTCGCGGATCGATACGCGCCAATAGCTGACCTTCGACCACTGGGCTGTTGTAGTCGACATGCAATTCTTTAATGGGACCGCTAACCGAAGCCCCAACGCTCACACGGTGAATGGGTTGCACTTTTCCGGTCGAATTGACGGTCTGTGCAATGTCACCCTTGGCGACACTCTGTGTTCGCCACTTGGGTTTATTGCGTTCGTCGAAATAATTCTTGATTGGAAAGTAAGCCGCCGTTCCGATCCCACCCAAAATCCCAACCACAATCAATAGTCTAAATAGAGTCTTCATGAATTCGTCTTTGTTGGCTGGAAATAAACAAAATCTCGACCCCCATGACAATAGCAAGTCCTCCGCCACACAACCAAATTGCCGGGATATGTTTGGTGTCGTCGCCAAACCACTTTGCTAGATCTTGCTCAGTGAATCTGGACATGCCAAATAAAAGCCCGTTGTGGAGGGTATGCAGCAGAATGCCAGGCCACAAAGAGCCCGTTCGGATCGCCACGTATCCGATCGCTATTCCTAAAATAATCGTTGGGAGGAATTTTTCGATACTCAGCACGCTTCCAGCCATCACATGGAATAGGCCGAAAAGCAGCGAGGAAAACAAAACGCTGCGAAAACCTGATAATTTCGATCGAAACGCCGACAAAACAAATCCGCGGAAAAAGAATTCTTCCGCAATCGCGGGCGCCACCGCGCCGGTCAGCAACACGATCCAAAACGGCACAGCCAGGAAGTCGGTTTTTAATCGCTGCTTGTCTTCGTCGCTCAGTTGAGCAGCCAGACTCCAGCTCTCGAAGAGCAGATAGGCTTCAAAAGCAATCATCCATAAACCAGCGCTCAGGCACACGACTCCGGCAACATAGCCTACCCAACGGAACACTCGCCTGAAGAGCGGCTCGTCGATACCGACTCCGCCGCCAAGTCGAAAAGTATGTCGAATATCGACTCGGCGGTACCAAGCGTAAGCCAGTGGTAGAAACAGAAACAATAAGAACAAGATAACGGCATTGAAGAACAATGCCCAACTTCCCTTCAATTCAAACATGCCGCCAAGGTTGGACGCTACGAAGAAAACGGGGAATAAAAGCGCCAAGTAAATTGCCAACTCACCCAGGTCGGGCAGCATCTGCCGTTTCTTGGGGCGACCGAGCAATTCCGACCAAGACTCTTGCGAACCGGACGTAGCAGCTTCTGCACCAAATAGACGTGCAGCAACGACAAGGGTGGCACACGCATAGATGATCGTCGAAAAGACTGCCGCGAATGCGGGAACCAACGACGATTGGCCAGTCATGATGTCGCGAGAGAGCATCAGGATGTTCAAGAGCGGAACAATACCGAGTAGCGTTGTAAATTGCACATTCGGCATCAGCGTTACTAGACCAGGTCCCAAGGACAAAAGCATGACAGGGATCAGATACGCCTGTGCCTCTTTGAAACTGCGGGCGAACGAACAAAGAGCCAGCAGGATGGCACTAAAAAACGAGGCAAAGATCACCAGCAGAGGCAGTATTTGCAAGAGTGTCCAAATGGAAAAGCCACTCTTGCCAAAGAGAGCTTGCCCCAAGCCACCAAACGAAAGCGTCATCCAAGTAGCGAAGAGGTTTGCCAAAGCGGTCAAAACGGCAACGGTAACGACCGCCACGTATTTGCTAAGCAACAAAGCGAAACGCGGAGCGGGCGTAGCGATTAACGCTTCCATCGTACCTCGTTCCCGCTCGCCGGCCGTCAAATCGATGGCTGGGTAGACCGCGCCCGTGATGGTCATCAAGATCAAAACGAGCGGGATAACGCCAGCGATGGAGCCTGAAAGATCTGTGCGTTCCGCGATGCCGGTCGCCCTGAAGGTCATGGCCACTGGAAGTCTCCTATCTACGCGCTTGCGAATTTGTTCGGCCTGGAAATCATTGACCAGCTGTGTCGCTCGTCGAAAACCAGCCAGGGCGGCTTCGCTCCGAAGATCATTTTGTCGAAACTCAGCCCGGATCTCGTAGGCTGCTACGACAACCTTCTCCAACTGAGTCCTCTGTATCGTCAGTTTTGAGACGACCAATTCAACTTGTCCATCTCGCAAAGCCATCGCAAGCGAGTCTTGATTCGACATGACGATTTTGAATTTCGTGAGTTCATCCGGTCGCGAATCTTCACTTTGTTCCGGATCACCAAGACTCTTGGCTGGGTCCGTGGCCTTCGGTTCGACCGTCCGCGTTATCGAGATCGGAGAGACAAAGCCTTTCGCGATGGCCTGCTCAGCCTCCTCAAGCAATTGTCGGACTTGGTTGGCGGTTTCTTCATTCTCAACCCCGATGACAAATTCCGTTTCGGCCTTGGTTTTCGTATTGGCTCCGATCACCAGCCGCTGGAGGGCCATGCTCAATAGCGGGTAGACGAGAATTGGCATCAAGACCAAGGTAAAAAGCGTTCGGCGATCGCGCAGGCTTTCCCTCAGTTCTTTTTGACATAGTCGCCAAAGTCGGCCGTTGCTCAAATACTCGTTCATGCCTCTGGCGACAATTCGTTAGCGTGTGGGGCATTGATGAAAGCAATAAACATATCGACGAGATGCTGTTTGCCGGTCGCTTGCCGCAGTTCGCTGAGAGTTCCTTCAAACTGAAGATTTCCTCGATGCAATAGTCCGAAGCGATCGCAAACACGTTCCGCTTCATCGAGTCGATGTGTGGAAAGGAGCACCACTTTTCCTCGTTGCTTTAACAGATCGATGAACTGAAAAATGGCCTGGCTCCCAACAACATCCAAACCGCGCGTCGGCTCATCGAGCAACATGACAGGCGGATCATGCATGAGACCTCTCGCCAAAGTAACCCGTTGTTTTTGGCCGGTGCTAAGCGTACTGCAACGCTGGTCGATGAAATTGCTTAGATCCAATAGGCTTGCCAGTTCTTTTAGACGCTCACGCGCCACGTCTTGGTCGACCGCGTAGAGATCGGCGAAATACATGAGCATCTCTCGAACCGTCAACCAAGGATAGACACCGTCATTGGTCGAGATGAGACCAAGCTGTTTTCGGATATCCGTCGATTTGCTGGTGGAACGCAACCCGCCGATTTCCACGTAACCACTGTCGGGCTCCAAAAGCCCCATGATCATTCGGAGCGTTGTCGTTTTGCCTGCTCCGTTGGGTCCCAACAACCCATAGACTTCTCCGCTGGATACATGGAATGAAAGTTGGTTGACAGCGACCAGGGGAACCCCTCTTACAATGAACTGTTTTGTTAAGTTCTCAGCCGAAATCATTCAAGGGACTTTGTGAAGTAATGTTACTCGTTTGAAAAACAACGGGAGGGCGAGGCTCCTGCCGAGCTGGCGTCGCATTGGTTCGGCAGGAGCCTCACCCTCCCAAGTAAAGAATTGGTTTGGCAAGCAGAGCCTGCAATACAGTGGGTTGCGAGGCTCTGCCTCGCAACCAGATAGTAAGACCATCATAGCACACTCTGGCCAACCTACCGCTGAGTATTTGAGTTCTGAAACCTCAATAGCTTTTCGTGGACGCCAGGGATGATTCTGGCGGCGTTGGCACCGTAGATCTTTCTGAGGATACTCGGGTCCAGTCCAAGGCCATAGATTCGCCAATCACCTTGCGGGGGTGGTTGTTTCTCAGAGTAATCAAAGTATTCGTCCCAGGATTCGAGAAAACGCCAATAAATCCGAAGTCTGGCTTCGGGCCAAGGGCCGTCGGTACCAAATAGAATTCGGTCCTGGAACTTCTCAAAAAAACGCCGCGCCGTGTACGGTTGTCGGCCTAGTTCATTGATTCGGGAAGCGAATTCGACAACGAGGTTGGGATAATCCTCGAGCCAGCCGCCGAGTTCCGCCAAATCTTCGCCGTCATTTCCCAAGTGTGCGGCGATAAAAACTGTCTTGGCGTGTTTCGCAATCACGCGATTGCGAGCCGCATGGAGTTCCTTGCGAGTGGGAAACTCCGGAGCTGCAAAAGACCAATTCGGATGAACAGTCAGTTCGAAAAAGCGCTCATTGGATGGGGTTATCGGCTCAAAAAAAGCGCCCGGGTCGGCCGTATGCATAATCACGGGCAAGCCGAGTTCGCCACAAACAGCCCAAATCGGCTCCCATCGAGGATCGTCGATGGCGATGAGCGATCCGTCCGCATTGCGATAGCGTAGGCCAAAGTCTTTGAAAAACTTCAAGCCAGAAATCGTGCCATCGCGGCGATGGTCTTTTAGTTTTTCGACGACCTTTCGAACAAAATCGGGTTGATTGCAACTCCAGCTAGCCGGCCGATCCGCGTCCCCCTCACCCTGGAAGTCGATATTGGCGAAGACAACAAAGCGATCCCGGTACTTCGACCACAAGAAGTTGCAATGCTCGTCCAATCGCTTGAACAAGGTAGCGTCTAGGGAAACGCAAAGGGCGATGTTGTTCCGGTCCATCATCTCGACGTAGCGTTCGAGAAGCTCAGCGTCGTGTCTCCCTTTAACAAAAAAATGCGTATGAACGTCGACCACCGGAAAGGACGCCTTAAGACTACTGGTTTGAGGCACTACCAATTGCGAGTGGACCAACGGCAACCCAACCTCTTTGTGGGCGACCGAGCTGACTTCCGAATTCTGCTGGCAATTGGCGATCGCGTCCATAGTCGATAGAAAGAGGATGGCCAGGATCGGTAAGGTTATGTTGCGGAACATACGTCAGTCTTGAATTTCGTGGAGTGGGTCATGCGCAAGGCATGGCATTTGATATGATTATGATACAGGTTCGTGTCCAGCGAGGTTCGAGTAGGATCATTGAGGTAGTGAAAAACCGAAACTCCCGCAGGGTAAACCTACGGGATTTATGGTGCGACGCGGCTTACATGGCGGTGATCGCCGAGAAGTGTCGATTTTGGAATGAATTAATTGAAGCGTTAGGAACGAGGAAATGGATCGAAGTAAAATTGAATTGTACGCGGCCGGTGGAGCGGAATTGGTCAAAGCATTTGGGGGCTTGAGCATCGATCAGTTGCACGCAAAACAACCAGACGGTTCCTGGACTCTCCACCAAATCGCGATTCATATGCTCGATAGCGATTTGATCGGTTCGGATCGAATGAAGCGCATCGCCTGCATGGACAATCCATTGCTGTGTGGCTACGACGAAACGGCATTTTGCAATTTACCGGGCTCAAACCATCTGAACCCTTTTTTGGCCTGCGATTTATTTCAAAAACATCGCATCATGACGGCGACGATCTTGAGAGCATTGCCCGACTCAACTTTCCAACGGACCGGAATCCATACCGAAAGTGGCAAGGTTTCCCTGGCGGAAATGATCGACAAGTACAATCACCACCTCAGTCACCACTTGACGTTTGTCGCCAAGAAACGAGCCGCGCTAGAAGGAATTCATTCCACAGGTGCAGCCATTTGATTTCGTTGGGGCCAATGGTTAAGCTGATGGTGCCCGAGAAACACATGTTTTTGCAATCACTATTTATGAGCATCCTATGACCAAAGCATTGAAAGGTATCACGCGAATCGAATACGAGGGGGTATCGACCCTAGGCTGGATGGTTCGCATCACACGCTCAGGTGTCCGAAAACAACAATTCTTTAACGATCGCACTCTTGGCGGGAAAGCCAAATCTCTCAAGGCCGCAAAAGCCTGCTATGCCGAGTGGGCGGCCTCCGCGGCACCCATCAAAACCACCCGAAACCAAAAAACATCGCGAAACTCGTCCGGCAAAGTCGGTGTTCACCTTGTTCGAAACGTCGACGCACGCTGGGTCAATGCTGAGTCCTTTGGCTACTGTGCTTCCTGGGTTACAGAGAATGGCACCCGACAAAAATTGAGCTTTGCATGGAAACGCTACGGAAAGAAGATGGCGTGGGAACTTGCTTGTTTGGCCCGAGAAAAAGAGCTCACCGATCGAGCCAAAGTCATTGCCAGTTTTGAAAAGAAATCCGGAAAAAAAGTAAAGATCAAGTGACCGTAGGCTTTATCGAAACGGATGATTTCATCGAACAGACGCTGAGTCAGCCTCTACAAATCGTCTACCGTGATCCTAACTACGTGGCTGTCTTCAAGCCAGCCGGATTGATCGCCCATCGCTGCAATGCAACACTGCCGCACGAGCCGGTTCTCCTACAACGATTGAGGGATCAACTTCATCGTCAAGTCTACCCGGTCCATCGGTTGGATCGACCCACCGCAGGCTTGATCTTGTTTGGATTGAGCGGCAAAGCCGCCGCAAAAATGGTCGATTTGTTCACGAATCGCCAAGTCTCAAAATACTATCAGGCTCTGGTTTGCGGCTATACACCCGACTCAGGTCGAATCGATACCCCTTTGGAAACCATCGAAGAACAGGATTACGAGCAAGGGATTCCTGTCGATCGGCCGACACAGCAAGCGTTGACCGAATACGAAACCTTAGCCCGATATCAAATTCCTCCAGAAAGCCCGACTTCCGAAGCAGTTCGTTTGTCGCTCCTGGAAATAAAACCGATGACCGGCCGATCGCATCAGATTCGTCGACACCTGAAAACCGTTGGTCACCCTGTGATTGGTGATCATCGACACGGAGACATGAGTTACAATCAACGTGTATCCTCGATGACGGAAGTGGTTCGCATGCTGTTGACCTCGATGCGACTTGACTTCAGGCACCCCTATTCGGGTGAGCTTCAGTCGATCGTCGTAAGCCGAGGATCTGAATTCGATTTGGCAATTTCCAAAATCAACCAACCGTAGTCGCCTATTTCGAGGAGTCCATCCACTATGACCAAGCGTCTTCTGTCGTTGCTCTTACTTCCAATGGTGCTTCTTTCGGTCGTTTGGTCCGACGAGCCCAAAGAGAAAATCATATCCATTGAGAATTCGATTGGGATGAAGTTCGTGTTGATCCCAGCGGGCGAGTTCATCATGGGGAACAACGATACGCTTGAGCAGTTGGTAGTGGCTTATCCTCAGTACGACCGGGAGCGACTCACTTCTCTGAAAGACGAATCACCCGCTCACAAAGTACAGATCACTCGAGCTTTTTATTTGGGGCAACATGAGGTAACGATCGGTCAGTTCAAGAAATATTTGGACTTGTCGGGCGCCGTACCGGAATCCATCTCGGACCAGACTGGCGGCTATGGCTACAACCCGGAATACGATCCGAAAAAATCGAAGCGAGGCGATGCCTTTGAGGGGCGTGACCCCAAATACTCCTGGCAAAACACAGGGTTTAAGCAAGGGGGCGATCATCCGGTTTTGAACGTGACCTGGAATGATGCGGTTCAAATGTGCCAATGGCTAAGCCAGCGTGAAGGTAAAAAATATCGTTTGCCAACGGAAGCGGAATGGGAATATGCATGCCGCGCCGGAACGCAAACGCGATACCACGTTGGCCAAGACCCCGAACTGCTTATTCAAGTTGCAAATACCTTTGATGTGGATTCGGAAAAGAATTGGCCCCAGTGGAAGCAATTTGCTTTGGCCCACAAAGACGGATACGCATTCACCGCTCCGGTCGGCAGTTTCGCCCCGAACGCATTCGGACTCTACGACATGCACGGCAATGCTTGGGAGTGGTGTTCCGACTGGCACGGTGATGACTACTATGCCCAGTCCCCAATCCAGGACCCACAGGGTCCAAAGGAGGGCGACGTGCGTGTTCGTCGCGGCGGCTCTTGGCATACGTGGTCGTTTTACGCTCGCAGTTCCTTTCGCAACTGGAACGATGCATCGACTCGCTACACGCTGGTCGGAATGCGTTTCGTGTGTGAAAAGGAATAATCCGTGACACTTGTGGACGAGCGAGGCCCTTCGCTCGTTGCGTTCCTGCACAACCTGAGCGAGGGCCTCGCTCAGCCACAAAAGGCCAACTCCTTGGAAACGGCCTCATTTTTCTTGGGGCTTTTCCCCAAGCTTCAATTCTTCCTCTGCCTTTGCAAGCTCCTTCTTTTCAATTTCCTTGCTGAGCGTTTTGGCCATCTCGTGCATGCCTTCGAGTTGATAAACACCGAGGAGTTTTTTTTGAGTTTCTAAACGGCTAGGATCGTTTCGGATCGCAAGTTCATACTTGTTGATGGCCTCCTTTGGTTTCTTTGCGATTAGGTAAACATCACCTAGAGAATCCAGAAGTTCTGAATTGGCTGGGGAGAACGAGAGAGCTTTGTTCAAGAGACTTAGAGAGCGGTCAACATGGGTGTCAGACAATTTGGCCAAGACAAGAGCCAAATTATTCAGGGTGCCAATGTGGTTTGGCTCTTGGATCAACGCGAATTCCCAGTTCTTTACGGCTTCCTCCATTTTTCCGAAGGCAAAATAACCTTCTGCCAGCAAAATATACGTTGGAGCTTTCGCGATCCCGGATTCTACTTGCTCCCTCAATGTTTCCAAAAGTTTTTTGGATGGCTTAAGCTTGAGCGGAAGCAGTTTCGCGATCTCGTAGGAAATATTCGGATTAGAGGGATCGGTATCTACCACTTTTTCGAGCAGGGAAATGTCCGCGTCGTACGGACCAGCTGCCGTTTTTCGGATAGACTTGGCATAGATTAAGCGTTGAATCTCAGATAGCTCGCGCTTCATGGCGGGGCCACTGCTTTTGTTTTGTAAACCCTCAGTCAGTACCTCGGCAGCTTGCTCAAGTCGATTGGTTAACGTGCGAGCTTCGGCTACGGCCAATCGATCCGATTCTTGCTCAAGCGGAGAATTGAGTCTTTTCAAAAAGACATCTTCCGCCAAAACGGCAGCGGTCTTGAGTTCTTCTAGAGAGCCAATTTTCAAATAGAGTCTTGCAAGATCAAGATTCAATTCAGGTCTAGTTACGGCACCGTTTTTGACTGCGGCGATCGCTTTGAGTGTCTCTCCGGATTCATCCAACATTCGAGCATAGAGTGAGATGAGTCGAAAATCGACCTCCTTCCACTTGCACGCCTTTTCTAAGTGGCTCAGCAGCTCCCGAAAGGGAACCTCGACGCCCGCCATTTTCCGTTTCAACAATTCCTTTGCCATCCAAGCGTTGGCCTTTGGGAATTCTTCGAATTTGCCACTCGCAAGGCCTGAAAATTCCGTTTCCGCGGCCTCCAATTGACCTGTGATGCTGTATATCAATCCGAGACGATAATGTGCTTGCTGGTCCCTCGACTGAATGCCAAGGATTCTCTTGCTCAGCAGTTCGACATAACGCCTCGTTAGATCCGAGGTAGGCGGCGTTTTGGACTTGGTCATTTCGGCACTAGCTATGCCGATCACCTTTGAAAAATCGTCTTCTTGCCTTTGGTTGCAAATTGCCTCGAGCGTTTTTGTCTCGCACAGCTTTTGACTCGCGTCGGAGAACTTATGAAGCCGAACATCGTCTCGAATGAAGGTGGAGAAACCAAAAAACACATAAACGCCGATCAAGAGTGCGACGGAAGGAAGATGAAACCAAAAACGCGACCTGCTGCGAGAAAATTTCCAACCGCGCAACGCATCCAGAAATCCGCCAGCAACACCAACCGGAGAATGAAATATCTTAAGAAATTCGCGTCCTAACCACTTTGCATTAACGACGTTCACCGGATGATTCATGCTTAGGCGTCCAGGTCATCTTGGGTAAATTCCTCGCGTTGTGGTACCGCTACGGTCAGCTTTGGTAACCCACACAGCCAATTCCAGACCATTGCGAAGAATGGAAAGTCCAAATTGATAAACTCAGATGGAATAGGTTCAAGCAAGGCGGAAAAATACTGATCGATACTGAAAACTAATATTGCACCCAACAAGAAAAGTCCAATCTCTAATCCTAAGGTCCAATCGTACCAAATTCCATTCCGACTTCCTAACCAAATTAACACAGCCCATGCGGCTCCTCGCACGGCAATCCAGACCAGAGCTGCCATTGCAATTGCAACGACTCCTGGCAGAAAGTTTCGTCGAAAAGACAAAATGCAAAACACCGCGATGCCAAATAAACTCAGCACGCTATCCCAATTGCCAAGGCTAGAAAATTGGTCCGCAACTCCTAGTCCAAAGATGAGTTTCTCGCCTTCGCGAACATTGGCTTGTTCGGCAAGGTCGGCCAGCCCAGAAGTCACCGAGATGGCAATGGATTCCAGCCAATCGAATGCCCCCCGAGCGGCCAAAGCATCGATGCTCGACGGAATAAAGAAACCAAGGCCGAACGACAAACTGTGCTGATAGCTTTCACCCAAAATTCGTAGCGAGCACCATGCAGCTAGAATCAGCCCGCAAGCGATGCCACTCAATTTAGGTCGCACCAGATAGTAACTTGAGCCAATAGCGATCGCTGCCAAGCCGAATAGTAGGCCTGCGAAAATAATCCTAGACCGCGTTTGCTCGCCTTGCCAAGTGGAACGGCCAAAAGCCACAATCAATCCGATAAGCAAGCAAACCGAGCAAATCACCCGATCCACGGAGGAAAACCAATCCCACCAAAAATCGAGCCCAACGAAAACAGCGGCCGCCAATAGGACGATCGACAATACCTCAATCCAACGATGCAGTGAGGGATTTAAGGCCTGACCCGGTGCCGAATCTTGCTCCTCCATTTCCAGCGCAATCGCGGAGACTGGTACTGCGTTTTTCATTTGCTTGTTAAAATGGTTCTTTCAATCACTCGCAACGAGCTATCAACCACACCCTGGCGAGCGTAGTTACGCTCGCCAGACGTGGTCAAATATCAGGTAGTTTCCAATTGCTGGTCCCCTAAATGGAAAGCAAATTCGTAACTTACTGATGGCAATTTTGCTCAACGGATTGTACTTCATCTTGCTATTATTTGTCAGTCCTTTGGCTTTTTGGAAGCGTTGGAGGCACAGGAGGTATCAACGCGGTTGGCGAGACAGGTTTTTCGGGCCTAATCAAGCCACAATCTTGTCGACTCCCACGGCCACGGTGTGGCTTCATGCGGTTAGTGTCGGTGAAGTGCAAGTCCTGCGCACGCTCATTGAAACACTCGAATCGGAGCGGCCCGATTTGCAGTTGGTCATTTCCGTCTCCACCGATAGTGGGATGGATTTGGCGACGAAGCTCTATTCCAAACATCCTCTTTTTTTCACGCCATTCGATTTTAGTTGGTCCATCCGGCGGGCTCTGCGAGTGACGCATCCGACACTCATTGTCCTAGCGGAACTGGAACTGTGGCCCAATTGGCTGCTCCAGGCTGAGAAGGCGGGGTGTCCAGTCGCAGTCATCAACGGACGTCTGAGCGAACGCAGTTTCAACGGTTATTCACGCATTCCTTATCTTGTTCGCAGGTGCATGCAGACCATCGATTGGGTTGGTGCCCAATCGCAAACGTATGCGACTCGGTTTGAAAAACTTGGTCTACCGTCAACTAGGCTTACGGTAACCGGAAATGTGAAGTTTGATGGTGCCACCGGAAATCGGTTTGACCCGGAGATCACTTCGCGAAAGGAGCATCTCGGTTTGACGCACGACCACACGGTGTTCCTGGCTGGTAGCACGCAGTCGCCGGAGGAATCGATCGTCCTGCAAGCTTTTTTAGAACTCTCCGATCGCTTTCCGAACCTCAAATTGATTCTTGTTCCACGACACGCCGAGCGTTTTGAGGAGGTGGCCAAGTGGATCGAGTCCACCGGTCTACCTTGGGCTCGACGAAGCACAAGCCAAACCGAAGTAACCCTTCCGAATTGGCGGATTTTCTTAGGGGACAGCGTCGGCGAGCTGCGATGGTGGTGGGGATTGGCCCAGATCGGGTTCGTCGGCGGCAGCTTCGGCGATCGAGGGGGCCAAAACATGATCGAGCCGTGTGCCTATGGGGTTGCAACCAGCTTCGGCCCAAACACGCGGAACTTTTCCGATATCGTGAAACTTCTGTTAGAGGAAGAGTCTTGCGAACAACTGAAAACGCCAGAGGAGTTGAGGCCTTGGGTCGAGTCGATGCTGGTCGACTCCGGGCGGCGAGAAGCGATGTCACAGCGAGCCATCGAAGTCTGCCAAAGGCATCGTGGAGCAAGCCATCGGACCTGGGACCACCTCCAGCGGCTGTTGCCAGCAAAACCGATCTCCAGGCACTAACGAATTCATTTTGGAGTGCTCCGATTCATCGGAGCTTTTAGATCTGCACTGCGATGGACATCGAGTTCGCGATGTCCATCAGAAGTGCGCTAACACCGATTTCAGGGATCATCCATTGGCGCTTTCGCGGCGAGATGCCGCCAGTACATTTTCGGATTGTTCAAGAAGTCGCGGGTGAGCGTAAAGTGGGAAGTGTCCTCCAGTCGAACGCGTTCCAGCTTTCCGTGATCAAAGGAAAATATGGTCGCACCTGGATAGGTAAGCAGAATCGGCGAATGGGTGGCGATAAAGAACTGAGATTTTTCAGTTTGAACTAAGCTAACCATCAAGGCCAGCAGCGAGAGTTGCCTTTGCGGAGACAGGGCCGATTCCGGTTCATCTAAGAAAAACAGTCCGTGCTCGAATCGATTTTGCATGATGGAGAGGAACGCTTCGCCATGGGACATTTCATGGAGCGATCGTCCGCCATAGCGAGAAAACGGATTGGCACGGAAGTCTGGGTCGTCACGGCGTTGGTCTAACAGCGACGCGAAGTGGGCTTGAGTCTCTGCCCGAAAGAAGTATCTATCTTTAGGTTGTTTGATGAAAGCGAGTCTCAAGGAAGATGCCAAAATACTTTGTTCGGCGAAGGCATGATTGGCATCCATTTCATTCAATCCGCCACCTGAAATAGGCAGCCTAGCAAGAACGGCCATGGCTTCGAGAAGTGTTGATTTTCCAGAACCATTTTCGCCAACGAAAAAGGTTACCGGTGAATCAAAGTCAACATGCAGATCCTGCGTGAACGGCAGTTTCCCTGGAAACGACAGTCGATCGAGCGGCTGGTCGTTGAGCGTAACGTAGTCGACATAAGGAACTTTCATGTTTCCATCGTACCCAATCGGAGATCAGCGAGAAGTGTCGTTTTTGCTAAGATTATCGCCGGAGTTGCACTATTGTGTTTAGGGCCGAAGGCACGGTAGTTTGCCTAGCCCAGGCAAACGGCCTGGGAACTAGGCAAAACGCAATGATGTTTGGGCTGAAGGCCCGTCCGTTTGTGAACACGCCGGGCCTTCAATTCCAGAACTAAGGCAACTTGTAAAGAAATGCGTTGCCTACCTTTTTGAATTCGATCTCGCCGAAGTTGCACTATTGAGTTTAGGGCCGAAGGCACGGTAGTTTGCCTAGCCCAGGCAGAAGGCCTGGGGACTAGGCAAAACGTAATGATGCTAGGGCTGAAGGCCCGTCCGTTTGTGAACATGCCAGGCCTTCAATTCCAGAACTAAGGCAACTTGTAAAGAAATGCGTTGCCTACCTTTTTGAATTCGATCTCGCCGAAGTTGCACTATTGTGTTTAGGGCCGAAGGCACGGTAGTTTGCCTA
>JANMLD010000239.1:0-8276 GCA_031372345.1 Pirellula sp.
GGGGGGGGGGGGGGGGGGGCCGCGCCCGCGGGCGGCGGGGTTTGGGGGCCTGGGGGCATTTCACCGGTGGGTGGTGGCGGATTGCCGCAGGTTTTTGCGATTCGTTCACGCTGAATTGAAATTGCGTTAAGTTCTTTGCCGAGAAAGAGGTTACCCTTGATTACCAGACGTTGTAAGATGTGGGAATGAAGGATACGCAGATGGAAGGTGAAAGCACTGTACTCTTGGGAGGCGCTCTAGGCAAAGTGCGGAAATTGCCTCAAGATACACGTGCAATGCAAGGGGTTTGGGTGTTCCTGTTAACACTCAGTGTTTTCTTTTTCTCGAGTATCCTGCTTTTCGTGCTTTATGTCGCATTGCGCCTTTCTCCGGAATCGGGGCTGCGCCCCCAGTCGTTCTATTTGCCACGAAGTTTCGTGCCGTCGACCATGCTCCTGGTCGGCGTGTCGGGGGCGTTGGAATGGGCATTGCGGGCTGCCAGGCGAGACCGGTCGACCGAAGTCCGATTTGCGTCCGTCGTAGCCCTTATCATGGGCGTGTTGTTTATGCTTGTCCAGTCGGAAGGCATGTACCGCCTCGTTGTTGCAGCGACGACTGTAGCCTCGTCACGCAACAGCACGTATGCTTTGACGTTTGTATTGGCATTCCTTCATGCACTGCATGTGGTTGGAGGTATCGTAGGACTCGTCATCACGGTATGGAATGCAAACAGAGACCGTTACGATCACGAGCGGCACTTTGGCTTGCGATTTTGTACCGTCTATTGGCATTTCCTGGACGTGGTTTGGGTTTTGCTGATGGCATGCTTTATTATCACGGGCATGCTTGTCAATAGCCCAACGATTCAAACGAGTGTTGCCTGGTAGTCGACGATCTCCATCATCATCCGCAGTGATGGATCGAGAATGTCGGGCCGTTGGCCCTGAAGGAATCATTATTTCCACCTCTTCCCAGGCCGTTGGCCTGGGCTAGGTAAACCTCTGGGCCGAATCCCCCTCAACCCTGAACACTGAACACTGAACACTGAACACTCCCTCCTCCCTCCTCACTGATTCACCATGTCATCCAATTGACGAGCCGCGGTGTGGGTTAAGAATCTTCGGGAGATGTAGTCGCCAAGATCGTTCAATTGCAAAGAAAACTCCTGCAATCGACTTCTCAAAATAGCTCGCTCTGGCTTGCCCGTTTCGTCCTTGACAATGTCCTCACCCAAGGCGTCTGCATCAAAGAGCCGCAGGTTGCCTCGGCACTCGGTAATCTTCTTTCGATAACGAGCAACCTCCGCTTTGTCGGCTGCAGGTAACGCGTCCAGATGTTGAAGTATTTGGACGAATTGAAATGCCAACCCGCGTGGATTGGACGGATCGACCACCAGCAAGTCAAGTACCGGTCCAATCTCGTAACTCATCAGATAGCGGTATCGGTACGTCATTGAACTGTCGCAAATATCGAGCAAGGCTTCGAGCAATTGCCGCGAGCTTTTCACGTAAGGTACCAATAGCAGTTCAATCAATCGGAGCAAGTTTTGAGCTCGGTCGATCCGGCGCCCGAGGTCCAAGAAATGCCAGCCTGGGCCGCGGGTCATACTTTCCGAAGCAAGTCCCGCAAAAGCGGACAGATGACTGATCATTTGATTGAGTGTCGACAACGCTTCGCCCATCCGTTCTCGTTGCCCTGGCCAGGGTACGAGCGACGCATAGTCGAGACGGCTCAGTATTTGCCAAGAGTCCAGACTAAGTCGATCCCGGATGGTTTCTGCATTGCGAATAATTCTGTTGGAGGCATTGGCCAAGCCGTCAGACTGTTTTTGTTCAAAGACAAAATGAAGAACGGTCTGCCTCATTTCATGGAGCGCTAAGATTTCGTCACGAGGTGGCTCGCTCGGCATCTTCGAACTTTCGCAAAGTGCTTTCACGACTTGCCACTGCGAAGGGAGTGAGTCCGAGGAGACTTCGGAGGTAAGTTGGGAACTGCAATACCTTGCGTGTTTTGCCATAAACTCCATGCGTTCAGCGAAGCGCCCTAGCCAGAACATATGCTCGGCGACCCTGCTAGGAAGCTCCATCGCTGTGCGGCGAAGTTCGACGTTCTGCTTGCCTGAAGACAATAGCGTCAACGGCTTGACGGGACCATTATTGAGTACCCATACATCCTTGCTCATGGAGCCGCAAGCTAAGCTTTCGTCTAGCTTCTCAGGGGAGTCTGCCACACGCGCAACACCCCCAGGCATGATCTCCATCTTGCTCTTGGTCGCGCACCCGAACAATCGAATCACCGACGGCCAAGCGACAACATGATTGTTCACCCAGGTCGGCGTCCGCCCGAATTCAGGTAATGCGGTCGCGACATAACGCCAAGGAGTCTTACGAATATCTGCCTCAATGGCCTCGCGCTGAAATAAGCTAAGGTGCCCTCCGATGGTCTGTGTGGCAGAATGCCTAACGAAGGAATCACGCAAAAAAAGACTTTCGATGTTGTCTATGACATATTCCATAGACGCAGAATCGCCGCACCACCACATTGGCATATTTGGCAATAGCAGTTCCTCATTCAGGAGTGCCTTGCACAGCCTGGGCAGAATTGCGGTCACTGCCGGACTTTCGGTCCAACCTGTACCAAGCCCATTTGCGAGCAGCACATTGTTTTCTCGTTCGGCTTGAGCCAGACCAGGGATGCCTTCGCTGGACGAGGGATCGATTTCGAGCGGATCGCACATCGAATCGGGTAGGCGCCTCAGGATGCTGTCGATGCGCACCAGCCCGCCTAGGGTTTTAAGGTAGACCGCACCACCACGCACCGTCAAATCCGTCGTCTGCGTCAGCGTGTAGCCCAGGTATCGCGCAAGGTATGCGTCTTCGAAGTAGGTTTGGCTTTGAACGCCAGGAGAGAGCAAGGCTGAGCGAGCATTCTTCTCGGGGATCGGTGCAGCATCTTGTAATGACAGTCGCAGGGTTGCGAAGAAGCCTGCCAATCGTTGGACTTGCATTTTCTGAAAGTCGTCCGACAAAACTCTGGACATGGCAATACGATTCTCAACCGCGTGCCCACAGCCGCTTGGTCCCTGCGTTCGATCCGCCATGACTTGCCACTGTCCACGGCTGTTGCGTGAAATCTGGGCTGCGTAAAGATAGAGCTTGCGCCGAACCGCTGCACCGGGTGGTCGTCGCGCGGGACGGAGGTAGGCAGGACAACCATAAATGAGTTGGCTGGGGAGCACTCCGGTGGCCAGGAGACGTTGATCTCCGTACACATCTTGAAGAAGTAGATCGAGAACCTGCATGCGTTGTTGCATCCCTGCGCTCAGGTTGTTCCACTCTGTCGCTTCAAGGACAAATGGAATGGGATCCAAATCCCAAGCGTGAGCGGCACCCGATTTCAGATGCTGACCAGTAGACGCAGGCGGATTGTCCTTGAGCGATTGCTTGGCCAATCGCCAGCGGACGTAGACTTCTGGACCTGTCAGACGCGGTTCAAGACCGATCAATCGTCGATAACCCGTCCGAACGTCTCCCTGATCCGTGGTCAACTCATCAAACGGACCGTCAAAGGTGCGATAAGCGGACAGGAGTTCCGTGATTGCGTCCGCATCCTTGCTATTTGATTCTGGCATCCATGTTCCAATCCAACCAGAGGTTTAACCTCGTGCGTCCTCGCATCGCCTTACCCTTATGCGGGGCTAACCGATTGCCAAACCAACCAGGAATAGTGTACTCGCTCTCCCGAATAAGGCGAGCGGCAGCATTGATCATACCGGATCATACCGGGAGGGAGCGGCTCCTGCCGAACCAACGCCAATCTCGGCAGGAGCCTCGCTCTCCCATTGAATCCCTTGCCAGGTAGTTTTCAGTCTGCCGCTCGCCTAAGTTCACGTTTTTACACTCCAAATTGGTTCGGAGTCGGGAACGCCGCAGCACAACTATACCAAATTTGCTTTTCTGGGTAACGCGTCTATTTTACTGGATGTCGCACTCCTAACGCCTCCGTAGGTATTTCTGGAGATCCGGAAACGAAGAGCCAACTTTAGAACAACCGCAAAGAATTCAACAATAGAGTGTGACCATGTAGTTCTCGATGCTGATAACCGATCTGTGAGGCAAGAACCTCGCATCGGGTCGCTTCAAACCCGTTGTTATTATGTGTCACCGCCAGTCCTCCGCTCCAACGATTCGATTGGCGAATGCATCGACCCATTCCTACAACCGCCCGATTCCCCCACCAATCCATGCAAAAGTATTTCTCGGAGAACGTTTATGCGCACTCTCGTGGCGACTGCTATTGTTATAGCGGCCTGGGTGTCGACTGCGTCGGCAGCCCAATATTCTGGACTTTTCAAAACTACCAATCATGATTTCGGGACCGTTGCCCGAGCTGCAAAGACCGAGTATCGATTCACCTTCGATAACCCCTACAACCAAACGATTCAAGTTCGAAGCGTGCGAACCTCTTGCGGTTGCACCACCCCGATTGTGGAAACTGAAATGGTACCTCCCGGAGGACGCGGGAGTATTCTTGCCAAGTTCAATACTGGTACGCACACCGGCTCGCGAGCTGCAACCCTTACAGTCACCATTGACAAACCGTCGTTTACCGAGATTCAGCTCCACGTCAAAGGTTACATTCGCTCCGATGTTGTCTTTCAGCCTGGCGAGGCATCGTTTGGAAGTATCATGCAGGGAACTTCCAAGACGATCGATGTCGGTGTCGATTACGCGGGCAAGCCTGCATGGCAAATCAACCAAGTGACGGCCGGAGATTCATTCATTACCGTCGTTCCCACCGAAGTCTCGCGACAAAACGGGCGCATTCGCTATTCCCTCTCCGTTTCCATTTCCGCGGATGCGCCGGTCGGACCGTTGGAAAGCGAATTGGTTGTTCACACCAACGACCGCAACTTAACCACCGTACCGCTTCGGTTGGTCGCCAATATCGCTCCGGAAATCGCAGTCTCCCCGCAAACGCTTTCGCTGGGGGATATCGTTCAAGGAGAACCGATTAAGCAACTGATCGTGCTCAAGGGGCAACAACCTTTTTTGATCAAGTCGGTGGAGAGCGGAGAGTTTGAGATTGAGGCGAAACTAGGAGAAGAAAGCAAGTTGCTGCATGCCTTGCCGATGGTCATTAAACCACGAGCGCTGGAATTCGGGAAAGAAATCAAGGGCAAGATCACGTTTTCTACCGATTTGCCTGAGAAGCCTTTCATTGATGTAGGAACCGTTTTTAGGCTCAAGTCGACGATCGAGAAATAGGCACACACCTCGCAAGGCGACCGGCAGACTGAATTCTGCCTGCGAGAGGGTAGCAGGCACATTCCATGTGCCGTCCGCCGCATGCCACGGCACATGGAATGTGCCTGCTACGTTGGTAAAGTCGAACCTGCCGGTCGCCCAAAAACGAGCGTGATTACGCAGGAAGACAAAATAAGGTTGAGGGGGAGACAGGCTCCCGCTCAACCTGAAGAATTGCAGATGAAAATCCTTACGGGCGTGAGGTTTGTCCCCTATTAACCGAGGCATAGCCCGCCTTTTTCGGAAACTTGGCCCTGTCTGTTTGACCAATTGGCTGAATAAGTCTACTCTCATGGCGTTTGCTCTTCTTCAAACCGAAACGCCAGTTCGATGAACTTGTTCTACGATGTCCGTGACGACTCCGTCCATCAACGGCTTGGAAGCCGAATCCTATATTGGCTAGACGACCTGGGCGGAATACCCATCGGCGAGTCCGAATCCGATGACGACGGGTTTGTGTTTTCGGTTGCCGGTTCGATTTCCGACTATGAAGAATTGGTTGCGAATCGACCCAATATTCGAGACCGAGCGAGTCAACGGCTTCCTCTCATTAGCCTAGAGTCCGTGTTGGATCGTTTGATTTCTGCTTCGGTGGAGGTCCCAATGTCCCGAACCTGGCGATTGGCTTGGAATGAGGAACTTCCCGATGACATCACTTTTCCGTTGTTTGTTAGGGCATCGAGTGGTTCGCTGAAGTTAGGCGGCAGCATATCGCGGGTTCGGAATGCCAATGAGCTTCTTTTGGAAGCAGCAGAACTGCGTCGGCTGCTCGGCTGGAGTTCGCTGATCATCGCGCGCGAGTGGAAAGAATGCGTACCAGCTGGCACAAGCACCTATGGTACGCTGCCGCAAGAAATAAGGGTCTGGATCGTGGATGGGAAGCCATTCGCATGGTCTTTTCTGCATCTGAAAGCGATACCGAAGCCGACTGGGTTTCCGCCGTCGACCTCCGACCTACGTGAGCTGGCAGCACTTGCAGAACGCGTGTCGATCGCCTTTGATTCGCGATGCGTGGTTGTGGACTTTGCTCGCGAGTTAGAGCGTGGTTGGACCTTCGTGGATGCAGGTTCTGGAAGTTCTGCCGGGGAGGATCACGAGGGTGTGTTCAAGGCCGTCGCCTCTAAACTTCAAGGCAAGAAATTTCCGTTCCACAACGATTCCGTTGGCGGCGTTTTCTGAGAATTGGAATGCCCTCGAGTTTACTCGGGGGATGCTTACCCTAGCTCTAATGATGCTTACTTAGAACGCAGGTGCCCCGAATCGTTTTCCGCCAGGAAGCACTGGTAGGTTGATACAATGCCATCCGCCAATTCAATTTTCGGTTCCCAACCAGTCGATCGGATCAGCGAAGTGTCGGTCAGTTTTCGTGGCGTCCCATCCGGCTTGGAGGGGTCTGTTCGGATTTCACCGGTAAAGCCAATGGTTTTGGCAACCAACCGAGCCACATCCAGAATGCTCACGTCAACACTTGTCCCAACGTTGACCCAATCCGGCGGATTTTCAAGCTGACAAAGATGAAGGATGGCGTCTGCCAAATCATCGACGTGCAAGAATTCTCGCAACGGAGTGCCCGTTCCCCAAATCGTGACCGCGGCATCGCCTCGCACTTTTGCTTCGTGAATCCTTCGGATTAAGCCGGGGATCACATGGCTGTGATCGGGATGATAGTTGTCGCCGGGGCCGTAAAGATTCGTTGGCATCGCGGAATGATAGAGAACTCCGTATTGCTGACGAAAGTATTGACAGAGCTTCAATCCGGCGATTTTTGCGAGCGCGTACGCTTCGTTGGTTTGCTCGAGCGGGCTGGCTAGCAACTCATCCTCCCGAATCGGCTGCTTGGCCAGTCTCGGGTAAATGCAGGTACTACCCAAAAACAAAAAACGCTTCACTTCGTTTCGATAGCTGGCATGAACCGTTGCCAGTTCTTGACGCAAATTGTCCGTGAGAAACTCAACCGGAAACAACTTGTTCGCTTGGATTCCTCCAACTTTAGCGGATGCAAAGATGACGGTTGAGGGGCGATTTTTAGAAAAAAATTCATTGACCTGCGACTCTTCGCAAAGATCCAATTCGCTTCGTGTACGCGTTATTACTTCAATACCCGGCATGCTCGCGAGCCGACGACAAACCGCAGACCCAACCATTCCGCCGTGACCTGCAACAAATACTGGAGATTCAATCATGAAAAATCGAAAAAAGTAAACGGGAAAAAGACGCAGCCTATGGTTTCAAAGTTGCGATTGCATTCAAATCATAGCCTAGGATCATAGTCTAGGATTTGCGAAAGCAAACCTGAATCGAAGTTCAGATTGCCTCTAATTGGCAATCGTCCAAGGCAACACTTGCGCCTCGCCCCATGTAACGGACGGAAATCAAAAGTCGAATTTCGTTTTCACGTCGAATGATAGTGCCTTCGAAACCCTTGAAAACCCCTGTCTTGACTCGAACTTTTTGGCCTGGCTGCAGTCGTAGTTCCGGTGAAAGAGGTGCTTCCGTTTGGATAAGACTGCGGATTTGCCGCAAATCGGTTACCAGTTCCGCCGAATCCCCGACCGGCATCCATCGGCTCACGCTGCCCGTGGATACGGCTTTGTACCGGGCCATTTCATCCCCCATGATGAACACATAATTGGGGAATAGCGGCTCGATGCTGGTGCGAATTCTACCTTGAGGTGATCGGTATCGACGTGAAATCGTCGGGCCATAAAATGGAACTTCGATTTCCAGGAGCTGCCGCATCAGTTTCTTCTCAAACCTGGCCATAGTGTAAAGCGCCCACCAAGTTCCTTCGTGGGCCAGCACGGGCAGAATGCTGGATGTCGATTCGGCTTTCATTTCAGCTGCTTCCGAAGGTTCGGCGGATTCCAATTCCGGAGTATCCACAGATTCCGACTCCGACTCCGATTCCGATTCCGGATCGTCCAATAAGTTGAGAGGCCAAATGTCCTGTTCCGGTTTCAGCAGAGGCATGAGTCACTTTTGGAATCGGTT
>JANMLD010000262.1:0-3239 GCA_031372345.1 Pirellula sp.
ATTCACTAAGATAACCTTGTTTTTGGACAGCATGGGAGCCAGCTTGAGGGCATGAGCAACCGCGTGTGCCGATTCCAGGCCGAACGTTTCGCGGTAGCGTTCGCACAAGTCGTTTACGGACATGCGTTCCAGCGCCGCCACCTGTTTGGCAACATTAAGTGCCATGAGCTCTCCTTTTTGAAAAAGTTCTATCGATCGTTAACCGGGTGGACCACAGAGAGCACCGGTTTCGAACGAAGCTCAAGGCTCGCTGTTTCCGATTCGATAAATTTTTCTTGAGAACGACGATCGCGAGCCAATCGGCCGCGAGTCGCATAATGCAATAACGCGTCAGATAGCAATGCAACCAATTCCACTCGTAGTTCGTCTGGCGATAAAAGCGTTATTGAACGAGATGGCGGCATGGAAATCCCCTACGGCAAGAATCCTCAACCTGTGAAAGTCGCAGGTCGGAGCGACGGAGACGCAAAGATGCGAGTCTCTATCTGTAGGGTTACGCGCTCGGGGTTGGATATGACGAACCGGAGCCCGAAATTTTTTCGCTGTTAATCGGCGGCATCAAGGATCTCTCTGCAAACGGTTTAACCACAGCTTGGGGTGGACTTGGGCTTGCGAAAGCTTGCTGTTCGCATTTAGAATACGTAGGGGCTTGTAGATATCTCCCGACGGAATCAAAACATGGCGACATCGAAAAGAGATCAGATTCTTCGACTTTTCAAGGGAATGGAAGTCGTCCGGCCTCGCGACGCCGAAGCGATTGGCATTGCAGGTTCGTATCTAAATGCCCTTCACAACAACGGGGTTCTCGAACGACCTAGCCGAGGTCTGTACACACTTCCAAACTCAGAACCAAGTGAGTTTCGCTCTATTGTTGAGGCCTGCAAGCTTTCCCCCAATGCCACCGTATGTCTCCTAAGCGCGCTTCGAATTCACGATCTAACAACACAGTCCCCATATGAAGTGTGGCTGGCAATTGGCGAGAAGGATCGCAAGCCACAGATGGTCTATCCACCGATTCGAGTTGTTCGCTTCTCGGGTGCTTCGAGAGAATTTGGAATTGAGAAACGAAAAATCGAGGGTGTGGCAATCTCCGTTTACTCGGCAGCCAAGACGGTTGCAGATTGTTTCAAGTACCGCAATAAAATCGGACTCGACGTAGCCATTGAAGCGCTAAGAGATTGTCGCAGATCACGAAAGGCTACCATGGATGAAATCTGGGACTCAGCAAAGGTTTGTCGTATGGCAAACGTGATGCGACCGTATCTGGAGGCAACATCATGACCAGTAAGCAACCACGTGACATGTCCGCTTCCGTCCGTGCACGGTTGATGAACGTCGCCAAGCTGAACGGCGAAGCCTTCGATTTGGTACTGGTTCGCTTTGCAATAGAAAGGTTGCTATATCGTCTTTCACAATCGAAGTACCGCGATCGATTCGTAGTCAAGGGTGCGATGATGTTTCAGGTCTGGAGTAATCTCACGCATCGCCCAACTCGCGACCTAGACTTACTCGGAACGGGTGAACCTGACATCGATCGTTTCGTTAACGTCTTTCGCGAACTATGTGTTCAAGTGGTCGAAGACGACGGACTGATTTTCGGGGCTGATTCAGTTTCAGCTACCAAGTTAAAAGAAGATGAAGAGTATGAGGGCATTCGAATGCGATTCGATGCCAAGCTTGGTTCTGCGCGCATACCTATCCAAGTGGATATCGGGTTCGGTGATGCAATTACTCCCGAATCTGTACTCATTGATTTCCCGACTGTACTTGAGTTACCGGCTCCGACGCTCCAATCCTATCCACGAGAAACGGTCGTTGCTGAGAAGTTCCAAGCCATGGTGATGTTGGGAATTGCAAACAGTCGGATGAAGGACTTCTTCGACCTTTTCACACTTTGCTCTCAATTCGAATTTGAGGGAGAAGTCATACGCCGAGCCATCAAGGCTACGTTCGATCGTCGCAGGACAAGTATCCCCGCATTACGCCCACTAGCGCTAACTCCCGAGTTCTCCGAAGACAAGCAAAAGTCAACTCAATGGAACGCATTCCTACGCAAGAGCAACCTAGATGGCAAGAATCTTAATCTGACCGAGATTGACGCTCGCCTTGCTGATTTTTTGATGCCGCCAGCCGAGGCTGCAAGTCAAGGAAAGGAGTTTGGTAAGTTTTGGAAACCAAGTGATGGATGGATTGAAGAATTGAGGAGATAGGAGCTGACGTTGTGGTGGTATGACCTGGACTGAATACCAAGCGTTTGAAGGGATTTCCCACAGCTCAACCAATTTAGAAAGCAATCGCCAATTGACTCGAACGCGACTCAACTACCTTGTCGCCGCAGCAATTGTCGTTATCGCCGGCTTAGCATCCCGCCGGTATCGGGAACATCTACCGACATTCTTGGCTGAGTACGCAGGCGACACGTTGTGGGCGCTGATGTTATTTTTGTTGGTAAGTACGCTTTTAGCTGGCAGGTCGAATATGTCGCGGGCGGGCATCTCGCTGGTTCTTGCATTCGCGGTCGAGGTCAGCCAGCTGCATCACGCGCCATGGATCGATGGCATCCGAAGCACGACGTTGGGTGGGCTGGTTTTAGGTTTTGGATTCCTGTGGAGCGATCTGGTTTGCTACTTGGTTGGCATAACTGCCGGCGTGTTGGCGGATCGATTCTTGTGGCCGCCAGCTCAACGCGAAAATAGGAACTAGCCATGACTCAGATCGTATTTGGGTTGCACAGGACTATTTCAAAGCTCGAACAAGTCGAATCTGGATCGGCTGCGGGAATTGCAATGTCATGTCGAGCGTGTTGTCATTGACCAGCTTATAGCGAATCGTGAGCTCTCCCTGATTTCCGTTGCCGTCTGTGTAGCCGAGATTCAGGACTGCGTTGCCGTCTTTATTGAATTTCCACGCGCCGAGATGCGAAGAGCCGGCTGTCAGCCCCGACCTGGAATACATCCGCGTTCTGTGCGTTGACACTGATCAACGACACCGATGTCCGCCCAGCGTCGACGGATTCCGATTCAATGACACGGTCTTTGATTTTCCACCTTACTGTCATCTTTAGCCCATCGCCCTTTGTGCCTTCATCGACCCATGTCCCGACTAATCGCTCCCAATCATAACGCTTCAGTGCTTCGGAGAGTGTCTTTGGTCTAGACTTGTCTCCGTCGACGCTTTCTTTCGGTTTGGCATCGGCGACCGTTAGAATAAAATCGTTGCTGAATTGGCCATTGGGATTC
>JANMLD010000300.1:0-5558 GCA_031372345.1 Pirellula sp.
CCGTCGTGAGTAACGACCAGAACCCCCCCGGTGCAACCACCTGTAATGGCCGGATTGGGTGTCGATAGAAAAGCGAAAACGCTCAAAAAATCTATGGAGAAAACGCAGGGAATACGCTATTCCCATGCAAGCCAGCCGATCCAAGCCACCGGTGCATCTCTCTGTCCGTATTCAGAGACCGATTATGCTCAGTTCTGTTCTTTTAAAGAGAACTGTTCAACCGGCTTTTCGATGTTTGCGACTGCGATTGCTCATGCGGTTAAGCAATACGCCGATCCACCAGCAGGATGCGTACCAAACCAAAACAATTGAATTGACTGGAAACAAAGGTGAATTGGTAAGCCAAGGCAGGGCAGTAAGGACAAACCCGATTAGAATTCCGACATAGCTCAAGAGCAAATGCGATCGGCCCCAGGACATTAAGATTCCCATAGCTACGAAATAGAAAACTAAACTCAATGGCCAAACTTCTCGAACCAAGCCGTTTGGAAGGAGAAAATAGACGGGATATACTATTCCACCAGCAACAACCCCAAAGAAAAAATGAACAAAGGGACGCCTTTGAAATCCTGGCAATTCAACTTCTTGGGCCGTCGGAGCCGTTGTTTCGCTTTGATTCGAAGGAGATTTGTAGGGATTCACTATATCTGTTGGATCGCTCATTGTCACCTCAAGTCCATGTAGGTATTTTTGGCGGTACGAACTCGAAAACGCTTGGGCCAATGATTCAGTACACAAATGTCTTTGTTAGTACCGCGCCATAGTCAAACCCTTACATGGTCCCCAGAGACAAGCTTGGTCTTGAGTCTTCTGGAAATAGCGTCTATTCCGACGAACAGCCGTGTAAAACGCATTTGCTTGCGCATAGCACAAACCCAAATCGTAAGGACCGTAAGTGTCCCAGCAAATCTGTCTCATCCGTCGCAAGAAGGCTCTGTCGCATGCGTCCTGATTTGCACCGCACCTGTTCCAACAAAGATCATGGAAAAAGCATGCAGGTTCAAGAACGGAAAGTGGTGCCCATGTACACCCATTATTATTTGTTTCGTCGTACAACGGATCCTTGTTTTTCGTACGACAATAACAAGCTTCTTTTAACCCATTACAAGCCAAGTTGTCCGGGTAGTATTGACAACACATCATCCGTCCACCAAGCGGTAAATCAATGAATGTAACTGCGTTGGTAGAACCCTTAGGGCAGCTAGGTATTAGCCCAAATAGCTCTAGAAAAACAATTGGAGAACCAAGAGCAAAGCAATACCTATTTCTCAAAATTCTTTCAAGAAAAACGTTGTCGCTGATTTCTATGTTGGAAAGGACTTGCTCAATCGGGTCTCTGGAGAGGAACCTTCCCGTCAATCCGCTCATCCATCTAGCCCTGAAGTGATGCAAACCAAGCGTTGCGTCCCATTCACGACCCGTGTACGTGTAGCGATTGTTAGCCGCCGAGCTTGTTTGAACTGTTGCCGATGCATTCAAGAACGTTGGTTGTCCGTAGGCCGTGTAGGCGTAGCGTTCGCTTACGTTGCCGCTGAAATCGGTTAGGGCGAGGATGGAGTATTGTTGGTTGCGGTGAAAATAAAGGACCGTTCCGCTGCTGCCGGTCGTCTTTCGTACCACCGGTTCGTCGATGTAGCTGGCGAACACGTAGCGATACAACGGCGAACTGGGGGCGTCGCCTACTCCGTAGTCCGCAATCGTTTGTTGGTCGCTTTGAACGTACACATACGAGCCACTTGATCCTACTCTCGCTACACGACGGCCCATGGCATCGTACTTGAACTCGACATCCGTCGAACTGTCGTTCCCAACATCTGCGCTCTTGAGTTTGTTGTCAAAATCCCAAGAGAGGCTGGAGGCGGAAGATGGGATGCTGGAGAGAACTGCCGGTATAAGGGTGATGTTTCCCTTGACGTCCGTGTTCACGCTTTGGCCACTGGCGGTGAGCAGTTCGTGGGTTGGACCGTGGGTGCGAGACTCAGCCGTGCCGTTGGTCGTGACGCTGTTCCAATCGCCAACCGTCGATAGATTCCACGATTGGGTCAACGAACCGCTAGCCCGTGCGAAGCCCGTTAGTCGGTCTTCGTCGTCGTAGACTGTTCCAGGTTGGGTAAAGCCGTATCCGCTCATGGTGCCTGTTATCGATTCGGACGTCTTGTTCTTGTTCGCATCCCAAGTATACGTCAAATCACCCAACGAAGTATTCGAATAATTGATCGCCGTGAGTAAATTGTCGTTGCTGTACGAGCGGTTTTCCGTAATCCCGTTCCCGAGCACGTCGTCTCCAGCGTGAACGGCCGTTTCACCCAATGCCGGCGAGCGAGAAATATATTGCGTCGCGAATCTTAAAGCTCCGATGAATCGGAGCACTCCAAACTTATCGCACGGAGAAGTTTCTTTCGGCCAACTGCGCTAGTCGTTGCCAGGATAAATCTTCGCCGGCTGCCTCCAAGTAGCTATGGGCTCGATCCCAATCCGCTTCCGATTCCATCGAAAACCGAAGCCCGCTATGGTCAAGCCCTTGTGGCAAAGGAATCAGCTTGGTTTGGAATAGAGCCGGATTCCTGCGAATAATAACCGGTACGTCGCAGGGCTCCTTCAGCAGATTTTCACGTTCTATTTTTTCAAGCGCACCAGCGGAACACATCTCACCCACCAGCCCCAAAGACTGCAATGAAAATGATGGACGGTTCGGTGACACAAAACCAACAAAGTCTGTCATCGGATTAGCCCATCCTCGCGAGATCAATCGATCGAGCAACATCGGGTCCGTGAATGGACATAGTGGACTCGAAAAAACAATCCAATCGGCCTCCAAGCGATCGGCTAATTCTTTGGCACGCTGCGATGGGGTGCTGAGCGCACTGGGCATCCATCTGGCGTTGCAAAGTCCTGTCTGGCTAATCAGTTCTCGGTAATTGGGTGGTCCAGTTACCACAATCGTTTCGATCAAAGTCGATTCGCTCAATCGCCGAATGCACCATTCGAGCAGAGTCAGTCCATCGAGTCGACGCAACGCCGACTCTACCCGAGTCGCTCCTTGCTCATGGTCACTTTTTACAGCCAGATCAATCAACGCTACAGTTTGTTTGGGATTCGTCGCCATACAATGCTCCATGCGTGTAAGTTACGAGGCAGATTCGAAATCACTGCTTTTCCGTGCGAGCTGTAGATCAAGATGAGAAGGAGTGGCACAGCGGAAGAGAACCAATTTATCGCTGCAACGCACCGGTTGCAAGTACCCCGTTAGCATCGTTTTAGGGAAAGATTGGATTCTTGATCGTTACGTTACGTCCGCATCAAACACGTAGGTCCGCATCTCCGAGGCGGACACTCCAGCGTCGCGGAGATACCCCTTTGCCTGCATAGACATAGCCGACAAAAGTCAAAGTAGTAGGCACATTCCATGGGCCGTTCACCAGGAATCATTGTAAATTCACTCCAACGGACGGCACGACGGAGCGTGCCTGCTACTTTCGTCGGCTGTGTCTGCATAAGTCAACACGACCGAGTGCTAGCACTCGTGTTACTGCGGTTCGCGCAATAACTCGTCTACGCGACGAACGGCCAGTGTTAGCGATTTAGCTGCCATCCGAAAATTCATATGCCCCGATACTTCTGGTTGAAGCTCACGAAACGACTCCGTCGCCGCTTTCAGCTTGCCGAGTTTTTTTCTGGCAATACGCAGGTATCTCTTTGCATCTCCCGCATCCAATGATGGCCCCAACGCCAACATGAAGTCATACAATCCGCGATGCACATCGGCTAGCTCTTCGTCGTCGGTGGCTTCGTCAGAGTGCTTTAAAAATGCACGCACCATCCAAATATGGCTCAAATAACCATCGACTTCGTGCATCAACGCTTCGGCCAGAGGATCCACTGTTTTGGCAGCCGAAAGGCCTGCATCTTCGTCCCCGTCTTCTTCCTTTGCGTCCGCGTCATCTATTTCAGACATGGAATTTCCCCCCTTGTGGCGAGCGGCGATGTGAAAACTATCGATCCTACGATACATAAGTGAGGGACCTGCGAAATTGTCCCTCGCTTACGCTTCGGGTTGGGATACTGCACCCTGCAGCTCGCCTTAAAGATGCGAAACCACTTCGGTTGCGTCAAACCGAACCTTTGGCAACGTGCCATATTTATCGTCGGAATGTCGATACCCCAACGCACATCCAACAACCGTAGTGTAGTCACCCCCCACTAATCCGAGCAATTTGTCGTACTCTGCAGCCTCGATTCCCTCCATTGGGCAAGCGTCGACGCCGAGCATGGCGGCGCAAGCGAGCAATTGCCCCAAGGCAATGTAAGCTTGGTTGCTGCTCCAAGCCAAGTGACGCCCCGTTGCGTTTTGCAAGAAACCAAGGACTACATTTCGATACCCAAGGAGCGATTCAACCGGAACATTGCGTTGCTGCGCGGTTTTGGCCAAAAACAAGTCAACGTAGGCTTCATCGACGGTTTTTCTCGCGGTAAAGACCACCATATGCGAACAGTCACACGGTTGCGATTGATTCCATGAAATCGCAGGCAACTTAGCCTTGTTTTCGGAAGAACTGACCACGAAAAATTTCCAAGGTTGCAGCCCAAAGCTGCTAGGGGTCAGTACCAAGCTCGCTTCAATGGCCGCCCAAGTAGCTGCATCAATGCGTTTAGACGAATCGAACCGTTTGACAGCGTATCGCCATTGAAAAGTATCCACCAACTGCGAAACACTCAGGGAAGCCAAACTCATCTTTTTCAAAACCTTTGCACACGAATCTCCAAAAACTCCGAAAACTCGGACGATTGCTGATTCTAGCATGCAGACAAGTTCGGAGAGTTGGAGAGTTGGAGTGCGGGAGGATTGGAGTCCATTTGGTTCACGATTCGAAGCGGAAAAGGCTACACTATGCGTTTTTCACCTTGTCGCATTGCCTTGCTTCGTAAAACATGCCTAAACCGCTACCCTACCATTTTGCGATCCGCGATTTGCTTCGCGACATGGATCCTCATGTCTGGAAATGGTTCGGGCAACAACGCCTCGAACCCGCCGCACTCGAAGCTCTCAAATTCGATCTGCTTAAGTCAACCTATCGCCTCTCACGCGAGTCGCACGCTGGGATTTACCACGCCGCGGACACCGTAGCTGACGCGTTGCAAGTGAAGCTGCCCATCACTTTGTACCAATCTCAAACCGACACGGTCCCAAACGCGGGAATAGCCTTTGCCTCAGAAGAAATCCACATCGTTTTGAATGGAAAAATAGACTCAGTCCTCAACGAGGCGGAACTGATAGCCTTGCTCGGGCATGAATTCGGACATCACCTGCTACATCGAGCGGACAATGGCGAACATCTACAAGCCTGGGATGCTCTGCGTGCCACCTGTTTGGACTCCAACGTTCATCCGGCTTTTCTGCATTCCTTTCGCAAACTATGCCTTTACACCGAAATTTTTCGACCTGTACGATTGAAATTGCGAAAAGTTGAAATGCTAGCGTGGTTCGCTTGTGATATCGTAACGTTTTTATGGTTCGTCACGACCCTATCTTGAGGATCAAACGATGGCTCGAAACTTGG
>JANMLD010000310.1:0-22201 GCA_031372345.1 Pirellula sp.
CCCAAGAATCCGCTTTGCTTGCTTTGTCCGCTGAACGCGTTGTGCCCGACCTATGCTTCGAACTCGCAGGCCACTATCCCTTTCCCCAAACGTCCTAAAGTCATTACGGAGCTGCGTGAAGCTGCCTTGATCGTAAGAGACAGCAAAGGTCGAATCCTTATGCGTCGTTGCGCTCCTGACGAACGTTGGGCAGGCCTTTGGGATTTCCCTCGATTCGACGTGTCGCAGTGCAAACCCACTTCCGAAACCGATCACATTGCGACACTGTTTCGCGAACGATTTGGCAAGGCGGTACTGGTTGGCAACAAAGTTCATCAGCTAAGACATGCGGTGACTCGCTACCGTATTTCGCTCGCAAGTTACCAAGCGGAAATTCAGTCACCAAATTTAGGAAAGTGGAAGTCGGGGATCGAAAGGATTTGGGCGGATCCTACCAAGCCGTCAGATCTTGCGCTCAGTTCTTCCGGGAAACGAGTGTGGGCTTGGCTGTCAAGCGAAGCGTAAAGCATTGTCGCCTTTTGCTCCGCAAAAGTGCGTTTACGAGGCGAACTTTCGAGGATAGGCTGTGGGGCGTGCCACACGCTCTTTCGCGGAGCGAAAGGCGACAATGATCTTTTTACACTTTGGACCAATCGCGTCTTTGGCGACTGCTTGGAATGGCCATCTTTTTGCGGTATTTGGTTATCGTGCGACGCGCCACACCCAGCCCTTGTTTCTTTAGTTCTTCGACCAAGTCATCATCGCTTAGCGGATTTTGCTTGTCTTCTTTACCGATGATCTCCTGCAGCTTGATGCGAATCGTTTCGTAAGCGACATCTTCGCCGTCGGCGCTTTGGGTCCCGAAGACAAAGAATCGCCTAAGCGGCAAGATACCTCGAGGCGTTTGTATCCACTTGTCGTCCACGGCTCGCGATACGGTGGTGACGTGAACGCCAACTTGGTCCGCAATCTGCTGCATCTTGAGCGGCTCAATGGACTCCGGACCTTCATCCAGGAATTTCTTTTGATAGTCGACAATGGCTTGCGAAACGCGCGTCAAGGTTCGGCGCCGTTGTTGAATCGACTCAATCAACCATTGGGCGCTCCCGATCTTGCGTTTGATGAACTCCTTTTCTTCTTCGCTCGCTTTGGGATCTCCCAATCTGCGTCGGTAGTACTCGCTGATACGCAACGGCGGCAAGGAATCGTCGACCAAACGGACGGTGTAGACTCCTTTTTCATTCGACTCAACGATCACGTCTGGAGTGACCAGCGGGACATGAACCTCCATGAAGGCGGCGCCCGGCTTTGGATTGAACTGGTGCATCTGCTCGCGGATCTCTTTGATCAACTCGATCGAGTAGCCAGTCTTTTTCTGTATTACCGGCAATCGATTTTCGGCTAGGTCGTCTAGATGCTGCGAGATCAACGTTCGCATCTCGTCAACCAATCGCATCTCCGGCCGCAGCTGGTTGAGCAAACACTCGCGAAGATTTCGAGCCGCGACACCGGCTGGCTCAAGCGATTGCACGATTAGCAGGGCCTTCTCAGCCAGCGCCAAATCCGATGCTTTGTGATCGGGAGGCAAAATGTCCGATAGTGAGGTTTTGAGATAACCTCCGTCGCGTGCGTCCAAACAAGAAATGATGCGTTCAGCGATTCTCTCGATGTCGTCATCAATGTCCATTTCGGCAAGTTGATGAAGCAAAAAATCATTGAGCGATTCTGGTCGCTCGGCTGCGTTGGCCATCAAGTCATGGGCACGGTCGCCATCTTCTTGGATACGACTGCTCGATCGACGAAAATCATCGAACGTGTCCGGCATGTCGTTATCCATGTTCGCTAGCCGCTCGAAGTCTTCGGCATTGGATTGGCTGTCCTTTACGATCAGCTCTTTTTCATCTTCGGTACGCGAGGCGGTCGGACTTTCCTCATCGATCGGTTCTTCATCGGGAAGCGTTTCGTCCCGTTCCTCGACCTCCAACATCGGATTCTCGTTCATCTCCTGTTCGATCCGCTCCTGCAAAGCCAGAATCGGCAATTGCAGAATCTCCATCGACTGGATCATCCGAGGGGCCAGTTTTTGGGTCTGAATCTGACGTGCTTCTAGTCCGAAAGACAGACGCATAATTGAATCCATTAAAACAAGTAAATGAGACGAACGCTTGCCAAAGCACTATCGTGAATTGGCTTCCCCGGCTTTGAATTGAACTTTTAACGGCCCGCCAGTACCTCTACTGTATCACTAGTCTTACCGTAAGTGCAGACTTGACTTGTGAATAAATTACGATATTGGAACGTGATTTGCTAGAATTTCTGTTTCCATCGACTTGAACGACCTTTTTGCCGCAATTTCCAGACAAAATCAAAGATGAGCGAAGCCAGCCCACCACCCGAAACACCCGTCGAGCTAACGCTGCGAGAATTACAGTGCACGATAGACAGTTGGATAAAGGACATCGGTGTCCGATATTTTTCGGAGCTGACCAACCTCGCCGTGCTAGTCGAGGAAGTGGGGGAACTCTCGAGAATAATCGCCAGAACCTACGGCGATCAAAGTTTCAAAAACTCGGATGCTGCCTATAGTTTACCGGACGAAATGGCGGACGTCCTTTTCGTGCTCGTCTGCCTGGCCAACCAAACCGGTGTCGACCTGACGAAAGCCATCCACGAAAACCTGGCGAAAAAGACTAGCCGCGACGCCCAGCGTCATCGGGACAACCCGAAACTTCAGACTTAAAACGAGCACACGCGAAATTACCCTTTTGACCCCCGCCGGTCATCCACATTAGAAAGCCAAATTTATGAGTCTCACCATCATGCGTCGAATCAAATTCTGCGCAGGTCATCGATTGTTCAAGCATGGTGGCAAATGCGAACATTTCCACGGGCACAATTACGTAGCGGACTTTTTCGTTTCTGGCGAAACCCAGGATTCCGTCGGACGTGTCATGGACTTTGCGGATCTCAAGGCCAAATGCAAAGGCTGGCTCGACGAGAACTGGGACCATAGCTTCCTCGTATCCGATCAAGATGAGAATGCGATTACAGCCTTGAAAATGGTCAAGCCATGCCGGCTATTCGTCATGCCTTACAACCCAACTGCGGAAAACATGGCTAAATACCTGCTGGAGGAGGTTTGCCCAACGCTTTTGAAAGGGTTTGGGGGCATTGCCAAACGCGTCAGGATTTGGGAAACCGACGAATCGTTTGCGGAAGCCTCGATCGATGAGCATGACAAACTGCTTGTTTCCAGTTACGATGCAGCCGAAGCAAACTGACGAAGGTGGCGGACGCAAACGTGGCGGACGCCGCTAGCGTCCGATACCGCGCACACTTTGGCCATCGAGTTAAACTGACACCTTGAAAATGCTCTTTGCGGTCATTCAGCCAAACAAGCTTCAAGCGGTTCGCGAAGCGCTCAACCTTGCTGGGGTTCAACGCTTGACCGTCTTGGAAGGCCAAGGGTACGGACGCCAAAAAGGGCAGTCCGCAAACTACCACGGTGTCGAATACCATGTCAACTTGCTCCGTAAAGTCACTTTGGAAATTTGCGTCAATGACGATTTTTTGGAACGAACAATAGATACTATCACTTCGATTGCTCGAACAGGCACCGAAGGCTGCATCGGCGATGGTAAGATATTTGTATTACCAACACTGGAGGCCATCACCATCGATGACGGCCAACGAGGACCGGGAGCTGTATAGTGATACTTTTATTGTCGAGCGATTTGATGTTTCAATCCCGGATTAGTTCTGCAGCCCGTGCTGCGGGCAAGGAATGCGTTGTCGATCGATCGGTGACAAAGCTAATCGAGCGTGTCGCGGAACCAGATACCGTTTCAGTCGTGCTGGTCGACTTAACCCTGCGAACGCTGGATCTGACGCTGGAAATTCCGCTGATTCACCAAGCGTTTTCCAATTGCAAAATCGTTGCGTATGGTCCACATGTCGACGTCGAACGCTTAACGCTGGCGGAGGAAGCCGGTGCCGACGCTGTTGTTACACGCGGTCAAATGGATCGGGATCTCGCTTCGATCATCCAAGGAACATAAGCCCGATGATTGCAAGCTCTGGGATAGCTGAGCACGCTTCCATCCATATTGCTGTTCGCAACGCCTTTCGCAACGCGTCCGATGAGTTTCGCAGCCCCGTCTGCTGCATCTTTCTTTTCGTGAGTGGCGAAAATCTAGCCGACAGCTCCGATGCGATTCAGTCTGCCTTGGATGAACTGGCACCCAACGTTCCAGTTTTCGGTTGCTCGGCAGAGAGCGTGGTCGGAAGAGGCCGCGAAATCGAGGGACAAACAGCGGCGAGTATTCTATTGATTGGCGAACTGTCTCAGCCACCCAAGATGTTCACTATGGAATGCATGAGAACTCCAGATGGCCCAACCGTCCTCGGACTTACGGACGAGATCATCGAGCGGGCTCGTCAGTGCAATGGCATGCTGGTTGCCGCTTGCCCACGGACCTTTTCGGTCGACATGCTGATCGAAACTCTTGAACCGGAACGGGGCGCTAATGTAGTCCCCATCCTCGGAGGCTACTGCAGCAGTCAGAATTGGGAGAACATGAGCCTATTGTTCTACCACAATAAGGTCCTCAATCGCGGGGCCATTGGGATGGTTTTGCCTCCTGAATTGCATTGGCAGACAATCGTTAGTCAGGGCTGCCGTCCGATTGGCGATCCGATGATCATCACCTCCTTGGACGGAAACACCATTTTGGGGCTAGGCGGCAAGCCAGCCTTGTCGATGCTTCGGGACATGTTTCAAAAACTACCAAGCCACGAACGGGACATGGCGATCGATGCTCTCTTGATCGGCAGGGCCATCACCGAATACAGCGATACTTTCTCGCATGGTGACTTTTTGATTCGAAACGTTCAAGGGGTCGATACGGATGTGGATGGAATCCAAGTGACCGATCGCTTTCAGGTGGGGCAAACGATTCGATTCCATGTCAGGGATGCGCAAGGAGCAGATGCAGACTTGATGAATTTATTAAGTCGCGTCAGCAAGGGAGGCATCGACAACAAAGCGGGGCTCCTATTCAGCTGCAACGGTCGTGGCCATCGAATGTTTTCGCAACCCAATCATGACGCGTTAGCCATCGATCGGTACTTTCCAGGCCTTCCCCTCGCGGGCATTTTTGCCGCAGGCGAATTTGCACCTCTTGCCAATCGCAATTTGACGCACGGCTTTACCGCGGTTGCAGCGTTTCTAAGAGAAACCGTCTAGTAGCTAGCTATCAACCCAAGGTCGAATCACCTGCCTGTCGACGTTACTCGGGCGGGTGAGGCCACACCTGTAAACATGTTCGTTTCAACTTTTCCCAACCAATTTATTGACCGGGAGGGTGAGGCTCCTGCCGAACCATGGCGACGCCAGCTCGGCAGGAGCCTCGCTCTCCCACAATAATGCCCCACCGCGAATTCTATTCTTCCCATGTCTGCAACTTGGAAACCAATCCTTTCAGTTGTTCTCGTCGCTTTTCGAACAACGCGAACATCGTCAGTATCAAGACACCCATCACAATTCCGCTTACGTACCAAACCCAAGTCTGTTCCAAGTCGACGGCCGCGTGCCAAATCACCGTGAACATGGCCACGCACAGAAACATCGAGCCCAACCATAACATGGCCCGTATGCGCAGCGCAATGCCCGCAACAATTCCGCATATCGATAAACCAGCTAAGACAATCGGCAGCCAGGGCGCCTCAGCAATGCCTTGAATAAACACCTCCGCGGTGGACGCCACGTAAATGCTGGATGTCGCGAGGTATCGACCCGCCACAACCTGCTCCCTTGGCAATCGTTCCTTGAGTATCTGCACGATCGCAAGCAAACTAAGGGCAGGTGGAATAACCCACAGTTGCGGATGCTGGGTGAACTGAAAGTCAGTGCTGTGAAGCGCAAACCACAAGGCGGCATTCCCTGTGATAACACTTGCTCCCCAATACAACATCGACTTCCGAAGATAGCCAAAGCTGGCATAAGCCACCGACGCACACAGCAATGATACGCCATAGTGAACCTGGGACGGAACGATCCAATGCGTCAGCAGAGGCAACACCGGCAGCAGCATGCCGGTTCGCTCCAAAGGGTCGGCAAGAACTCCGAGCTTGTTGCGTTTTGCCCACTCTGAGACCCCTAACCCTACGAACGCCAGTCCCACAATCAACAATGGCCAAACGGCTTGAACCCAACCGCCAAACAGCCACGGCATCGTCAATCGCAAGTGCATAACCAACATGACCATTAGCGCTTCCGTCACCCACACGTAGACCGTTCGACCCCGCTCCGAAAGTCCAAAGGGATCCCTGCCGGAAATCAGTGCAGCGGCCATGCAAGCTGCCATCGAGGCAATGATTGCAACGATGACGCAAACGATTGCAGCGAAGGACATCGTCGCTGCAAGGCTGTCGGGGCCAAGCGCCCACTCCCAATACAAGACCACCCCGACCACCGCCGCCGTTGCGATAACCAGAGTCGGCATCAGCATCAAAGCCGCTTGGCACCATCGATCCGACAGTCCGACATATTTGATTAAACCAAATCCGTAGACCAAAGCCATTGCAGCCAAGGATAGACTTGCGGTTGAGAGCCGATTGAGCCCGTTGATAGCGTCGATCGAATCAAAATGCCAGCCAAACGCAACGGCGGCACAAACACCCAACGACAATGCGATAACTCGCAAAACAAGCGAACCTTCATCCGTACGCAAAGCACTCGTTTCATGGTTGGACAACTCTTTGTACCGAGCGAGCAGTCCAACCGCGAAAGCTACGGCCATAATCGCCTGTGACGAAGCAAATCGTAGCGGAAGCGAATCACATTGAAACTGAGCCCAGATCCCAAGAGTCGCCACGCCAAGCGCGAGTGCCGTATTGGCTACGATGACAACGACCGATCCATTGCGTGCCGCAAGTGTTGGAAAGATTCTTAATCCATTGACGGTCGCTCGTATCCGATCACTGGCTCGCCATACAAAGCTACTGGCCAAACAGAAAGCCGCAAAACCCAATGTTGAAATCCATTGCAATTCCATCGGGCCGGGGTTCAGCGATTGAAAGAACAGCACAACGCTACTGAGAGTGCTCACGTACACCAAGAAGTCCGTATGGCTCGATGTTCGCAGCCAATAGCGAGCCACGCTTCCAAACGTGCAAGCGGCCACCGCCAGGGCGTAGTAGCTGAGTGAAAATGCGTTAACCGTGTGATCTAGACTGCGCAAATACCAAACAGCGCTCATGAACGCGAGTAAAAAGACTGCGGCAGCATGCAGATACCGCATTCGACTAGCGAAACCGATGAGCGAACACAGGAAACTCATCAAGGCAGCGACGCTGATTTGTAATAGGAAAGTATTGGTTAGATGGTCAGAAAAATTCGTACCACCCCAACTGGAAAAGGTGTGAATAAGCCCCGCCACTTGAGCCGACATGATGGCACCGACTGCGAAACTGAATCTGCCGGACCGCCAAGCGATAAAAAGAGCTAGCGACGCCACGGCCGAAATCAAGGCTACCGAAAGATGTTCCGTTTTACCAATCAGGAGGATTCGCAACGCGAGGAGGAAGCACTGGATCAATGGCAGTGAAAGCGCTACAAGCAAGCCAGCACTGGCCGACTTGCTCGCGGTTCGCCATGCGAGCATCGCTCCAGCGGATAACAGCACAACGCACGGCGCTATAATGGCTGTCGTCAGAGTGCTTGAGACCGCGGCTGCAATTCCTGCGACCAAAAACGCAATCGCGACCAAACTCCAATGCAAAACCACTTCTTTGGACGCGTACCAATGGGCCGCAAAAACCACAAAAACCGCTGCCACGGCGGCTATCGAAAAGAACTCCAAGCGATCTAAAACCGGCCCGTTCAGGATCAACAATATGGCCGTCAAGCACACGCTGGCTGACACAAACCCAATCGCAATCTGTCTCAAACAGTTCTGCCAAAACGTCCGATCCCTTTCCAGGAGAGGTTCCTCTCGAACATGTGGAAACCATCCGAGTGAATTCGATCTGGAATACCAATTCCAGACCAGCGTAAAGGTCCCGCTGATGATCGTCAACGTGGCCAATAACCCAACCCAAGCGGATGGCTTGAGCCCTTCGGACTTGAGCGCCAACATGAATCCAGCCAGCCCTGTCAAGAGCAGCACCAGGCACGCCGAAAAGGCAATGCCGGGACTTCGCCGAACAACCGAAATCGCGACCAATCCGACGGCGAAGATAAAAATCGGGATGGTATAAGATGTCGCCAAGCCCATGCGGACAAACAAGCTATTGGCATTGGGCCCCGTCAACGGATGTTGAACCAAAACCAATACGATCTGCAATACAAACCACGCGAGGAACGGTGCGATCAGCAATACAAAGCTGGCGATTCCGTACTTGGCGCCAATCGATTGGCGGTCCATCCGCATGGTCATCAACCAGACTGCGACACCAGCCAACGCCATAAAAACGAAAGCCAACCAGATCGTGACATCCCATGGCCCAAACGAAAAATGGCTTTCGGCGCCCCCTATGACAATCGCTCCCATCAACGCCAATGGAACGATGATGTTTGCCAGCAGCGTGGAAAAACAGGCATCGAAGCGGCCCGCCATCCGAGCCTCGTCCGCTTCCTGCGGTGCGTTTCGATTGGCATACCAAACACACAGCAGTACACAACCCACTGCATAGACAAAACTCAACGCCCACCTACAAGCGGACGCAACCGCAACGTCTGATTCCCAATGCGATGCAATCGGCAAAGCGATCGACAGGGCACAACTAATCAATGCACCGACTTGCCAACGAATGGGCTTTTCCCAAAGGCTAACCACCAAACTTGCGCACAGCAGGCACCACAACCAAAACATCCGCGGCAATCCGGCAAAACCCGTGGCAACACTTTCACTGTTCCAACCTGCTCCCTGATGTGGCATCACCGCGAATTCAAGTTTTGCAATGTTCGGTATCAAGCGAGTGACCGACTTGCCATCCAGCTCGAACGCGACCGACTGCTTTTCCTCCATTCCGTCGATTGGCATCAACTCCTGAATGCTACCTGGCGCTGCTCCGTAGTAAGCCAATGCGATGAAAAAAACTATCGCGATTTGGATGAGCCCGGGGGCAATCGTGTATTCGTGCAACGCAATGAATTGCCGGATGGTTCGAATCGACTTTTGCGGACCAACATTCCCGATCTCTGTCGTTCCATTCTCAGCCGTTCTATTCCCCATCGCCCCGATCCAGCGGTGCGCCAAAGCAATTATCAAGCCAGACACGGTTGCCAAAATGGCAAACCATGCCAAATGCATTTGCACCGAGTAGGGATGCAAGAATCCCACTCCGTTTGCGGCGTACCAATCCTGCAGCTTTGCGTGATGATGAATCCATAACATCCCCGCCGCCGTGGCAATACACTGTGCAATCGTCCAGTACATGGCTTTCCTTTGCAACCAAGCGATTGCAATCCAAACCGCGGTGAGTAGCACGAGTTCCTTGACCCCAAGGAGTCGTGCGCCGGGGAGTGCCGTTCCGCTTTCGCTTATTGCCAGCCACAAACCCGCAACGATGATCGCCGACGCAGCTAAACCTCGATACCAGTCGTCGAGCGGCTTCGGTGCAGGGAACGGTTCCACGCCGATGAACTTGCGAGTAGCGATAGCGGCGATGATGATGAGGGCGGCGGCAGTCAGCGACCAGTATATCGGTGCCATCCACCCAGTTCCCTGCAACCAACCAAACGCGATCCCTTGAAAACAGGCAGCCACGACAAATGCTCCGGCGATACCATCCAGATACCTTCGCCGCCGTAGGGTCGCAACGACTATCATTGCAACGGCGTACAGCAGATAGATCAACGCCACACTCATCGCGTACTCATGCCGACCCAGCCCAAACACCGTGAGAATGCCCGTGCCCACGATCCCATTGAGACCAGCCGACCGTAGGGCCACCAAACTATGATCGGCTCGCTCCCGTTTCGACAACAGAATGGAAACGACCAGACACACAACGCTCCAGGCTACAATCGCAAATCCAGTATCCGCGGTCCCTATCGCTCCTAGCAGTAATCGCCAATCGTCGTTACGCAGTGCGACATGCCCGCTGGCGACATGCCACGCCATGGCCGCAGCACCACCGCCGATCAAGTACCAGGCGTATCCAATCTGCGGTTGCGGGAACACTTTTGATACGACGGCGATCAGAAAACACAGGCCGACCAAGCCTGCGATGATCAAAAGCGGCATTGGCCAAGCCAGCACCACCCCTAAACTGGAAATGGCAAACGCAAAGGCGGCGAGAATCAAAGACAGCAGTAATAACTGAGACTTTGCAGAAGCCTGTTTGCCAATCGCAATTGAAGAGACAAGTATTGGAAACGCGAAAAGCGACAACAGCGGGCTCAATAGGTGGATGGATTGGATTGCAATGCCGCTACAGCCCAACAGAAAGCCAAAGGCGATCAGCAATCCAAACGACCCTAAACCCAGTAGCCTTAGGAGAGAACTTGCATCGTGCTGCTCGGATTTGTTTAGCAAATATTTTCCAAGGAGCATCATTGCGACGAAGAAGCCGACTAGCGTGCTTGCACTAGCATAGAGCACGGTGGTGCTAGACTCGGCCCCAACCGCACGCCGAACGACTAGGTTTGCGATTGCAAATCCAACGATGGTGATCGTCGTTATCGTCTCTGCTCGAGGGGTAACAACTTTGGCTGCAAACCAAGCCAGGCAGCCAAGCAGTACGAGTGAAAGAGATTCGCCAAGGACGGTCCACCAGTCAAATGGGATGCCTAATGTAAAAATCGCGAATGCGAGAAAATTCAGTGGTAGAAGTAGCAATCCAATCATCAAGATCCCACGGCTTGTCGTCGGAAGTTTCCAACGATGCCAAGCGTTTAAGCCAAGTCCGAGCGTCGCGGCGTTGATGCCCGTAAAGATGCAGAACTTGAGCCAAGGCCGGGATGCAATATGCTCCCAAAAACTGACGACCAAGGCAGTGGAACAGCACAAGATGAGAATTCCACCTGCGAGCTCGCCCCATTGAATGTTCTTTTCCTCCATGAACGCGCTCAGCCATTTCCCCCACGTCCTCTTGATTCGAGCCAGTTGTGGTTCTGGGGCTATGGGTGGCTTTGCGTATTCCTGGTCGAGCGCGTGCGGTTGCGGAATTGCATTGGCCGCGACAAGCACGGGTGGCAGGTCTGCATGAGCCTTGGGAATTGGCAAAGTGGACTGAATTGCTTTTACGACCGGCGAGTGAGTGCCTTCGGCTGTGGGCACCAGGGTTGCTTCCACCATGGAGTCGGATGGAACGTTGGTTTGAGCAGCAGCCAGCGATACTGGTACATTGTTTGACGCCGCAGTTGGTGCCGAAAAGATTGGAGCATTGGAAACTTTTCCAGCCAGTGATTGCTCCAAGTCGCTGACCGTTTTGATTCCGCGATCGAAGGCCTCTTGGTCGATCAAACCGCGTTTCAAAGCAGCGTTGAGGGCTTGATGGCAAACTCGCATGGCAGCGGCGCGGTTGATAGCGCGACTAGTCCAACCGCATTTTCGGCAGGCTTTGTCGTCGTCAGCCAGTCGTTCGGTGCATTCTGGGCATGTCTTCGTGCTGGCTTGTCGGAAAAAAAACGAAAAGGCCAACCAAATAACGTGCCCCGTCCCGGCCCAAAAGGCCAAGAACAGGCAGAAAAAAAACAAACCAATAATGAGTTGACTCACTGTGCACCTCAACTCTAGGACGCGACTGAACAAGAAATCAGTCTATATTGTGACTTGAGCAAGTAGAACAAGCCAAAAAATAATTGAAAGATGGTGCACACGTCCCGAGCTTCCCGTGTGGCACGTCCCTGAGTTTCTACGTGAGGCACATCCCTGAACTTCTACGTGTGGCACATCCCTGAGTTTGCGAAGGGCGTGGGCGCGGCCAGAAACCTTCGCCGTCATTTATTCATGGCGACGCACGGCAAACTCCGCATGTCCCACGCCCACGCTTTGCTTTGGGCGTGCCACACTTGACTGGCTTGCCACACGTGACTGGCTTGCCACACGTGACCGGCGTGCCACACGTGACTGGCTTGCCACACGTGACTGGCTTGCCACGCGTGACTGGATTGCCACGCGTGACTGGCGTGCGACACTCTACTGGCGTGCCACAGACTACGCTTAGAAACCAAGCCGTTTACTGAGCGCGTCGGGCTGGTCGCAATGGAGTTTGGTCAATCGTCAACGCAGCACCCTTGAGCGTTTCAAGCTTTTTGACTTGTGCTTCTGTCAACAACCCCATCAAGGACTTGCTTTCAGTGGCCGTCAACTTGGCCATGGCTTCCGTCCGTTGTTCAGGGCTCATGTCTTGGAAGCCGGCCATTGCCTCGCGTCGAGCGGTTCGATTCGCATCGTTTGCCGACTTGAGTTTTCCAAGTTGCTCCTCATTGACGTCCAGCGCTTTGGCGATATCGGGGTCCAACAGTGCAGCCGCACCATTGACTTGAACGATTAAGCCGTGCATTCGCGACTTCTGTGCATCATCTAGTTTTGCAACGAAGGCAGCTTCTAGCTCGGTGTTGATCTTGGTGATCTCGGCTTGCATAGCGGCAAATCCTGCGCCTCCGCCACCACCACCTCCGCCGCCAGCGCCGCCTGCTGGCACCAGGGCAGCTCGCTTCTCACGTTGTTTGCCAAGCTGGTCGGCAGCAAGTTTCTTCTGTTCCTCATTCAGTTTGAGATCGGCTTGAACTTCTGGCAACGTTGCCAATTCAAAACGGGTTCGCGTTTGCTGTCCGCCAAAGCCACCTCGTCCTCCTCCACCGCCGCCGCCGGCACCGCCACGCTGTGCGTACGTTACTTCTGCCGTTGCCGCGCAAACAAGGAGTCCGCAAAATGCCAGTGATAAATGTTTTGCAAGTGACATGATAATTCTTCGCCTCGATTGGAAGGATTCTATTGAATAATCCCTTTCGCGATCAACGACAGCCACTATGGCCGCCGAATTCAAACCACGAGAGATTTTCAAACTAATCACACATGCTAGCGGACATTCTTCCGTCGTGCTGGCGACTACAAAAAGGATTTTTCACTTGCCGCTATTAGTCTCTGTCAGGTTCGACAAAAAGACAAGATCGCCATAAACACGTGCAAACGCAAAAGGTTTCGCACAAAATGAAAAAAAGTTAAGTTCATTTGGAGTGCGGAAATTCATTTCCGCGTTAAGATATGCGGCAGGAATTATTTGGAATGTTCAAATGGCCCAATAACCGAGGTCACGCACTACAGCCAAGGACTGGAGATCGCAGATTCTTTCGCACTTCCAGCAATCTTAAAGCTCCGATGAATCGGAGCACTCCAAATTGGGAGCCAACTACTTGGCTCGATCAGGGACCAAACGAAGCGTCGTGACTAGCGGCAAATGATCCGAGGCGACGGGTTCATCAAGCACCGTCGCGGAGTCAACCGACCATGGGCTATCCCGCTGCAAAAAGATGTAGTCGATTTTGCGATTGGGCTTCGCCACAGGAATCGTAGGTGACATTTTTTGCGAATCAACATCCTTCCAGTAAGCCAAGATCGGAGCCAGTTCAAGCTTGTCGCTCGTACAGTTAAAATCCCCCGCCAGAATCGCTTGGCTTGGTCCACCACCGAACAGTTTTTTAAGCTCAGCAATCTGCTGCGTGCGATCGTTTTCGCCGGAGCTGTGATCCAAGTGAGTGCACACGAAAACAAATCGAGGTCCGGTTGTCGGTTTCACAAAAACCTCAATCGCAATCCGTTGTTCGCGCTTAGCTCCCGACGGAAGCGGAAAGGTCTTGGTTTCTGCGATGGGCAACTTCGACAGGATTCCTAGTCCATACTCGCCCCCACCGTAATCGATGGCCTTACCAAAATACGGTTGCAATCCCGTCAGTCGCCCAAGCTCGGATAACTGGTCCACCCGTTGGCTTCGCGTCGTGTTGCGATCGACCTCTTGCAATGCGACCAAGTCGCATTCCTGTTTGCGAATGACACCAGCGATGCGCTCGACATCCAGCTTGCCATCGACTCCTTCGCAGTGATGGATATTGTAGGTCATGATCCGTAGCGTCTGACCATCCTCTTTTGCTTTGGAAACATTCGGATTCCAAAGGATAAGAGATAGAGCTAAAACGATAAGTGAGGCAAAGGTGTTTCGCATGGTTGTACGCACAATGATCATACGACGCTCGCTTGGTCGGCAGCTTCTTGGCTTCGGCGAAACGGGATCCAGAATCCTATTGCAGCCCCCACCGCGATCATGATCAGCGTAGCTGGCTTGAGGTCGTAGAAGTGGGTAACAAAATAAACCAAGCTTTCATCCGCATTAAATGGGAACGAATTCCATTCTACAAGCAACCCTAGAACGAGCGCCAAGACCCCACAAACTACGGCAATAGCCTTGGTGCGTGTTTTGAACACTCCTGCCCCCATTCCCAACAATCCGCCAGGCAACATCAGTGCGTAAAACCCCTGGCCCAATAGCCATTCGAATACGAAATATCCGACTAGTCCGCCGGCCAACGCTCCTGCGAGCACGAGGCAATCTTTCGTTAGATTCATGGTTTGAGGGTTGAGGGTTGGAGTAGGGGAGTGGAGGAGTGGAGGAGTGGAGGAGTGGAGTAGGATTAGGATTAGGATTATGGAGTTATTGGAGATTCAGCGGGCAACGCTGTGAAGCATTTTTTCCTGTGTTTCGCTACCACTGGCTTCATGCCAGTGGAGCGATAATTGGCAGCTACTTGCAACCCGTGAGGGGCTTGGCTCTCCACCGGTTTCATACCGGTGGAAGCAGCGTTTCTCGCATCCAAAACGTTGCTCCCAACGAGAAAACTCGGTGGAGAGCTCGTACCGAATGATCCTGGTTGTAGCCGCCAATTGCTGCCTCCGTCGGGGCGGGCCCGAACGGAAGTCGTAAGGTCAAATAGCGTGCCATTTCATTAATCAAAATGCTTCACTGCGTTGCACTCCCCCACTCCCCAGGTGCCCTCAACCCCAGATCTCCCTAACCACGTTCCCGTGTACGTCGGTTAACCGGAAATCGCGGCCTGCATGACGAAAAGTCAAACGCTGGTGGTCCAACCCCAGACCATAAAGCATCGTCGCATGCAAATCATGCATGTGGACTGGATTCTCTTCAGGTTGATACCCGAACTCATCGGTCGAGCCATACGTTAAGCCCCCTTTGACGCCGCCACCCGCCATCCACATTGTAAACGCCTTGGGATGATGATTGCGGCCATCGCCGTTTTCGGCTGTTGGCGTTCGACCAAACTCCGCGCCCCATACCACCAACGTGTCCTCGAGCAATCCGCGACGGGCCAAGTCCGTCAACAGCCCGGCGATGGGACGGTCAACCTTAGCAGATTCCTCGATTAGTCCAGACTTCAGCTTCTTATGATGGTCCCAGGTGTAGTCTGTCGAAACTTGAATATATCGCACGCCGGATTCTGCGAATTTACGTGCAAGCAAACACTGTCGTCCGAAGTTATCGGTCGGTTCCGCACCGATGCCATAGAGATCTCGGGTTTCTTGCGTTTCGTTGTCCAACTGCATGATCTCAGGAATAGTCGTTTGCATTCGAAAAGCCAATTCGTAGTTTGCAATCATTCCCTCGATCCCTTGATCGGTTGCGGCTTGGTGCAAATGTTGGCTATTCAGTTTTTGAATGAGATCCAGCTGTTGCCGTTGCAAGCTCTTGTCCATTCGCGAATTGCCAACGTTGGAGACTTGGGCTTTGGCAATCGGGGTCTCTGCCGAACCGATGGCTGTCCCTTGATGAATTGCTGGTAAGAACGCGCTGCCGTAGTTTTGCACGCCGCCGTGGCCGCGCGGTGGCGAAATCGTAATGTAAGCGGGCAAGCTTTCGTTTTCGCATCCCAGTCCATAGCTCAACCAAGCACCAACACTCGGTCGGACAAGATTGGCTTGTCCGGTGTGCAATCGCAAAAGGGCTTCACCATGTGCTGTCCCTTCGGTATGCATTGATCGAATGACGCACAATCGATCGGCCTGCTTGGCCAAGTGAGGGAATAGCTCACTGATCCACACTCCACTTTGGCCATGCTGTGAAAATCGAAAGGACGAGCCAAGAAGGTTGCCGCGGTTGGCCCGAGCGCCAGCCGATTCGGGAGAAAACGGTTTTCCGTCGTCGATGTTGAGCCTGGGCTTTGGATCAAAAGTGTCAACTTGGCTTGGTCCACCCCACATGAACAAAAAAATAATTCGTTTTGCTCGTTGTTTGAAATGAGGCTGCTTGGTTAGGAACGGGTTAAGGTCTTCCGCTGGCGACGACAATGCTCCTTGAGCAAGCAATCCAGACAATGCGATTTGACCAAAACCGCATGCGCTGTTGCGAAGCATGGATCGGCGTGTGGAGCGTGGCGAAAAATTGTTGCAGGTCATCGTCTGAGATTACTCCAAAAACAGGAACCGACTCGAAGCAAACAATGCATGACAAAGGGTTGATAACGCCCGCACTTCAGCCTCTTCACCAAGTTCTTGAACAAGCAGCGGCTCAGTCTTGGACAAGAAGGACTCCATTTCCTGCAGTTCGACGGGAGTTGCATGCGATTGGAGAATCAACTCGAACATTCGGTTTATTCTTCTGCCAACATCTTTGGTTGGACAATCTGCCAAAATGCGTTTGGCCGTTGCATCGGCTGCCTTCATCACCATTTCATCATTAAGTACAAAGAGCCCCTGAGTCGGAACGGTGGTATTCGGCCTTGCTCCAGACGTAACATGCGGGTTCGCAAAATCAAAGACGTTGAACAGCTCAGGCAGATCATTTCGAATCACGGGCAAGTAGACACTGCGATTCGGAAAATCGGTTCGCCTTCGAACCTTATTCGCGCCCACCGCGGTCGCTTGATCCCCTAGATAAGAGACGGAAGAATCCATTGGGGTCAAATCAAGCTTACCTGCGGCCGCCAGCATCGCATCCCGAAAGGATTCTGGGTCGAGTCGACGTCGGTGAGCCCGCCACAGCAAACGGTTTTCCGGTTCTGTCGTAGCGTTGGCAGCGTCAAAGTGACTGCTCAGCCCGAAGGTTCGGCTCAAGACAATCTGTCGGATTAGCGATTTTGTGGACCAACCTGACTTGATGAGTTCGCTTGCCAAATAGTCAATCAGTTCCGGATCGGACGGTGGTTCGCCTGTGCGGCCGAAATTGTCGACCGTTCGAACCAAACCCACACCGATGAGATGGTGCCAAATGCGATTGGCTTGAACGCGGGCCACGAGGTGACTTGCTGGGCTTTCGCGATCGAACAACCAGTGCCCCAATTCTATTCGTCCACTTTGTTGCGATGGAATTTCCATTTTTTTCGACGGACTAAGTACCGTCAAAAAACCACGAGGGACGCTTTCGCCCAATCGGTCGAATTGGCCCGCGATGCGGATGTGCTCGTCGGCGGGTTCTTTGACATCGGTTGGGATCATGGCTCGAGGTGGGATCTTGGGCGGCTTTGCAATCGCGGCTGCCAGTTCCGCGATGAATGCTTCCTGCGCCGCGATGCGTTCCTCGCGAGTTTTGCAGTAGTTGACGGCTTCGATGGCAACGACCTCTCTGTTCTTTTCAAGTAACGCCGAAAACTCACTTTCTCCATTCCCTTTTTTGAGGGCCTCGAGAACGGACTCAGCCTTCTTCTTTTTATCGTTCGGTTTAGGTTGACTCCGCCAATACTCTTCGTAAGCGTCGTCGGCTTGATTTCCTGTTGGCCCTAGTCCAACTAGCCTTTCCATGACCCGCTGTTCATTGAGCATGTGACGTTTTTCCATCACGCTGGTGGAGGCAAGGATGCCTGCAATCGCGTAGTAGTCGGAGGTCGGGACTGGGTCGAATTTATGATCGTGGCAACGAGCGCACCCAAGCGTTTGACCGAGTATGGCTTTGCCGATCGTATCGATCTGCTCATCCGCGATCTCCATGCGCTGATTCTTTTCGTCATTTCCCAAAAGTACTTTAGGACCTATCACGAGGAAGCCGGCAGCGATGCGTTGCTCGTCACGTTGTTCGATCGAATCGAATGGCAGGAGGTCGCCCGCGATTTGCTCAAGTACAAATCGATCCAGCGGCAGATCGTTATTGACTGCACGAATGACCCAATTGCGATATCGCCAGGCCTCGCGAAACAAAAAATTCTCATCCAAGCCGTTCGAGTCGGCATAGCGAGCGAGATCGAGCCAATGTCTACCCCAGCGTTCACCAAAAGCGGGCGACGCCAGCAAGCTATCCACGAGCCGCTCCAGTGCATTCCCTTGTTCATCGTCAAGGAAGGCTTCGATTTGTTCGAACGATGGGGGCAGTCCCGTTAGTTGGAAGTAAACCCGCCGTACCAAATCGCGAGCGCTGGCGTCTTGAACTGGGCTCAAGTTATGTTCCGAGAGTTTCGACATAACAAAGTCATCGATCGGCGACACGGCCCAATCTTGATTGGCTAGTGTCGCGGCTCCATGCCGTTCGCGGACAGGAGTTTGCGAGAGGGGTTTGAAAGCCCAGTGATTCTTTCCGGCAATGGGATCTGCTGGATTTTCTACTGCTATTATTTCTGAGTGGCCCGGTCCGGGTGCACCCATCCGAACCCAATTTTCCAACTTCGCGACATCCTCTGTCGACAAAGGTTTGATGGGAGGCATTTGAAAATCAGGATCGGCGTAGCGAACTGCGCGAATGAGCAAGCTTGAATCCACTTCGCCAGGAACGACACTTGGCCCATTCTCGCCCCCTTCGAGCCATCCACTTCGGCTATCCAGCAACAGCTTCCCATCAGGCTCCTTGGATTTGGCAGAATGGCATTGATAGCAATGCTGCACCATTAATGGGCGAATGTGTTTTTCGAAATACGCGACGCCGGCTTCCGTTTCTTGGGCCGGGTTGGCTAGGCAAACGTCAGCCAACAAACCAACGGCAAGAATCGCAACGACGAATTTCGAAAGTGTTGGCATTATGGTCGACAATTCATCCCCGTTTATGGTTTGGCAGGTTCCGTCGGTTTTTCGGCTTCGACCCAAAGTTCATTGGTATCAGGGTGGTATTTGTAAACCATCCCCGTTGGAAGCATAGGAAGTTTAATCGGCCCAACGACTTCCTTCATGTATTCTTCGTGAGTCTTAGGGTCTCTACCTTGGAGGGCATTGAACAATTGTGCACTCTTAGGGAGTTCGATTTCGAAAACGATTCTCTCTCTGACATTGAAATACGCTTTGGCTGGCCCTGCGATCAGCAAGCGTGGATCGTTTCCTTTGATGTCATCGAGGGAATTGCCTTTTACGCCGACGCCTGCTTTGGCAACCTGATCGGGCATTTGCGGTTCTGGAGTGGGGACAACCGCCGCTGCGGCCTCCATGTCCCGAACTCGATCTGCTTCTGGTTTGCAGCCGACAGACGGAAGAACAACGCTTACCAAACCTAACAACGCAAGCATTTTTGGCATGAGCAACCCTCTTGAGAGTTTTCGAAAGGAAAATTTGGCTTGAAAGCACCTATCATAATAGTCGATTCCAAGGCGGTAGGCGAGTCTGTCCGAATTTAACGATTGGCACGGAGCGATTTGGACAAAGACGCAGAAGAGCCATGGTTTGCAGGCTGAGGCAATGCTACAGCATCCGAAGAAGCGAGATAAGCGAAATCCTCAAACCTACGGCGCAACCTACTCTATGATCGATAATGACGCATTTCTTCGCCAAGAAGTGGAATCTGCCACACCTGCAAAATTGCGATGGCTGTTGTTGCAAAAAGCTCACGGTCTAACGCTCGCTGTCCAAGACCTTTGGCGTCAAGGGCAAGTGGAGGAAGCCAAACAGTGGGTTATCCTGATTCAAGACATCTTTACCGAGTTGCTTCAGGGCATCGTAGACCCCAAGCATGAGCTAGCTAGGCAACAATCCGACCTGTTTGTCTTCCTAAATAAATTGTTGCTGCTATCAGGCCAAACTCAAGATATCCAAGCAATAGAGAGTTTAGCCGAGATCCTGGAAATCGAGAAAGAAACGTGGGAAATGCTGGTGCGACGCGAAGTCTCTGGATCTTCGTTGGCGCAACCTCAGCAAGAAGACGGTGCTTACATGAGTTTTGACCTCGAAGCGTAGCAATTTGGAGTGCTGGGATTCATCCCAGCTTTTAGAACACGCTGCTGCGGATAGAGGTAAGATGTCAGCGGTCGCAGAATCGGCTTCCATCGGTTATGGTAGTTCTGGACGCAGGGTCATCTTAAAGCTCCGATGAATCGGAGCACTCCAAATTCGGATGAATCGGAGCACTCCAAATCTCGATTTTCAGAACAATTCATGCTGCTTACTCTACTGAGAAATTCACTCTGCTGCTTCCTCTGTGTTTTCTTGCTCTCCCACTGTCAGGCGGATGAGCCTATCTGGTTTGATGAGTTTGACGGCCCAACGCTTGATTATTCGAAATGGGAAATCGAGGTCAATGCATTTGGTGGCGGCAATCAAGAGCTTCAGCTATTCACCGATCGCGCAAAGAATATTCGCGTGGAATCGGGCAAGCTGCTCATCGAAGCGCACAAGGATAATGCGGCCATCGTTGGCACGGTTCGCGAGTATTCCTCCGCTCGTATTCGTAGCAAGCGTCGCGGCGATTGGAAATACGGACGATTTGATATCCGCGCAAAGCTCCCGAAGGGACAAGGGATTTGGCCAGCGATCTGGATGCTCCCCAGCGACGAAAAATATGGTGGATGGGCAGCCAGCGGCGAGATTGACATCATGGAGTTCAAAGGACAAGAACCTAACAAGATCCACGCTACGTTGCATTTCGGGGATCCCTGGCCAAAGAACCGCTTCAAAACCGGCACATTTGAGCTAAAGAAAGGAGATTTCACCGACGACTTCCACACCTTTAGCATCGACTGGCGGAAAGACAAGGTAGTCTGGTTTGTCGACAACGAACCAATCCAGACGCTCACAGAATGGGACTCTTTGGGCGGCAAATTTCCAGCTCCCTTTGATCAATCATTCCATTTGCTAATCAACCTTGCCGTCGGCGGTGGCTTTGTGGGAAACCCGAATGCTTCAACCGTGTTTCCGCAAAAACTGGAAGTCGATTTTGTAAGGGTTTTTCGCTAATTGGAGCGTATTATCGCCTTTCGCTCCGCGAAAGTGCGCTCTGCTTACGCTCTTTCGCGGAGCGAAAGGCGACACTCTTTTTGACAAATCCTTTGTCTCTCCTGTAGGATGCAGTCTTTATCGAAATCCATTTTGGATGGAAACCATGCGTACCTCTCAACGCAATGTAGAAAAAATTTCTCGTCGTGAGCTGCGATTAGCATTCACTCTTGTTGAACTCCTCGTCGTTATCGCCATCATCGGTATTCTGGTCGGGCTGCTACTGCCTGCCGTTCAAGCTGCACGCGAAGCTGCGCGTCGAATCCAGTGCGCCAACAATCTTAAGCAAATCGGATTGGCAGCCATTCAACACGCAGATGCATTCGGCAAATTCCCATCCGGTTGCCAAACGTCCAAGGCCTTGCCAAGCAGTCATCGTTTCATGTGGAGCGGCCAGATCCTGCCGTTTATTGAGCAGAGCAACTTGCACAGTCAAGTTGACCCGGATCAACCTTGGGATTCGTTTGCGCCAAATATAGCAGCCATGCGAACAGTTCTGACGATTTTTCGATGTCCGTCTTCAAATGCTCCGGAAACGTATGGTCAAATCATCGAAGATCGAATTCCGTGTACCTACCTGGGTTGCGCTTCTGGGACCATTGGGACTGAAAGTGGCACGGGGACTAAGATCGGTGACTTGGCTCAAGACGGTGCCCTCTACACGAACAGCCAAACGCGTCATCGCGACTTCACCGATGGGCTGACCAACACGCTGCTGAGTGCGGAAGCTCTGTTCTTGCCCGGTGTCGTCGGACCGGATCGTGATGGCAGCCCACAAATCATTGACCATTGGTCGGTTGGATCACCGGGCATGGCATCCAATGAGATGTCGGAGGCACTCGGATCGGCTGCGGTACCAATCAACGCATGGAAGCAAGGATCGCGAGCCTTGATCGAAGACATTGAGCTGGGTTTTAGTTCCCGGCATTCCAGCATCATTCAAGCGGTCTTTGCCGACGGTCGAGTCCAAGTCATTCCGGAATCGATCACCGCCTCAGTTTGGAGCGCACTGGGTACTAGAGCTGGTGGAGAGGTAGCCACGTTTGGGGAGTAGATTTCTTTTTTAAAACGCAGAGGCGCGGAGA
>JANMLD010000334.1:0-55784 GCA_031372345.1 Pirellula sp.
AAATCCAAATGGTGCATTCATGCTCAGTGAATCCTGTCTTTTCGTCTTCGTTCGGTGTTCGTTTTAAAAGCCTGCGTTAATGACGGCACAATCCGATTAGGATGCCATAATAGGACCGGTCAAGTCCTGACCATTGGCTGAGGGGTCGCCATTTGAAGGTTCCATATTGACTGGTTTCAGCCCCTCAGCAGTCTTAACGTTTTCTTGATCCCAAACACGATTCTTCATTACAATGTCCATGAAACTTCGAGCTGCTCGGCTCAACGTAACTTCTCGTCTTTGAATAATTCCCAACGGTCGAGTCAGTTCGAGTCGATCACATTCAATCCTCTTTAGCGAGCCGGTTGCCAACTCACTCTGAACTGTCAACATTGGCAAGAATGCAACTCCACTATTAACAATTGCTGCATGCTTGACCGAATCGATGTTATCCAACTCGACAACAACTCGCATGGTTACTCCCAAATTGCGAAGCTCTTTGTCGATCTCTTGCCGAATCCGCAAATTGCTTGCAAAAGCAACCAACCCAACTTGCGAAAGTGCCTCGGGCGAAATGCGACCAAGTGTCGAAAGGCGATGCCGAGGCGATGCAACAAGAATCATCGGCTCGTGCCGCCACAAAGTCGTCTGCAAGGTTGGGTGATTCTGATCGGGATAGCTAACCATCCCAAAGTCAACGGTCCCTTGCTCCACCATTCTGTAAACTTCATGGGGGTGAGCAAGCTGATAGGCAAAACTCGCCGAAGAACAGTTCTTTTGAAATTTCTCTTCCAAAACCGGCATGTAACTCAGGCCGATGGAATAGATAGAAGCGATGACAACATGACCGGTAACCTCCTCGCCCGAAGTCGTACCGCCCAATCTCACTTCATCCACCAAAGAATCGAACTGGCGCAAAACACCCGCTAAACCATCATAAAACTTTTGACCTTCAGCCGTTAATACAAATGGCCGTTTGGTTCGGTCGATCAGCTGGACGGACAGAAAATCCTCCAAATGCTGAACGCTTTGGCTCGCCGCACTCTGCGTCATTCCATGATCGCTCGCCGCCTGCGAAAAACTTCGCCGCCGAACCACATCATAAAAGACCTTTAAAGATCGAATGTGCACAGCCCCATGGGAGCTCGCCGCTCTGTTATTATTCTTGTTAATTGTAGTGCTCCTCTATTAACGTTGCCGATTCGAAGGATACCGTCTCCGGTTGCTAGAGTCAAGGAGCAGATTGAATACTTTCAAGCACGAGCTTTCACGGCTCGCGATTGGGGGCAGGGTTGGTGGGAAATCCGAAAAAACCCTGCATTTTGCAAGGTTGTCAATATGCTCGCAAAGCATCAGGAGCGGAACGCTACGACCCGCAAGAATTTTTCTTCCGGAATTTTGAGTACTTTTTTAGAAATGCGATGAAACTCAAATAGGACACTGGGACCTGGAAAGAAATTCCCGCGGCTCTGTGTTGAGCGTCCTGGATTGCTGTTTTTAGGCGAGTGGCAGAGTGAAAAAACTGCCTCACCCACTCACCCCCTCACCCTCTCGGTATAAACAAGGTTGCCGCTCGCTCTACGAGGGATCGTAGGCATCCATCGAACAACCTCGGGGGCATTGCATTATCGCTTTAGCGACTCCGTTATGAATTCGAACAACGCCTTTGTCGATGGATCGTCCGGCAATCCGAGGTCGTCATTGATTTTGGAATGCGTGGTTTCTTTGGCCGCAAAGACTTTTGCTGGAATGCCAGATTCACCGAGGACGACACCCAATCGTTGGGCTTGAGCACTGGTATCGGGATGACCAGCCACGTGTAGGATCAAGAAGGGAGGAATGTTCTTACCTTTGCCCACATGCGTGACCGCGGACAAATTGCGATGCTTCTCCGGGTCGTTGCCAAACTTCTCGCGGTGGCCAAACTTGGCTTGAGGCTGTGCATGCGCTAAACGACGCATTTCCGCAGTGGTGATGATGGCTGGCACATCAAACGTGTCGCCGTCCACAGGTACACAGCCTTTAACAATGCTCAACGCAACGCCTTCCGCTTTCAAGTACCGATCGTCTGTGCAGATGAGAGCGGCGAGTTGAGCACCTGCTGAGTGCCCCATGATGAACATCTGTTTCGAGTCACCACCGTAGTCAGCGATGTGATCCTGAACCCAATGGATCGCTTTCGCCACGTCACGCACGATGGTTTCCATGTCGACATTCGGCAGCAGTCGATAGTTGGTCGATACAAAGACAAAGCCCTTGTCAACAAACGCTTGCGGCTTGATTTGCACACTTGTTTTATCCCCGGCTTGCCAACCACCACCGTGAATCCAAAAAACTACAGGCTTGTTCTTTGCACCTTTTACGGAATAGACGTCAAGCACTTGTCGCTCGTGCGCGGGTTCGGCGTACGGGATGTTGCTAGTAAGTTCCTGAGCTTGGGCTTCAAATAGTAAAAATAGGCCACTTAGGGAAATGGTAATGGCGATGGCAGGTGCGAGTGTGAAAGCTTTCATTTGCAGAATGGTTTCTTTTAGAAGGGAACGTTATCAGAATTTGGGGTTTAGCCCCAGTGTAGCACGGCACTCCGTGCCGTGACTCTCGCAGTGAAGCACGGCACTCCGTGCCGTGACTCTCGACACGGAGTGTCGAGCTACACTTTCTGGTCCAAGCACTAATCTTGCTGGTCCGACAGTTTCAGTTCTTCGATCCAAACGCGAATGTCATTGTCGTATTCGCTCGCCAGATCGCCTAGAACGAGTTGACGATGGAAGGATGCAGCTCCCTCTTGAAGCAATTCCGCAGCTTCTGCGCTTGGGAAACGCCGAGACGGATCGGGTGAAATGAGCCCTCGGCAAAAATTCATCAGAAGACCGTTGCAGGAAACCTCCTGGGGAAATATTTCATGAAGTCTATTTGGCAGTGAACGCTTTTGTTCGAGCAGATCGCGCAATGAATCTGTCTCAGCGAAACAAGGGCGTCCGGACAACAGTTCCACTAGAACGTAGCCCAAGGAGGCCAAGTCACTGCGGGGCGATACGGGTGCATTCTCAAGCACCTCTGGTGCGGCGTAAGCCGGCGTGCACGTGAAGACTTGCGGCTGTTTTCCCATCTCGAATGCCGATCCAATATCGATCAATTTGGCGTGTCCCGTTCGTTTGATCATGATATTAGAAGTCTTTATATCGCCGTGAACGATATTCTCGCGGTGCATGGCAGCCAATCCCGCCAAGCAATCTCGAACAATTGCGACCGCTACACCGGCTTTGAATCGTGCATGAGCGGGGCCAGCCGTTACGATCACGTTGTTGATATAGTCCCATCGACGTTGCGAGAGTCTACCGCGAATCTTCGACATCCGGTCCAGCCGAAGCAAATCTCGCAAATCGTAGCCGTCGATCCATTCCATGATCAATATGCGGATACGATTGCGATCGATGAAGTCATGGACGCTGAGCACTCCTTCGTGTTGAATGCGGGCGACCGACGACGCAACTTGCCCTATTCTGGCCATGGCATCGTCGTAACCCGCTTGGCTTCCAAAGCGTTCCGGCGAAAATACCTTCATGGCAACAGGCAACCGAAATCCATCCGCCCCCTGCCTCGTTGAAAGAAATACAATCCCTTGGCCGCCACTTCCCAAAACCCGATCTAGCTTATGATAGGTCATCCATTGGAGTTTCCGATCATCGAGCAGTACCTGGTATCGCGACATCAATTCGGGGTTGCATACCCTACCCGCTTCACCTCCAAGTGTTCGCGTTCGAAAGTCGCCAGCAAAAGTTGTGGTTTGCATGAATTCATCCGTGAGAGGAAAATGATCAACTCTATCCTGATGAAATTTACGGCATTGCACAAGTCTAAGCCGAAACAAATATCGTTGACAATGTCTTTTTGCGTAATACAAATCCTAGCGATTCTCTCCTTTGGCCAAGCCATCGACCCCACCAAAACAGCCGAGTCCTTCGCCATTGGACCGCCACTTTCGTTTGACCATCCGGATGCGAGTTTTGTCGAATCGCTACTGAAAATAGGGCTTTTTGATGTCGCCATTGAGACTTGTCGCGACCGATACCGCATCGCAGAGGCCACCCATGTGGAGGCTGCCGCTCAATGGTCGATGCTCGAAATGCAATCCGTCGCTGCGAAGATTTCGGCGGATCCCGCCATCATCGACAATCCAGCCTCCGTCACCCAATTGCTTGTGGCCAACATGGCCATCCTCGAACGCCAGCCGGAGTCCAGTCGATTACTTTGGCTAAAACAACAACAACAATGGTGCCGTTGGCTGATCTTGCGCCGACTTCAGGCAGCCTACATTGCCGTTCCTGCTCGAAAACCCATCCGCGAATGGTCCTTAGCCGCCATACGTGAATGCCTTGAGGAACTTGAGTCTCTGCAATCTCAAATCCAAAAAGCCCCAGAACGAAACGGAAAAGCGGACAGCAAGTCGGCTCCTACTCCGGAGCAATGGTCAGGTCTGCTCAATGACACCTACTTGCTCCAAACCGATTTCTTGCTCCTAAGAGCGCTCTATTACCCTGCCAAAAGCACAGACCGAATTGCGGCTGCCACGGAAATGACAACGGCCATTGAAAAAGCCGAACTGCGGATTAGTGCCGATTGGCCAGGCCGCCCCAACGTCGAATTGGCTCGCTGCGCCGCTCTGATCCAACTCGATCGACCCGCGGACGCGCTCGCTAGAATCAAGTCGCTGGACCAACAACTAACTTCCAAGGTGGACGAAAAGCCAAAACAAGGCAATCGATGGAAGCTGCGCATCGCCACGCTCGCGGCAGAAGCCTGTCGAAATCTTGGAAACATCAAAGAATCGAACCAATGGATTAGCAACGTTGGTGGCTGGACGGTTGCTCCCGAATTGGCCATCGAACATTTTGCCAATCTCGTCTCGACCCCTACAGGCCAGCCTACCTCCGAATTCCAACTCACCAGTGCTTTGCAAGTCAAAAAGGAAATTGGCCTTCGATTCGGTTCCTACTGGCAACAACGAGCGGATGCAATTCTGTTGGCCAACAATGTGAATCGCAATGCCGATCCAGCCAATGACCTTAGCCAAACATCCGCAAGCCTCAAAGTCGAGCTACTGATGTCTGAAGCCAAGCAACTGCTCGCAGCCAAGCGGTGGGATGAGGCCATTGAGAAACTGAGCCAAGCGGAACTTTCCGCAGCCACCATCGGTAACGAATCCATGGCACTCGACATCGCAATCCAGGCCTCCGCCGTTCTCTTCAAAAACGGACAGAAGGAAACGGCAGAAGGTGAATTCCATCGAGCCGCCATGGCATATAGCAAGCAACCCAAAGCACCTGACGCTGCAGTTATGTCCGTCTATAGCTTTGACAAGGTCCAACGATTTGACGAAAACGCAACAGCTGTTAGCCCAAATGACGAAGCGGCGGCGTTGCAACAACAGATCTATCGAGGACGACTCATGGACATCGTAAACACTTGGCCAAATTCCGCACAAGCACAACAAGCCGTATTAAAACTGGATCGTCTGCTTCTCGCCACAGATCAACTGGCCGATCTCCTTGCCCTTTGGGCAAAGCGTCTAGATCAGGCGTCACCGATTGTTGAATCGTCAGATCCCAATTCCGATCGTTGGTCGGACTTCGATACTGCTTTGAGTCGATTTGCATTGATTTGCTCAGCCACACAAGACGCGTGGTACGATCACTCCATTTACCGTTCCGATGCAAACAAGCAAGTCCAGGTAAGCCTGGATGCGATGCGAGCAAAACTGATCGAACTTGCCAAGCCAAGCGATCGATCTGTCGTTCGGGCCGTGTTGGGTTCGATAAGGGGTTCAAGTCGCTGGCCTAGTCGCGACACAGATTCCAGCCAGACACCCGCAAACTCGCCTTTGACTTCCATTTCCGTTTCCCTCCTAGCGCAAACAACGGCAGGGACATCCTTCACAAAATCGGGGGAGTTGATCGCAAGCTTGGATGCGTCCAAAGTGGACGAGACATCCAAATTAGCACTTAAGTGGACCCTCACGGAATTGCTCTTTCAACGGCTTCTCCAGAATGGAATGAGCAAATCGATCGATTCAACGGAGTTAGCCCATTTTCGATCAAGCGTCGAAGGGCTCAATCGTCTCAATCGCCAAGAAGATAAAAGGATATTGGCCAATTTAGGCGTGTTGCAGTCCATGCAGTTTTCGCGTTCCATGCAACTCTATCGTGCGAGCATTTCATGCTGGTCAGGCGAGGAGGCCATCGGAATCGAAGCCATCCAAGCCGCAATCGCATCCGAACCCAAGACACCATGGTGGAATTATCGAACGGCTAGACTCTTTCAAACGCTCTCTGGTCAACGAGAAAAAGCGATCAAGCAATTTCGGCAACTGGCCAATGCCTTTCCAGCGGGCAGCGAACCCTGGTTGGAATCGCGAGCCAGAACCGTGCAAACGATGCGTCTGATGGGTGACACCAAAGGAGCAAAAGACCTGACAGATCTCGTTTTTGCAACTTACCCCTCGGCTGCCAAAGAATGGCAAGTCCGCTTCGAGCCGAAATGAAGTTGAGGTCGTCCAGCTTGTGTAAAAAGGTGTCACCCTCCATCGGAAACGCAGTGAAGCATTTTTTCCTGTGTTTCGCTACCACTGGCTTCATGCCAGTGGGGCGATAATTGGCAGCTACTTGCAACCCGTGCGGGGCTAGGCTCTCCACCGGTTCCGCTACCACTGGCTTCATGCCAGTGGGGCGATAATTGGCAGCTACTTGCAACCCGTGAGGGGCTAGGCTCTCCACCGGTTTCATACCGGTGGAAGCAGCGTTTCTCGCATCGAATCGTTGCTCCCACCGAGTAAACTCGGTGGAGAGCTCAAATCGAATGATCATGTCTGTAGCCGCCAATTGCTGCCTCCATCGGGTCGTGCCCGATCGGAAGGCGTAGGCAGGGAACGGCTCGATTGGTGGAGTTCGCCGCTAGGATTTACAATTGCCCTCAATAACGACTCAAATGCGCTCAATACGGACTCAACACTGGCTCTGATTGTTCGTCAAACTCCAAGAGCCAAAACATACGTTTCGAATACGCTCGCAAAACTGCGTCGTTCAGTTGTTGTGATCCCCAACGGACCCATAGGACTTGCGATTGCTCGATATTCGCTTCGTTAAAAACCCATTCGCAATTCACCACGTCATACTCGGCAGGGTACTTAACAAACACGACATCGAAACCTGGCTGGTTCGAAAGTTGGCCAAGAATCGTGGCTCGTTTTTCAGCCCAGGTCGTTTCCCAGCCTTCTCCGCGCGAGGTTCGGGCTTGGGCAATACTAAAAGCAGTGCAACATTGAAATAGAATGATGGATGCAAACAACGCGATTTCGAGTCCTACGGGTCTCTTTGTCAGCCTTAGGGATTTGGCCACGCGCTTGACCAACCCGCGCGCAACCGAGCAGGCTACAAACAAAACGACAGGAATGAGCGGAGAGACATATTGCGGTACCGCCCAGGGAATGCAATTGATGATCAATAACGCGATGAGAAGCAACCCGATCATCCCGATGAGTCGTCGTCGTTCGGGGCGCAACACGAGGAGTCCTAACGGAGCAAATGCCAATAACTGGCCCCAGTGATTAACCAAGAATCCCAGTCTTCGCCGAAGCATTTCAAAATACCCGTTGAACGAAGAAGCTCGGTGATAAGCGTCCATCGACCAGCCGCGATGAAACGTGACTTGTTCCGCAAAGCGATGGCCAAGGCTGGGCTCGTGTGGCTTTTGCCAAATCAAAACAGGCGCGACCCCGTACTGCGACTCGTGAAGCTGATAAGGCAGTTTCAGTACGTGGCCAGTTATGGATTGATTGATACCGAGTTGCAAAGCAATGCCGAAACTGAGAACTGCCATTCCGGGCATGGCTGCTCGCCAAAATCGAGGGTCCGAATAGAGTCCCCGTTTGAATAGGATTGGCAGGAAATACAGGCCAAGTAGCCCGCAAACCAGTCCACCTTCAAAAGGTCTCGAAAACAGTGTCAACACGCAACCCAATCCTACCATTGCCGTGTAACTACTGCGCAGTGAGGGCGACGCATTGGATAAGGCGAGCGGCGGATTTGCTTTTACTGGCGGATTTGCTTTTACTGGGAGGGCGAGGCTCCTGCCGAGCCAGTGCCTAGCTCGGCAGGAGCCTCGCTCTCCCACATTAAGACTCGGCCGGTAGATTTCAGTCTGCCACTCGCCAAATAGCGATTGTCGATAGCTTCGTCGAATTCGGAGCAAGCCACCGAGGACCAAAGCGATACCCGTGACCGCCAGCCAGCCGTTTGTAAACTCTTGGGACCAACCGTTTTGCCAATAAGGATGTGTGGCTGTCATCAATCCGGCCGCCAGTCCCCAGCGACGCGGAAAATGGGCCAAGATCATCCATGCAATAGCCGATGATGCCAAACCGGCGCAGATCCATAATCCAGCCGCAAAGGAGCCAAACAACAGTTTGCCAATTGCAAATAAGACACCAAGCCCAATCGGGAACTTGGACGCATAGGAAGGTTGGAAAACGACGTGAAACGTCTCCATGGATTGCCAAGCCGATGGAACAGGGTTCGCGAACCGCCCCTCGAGCAATGTCGTAGCAACCAGCAAATTGCCAAAGTCGTCGTGCATCGAGGGCTCAGGCCAACGCGACCAAGCGATCGCCATGGCGATTAAGAAACCAGCAACCCCAGGCACAGCCACAGGCCAGAAAGATGTTAACTTTGAGAATTCCTTAGCAAAAGTCGAGTGCAATATGGTCTGCCTCATTCGAATCCCGGAAACGGCCATTCACGCTGGTAAGGGTAACCTCCAGTTACGCAAAGATTTAGAAGCTGAGGATTCTATGTTCGAGATTTTTCAGAGCGGAGTCTTCCATGAGACAGACCGTAACGATTGTTCCTGCGGCAACCTGCGCAATCCACAGTGAGTATCTGTTGATATCGTCGGGTGCGTGCGGTACCCGAATCTGAACAATTTGTAATGCTTTATTCGATTGATGAAGTCTATGGTTCCAACGTATAAGAGAATCTCGACTTTTCAGAACCCAAATCGTTCGAAAGATTTTATATGGCTAATACCGGCAACGCCCCGGCTTCCGAGATCGCTCCGCTTGGCTCGTTCACACAGAATATTCGGTTTGACGCAATCGCGGGATTGCTCGTGTTTTTGATCGCACTTCCTTTGTGCTTGGGTATTGCCAATGCGAGCGGATTCCCGGCGATCAACGGCGTATTCACTGCAATTGCCGGCGGTATCATTTGCAGCTTCCTCAGCAATTCGGAAATGACAATCAAGGGGCCTGCAGCCGGTATGATTGCCATATGCCTTGGCGCAGTAACCGATTTCGCAATAGCGGCCGGCGTTACAAAGGATGGAATGAGCAATACAGACCCTTCGGTCTATTTGAGTTACTTGCCTGCCGTGGCCGCCGTGGGTGTGATTGCTGGGGTGATCCAAATTATTCTTGGGCTTTCTCGTGCTGGCATCTTAGCAGACCTCTTTCCTTCCTCGGTGATTCATGGACTACTGGCTTCAATCGGCTTGATCATCATCGGCAAGCAGTTGTATCTTTTGCTCGGTTTAAAGCCGAATGCGTCAACCGAGGCGTACGAAGCCTATTTTGATCTGCCTACCCACGTGCCGAATTATGCTTGGCAAGTTGCACTCATTGGACTTGTGAGTTTGGCTATCCTCTTTTTATATCCCAAACTGAAACAGCGGTTTGCCATCTGCAAAGCAATTCCTCCACAACTCATTGTTTTGACCCTCGCGATTCCTGCTGCAATGCTCCTCTATCAGAGCTTTGATGGTCCTTCGCGATCGCGTACTTACGAGATCACACACGACGGCCATCCAACTGCTCAAGTGGTAAAAACGCTGCTCGTAAAAGTTCCAGACAGCCCCCAAAATCTCGTCAAATCGTTTATTTTTCCTGATTTCTCGGCTGCGACAAAGCCCATTTTCTGGAAGTGGGTGTTGATGTTTACATTGGTAGGTTCTTTGGAATCCCTGCTTAGTGCAAAGGCCGTCGACGTCCTTGATCCATGGAAGCGAAAAACCAATCTGAACCGCGACATGATCGCGATCGGTACCGCGAATGCAGCCGTGGCATGTATCGGTGGCCTGCCGATGATTTCCGAAATCGTCCGGAGTTCAGCCAACAAGGACTACGGTGCGCGCACCCGCTGGTCGAACGCGTTCCACGGATTTTTCCTGCTTATCAGCATCTTGATCCTTCCAAAATTGCTCAATAACATTCCGTTGACAGCGCTCGCCGCGATGCTTATTTATGCCGGTTGCCGACTGGCACACTACAAAGAGTTTCTTCACATGTGGCATGTTGGCAAAGAACAACTAATCATATTTCTTTGCACCATCGCAGGCGTTTTGGCCACGGATTTGTTGATTGGCGTTGGGATTGGGATTCTCGCGAAGTTAATTATTCAAATGGTCTACGGAGTCCATCCGCTGAGCTTCTTCACTGTTCCGTTGAGCACGTCGCAGCAGGGCCAATGCAAAACGATTTCGCTTCTCGGTCCAGCCGTGTTCACCAATTGGCTGATATTGAAAAAGCAGATCTCGTCCGCGCCTCGGGAATTCAACGTTGTCATCGATTGTGCCCAGGCTAAGTTTCTAGACCATACCGTTATGTCGCGATTGCACGATTTGGAACGCGACTTCAAGCAAGAAGGACGAACACTTACTTTGAGCGGTCTAGACCACCATCGCAAGATGTCACACAGTCCGCTAGCTGCCCGGATGCTGGTATAAGGCCAGCGGCAGCATTGATTATCCCGGGAGGGAGAGGCTCCTGCCGAACCAACGCCATGCTCGGCAGGAGCATCGCTCTCCCATTGAAACCCCTGGCAGGTGTTTTTACTCTGCCGCTTGCCTAAGCATCGTGGCCGATGCTGCTAACATCCAAACCGACTCTAGCAACGTCGGCCACGAAACTAAAAATCTCCTAAACTGCAATTTTCAACGCCACACGTTAACACCAAGCTGTGATAGGATAATTAAGAGCGATACAGACTTCGAGAAATCTGTGAGACACTGAGTCTCTTTCGGGCGACGGGCTCCTGTTGGTAGGAATCGTTGATGTTCGAATACAGCCGGTTGGTTATACTTTCGGTAGTTCTATGTGCAATCAGCGGATTGCCGAGCCTGTTTCTCGCTCGGCGAAGTTGTTGGAGCCAAACGATAGCAACCGGCCTGCTTATTGTCGGATGCATCTGTGGATTGATCGGGATTGGTCAAGTCTACTTCGTGGTTGCAGACCTCGAGATCGCTCGATGGCCCACTCCAGTACCTAATGCCGATTTCGTTTTGGCCGCCGATTCCCTTTCGGCATTCTTTTTGATACCCATTCTCCTGGTGACCATGCTGGGTTCGATCTATGGACTTGAGTATTGGAAGCAGTCCGATCATCCCAGTGACAGTCAGAAACTGCAAGTGTTCTACGGCCTACTCACGTCCGCACTCACCGTCCTCGTCCTGGCACACAACTCGGTAACATTCTTAGTCGGCTGGGAAGGGATGGCGATTTCGGCTTTCTTTCTCGTTGGAACACAAGATGAAAAAGACGATGTCCGAGAAGCTGCTTGGCTTTATTTGGCCGCCAGCCATGCGGCCACACTTGCACTGTTTATGATGTTCGCGCTGATGTACGGTGCGACGGGCAGCTACGAACTAGTTCCCCTTTCCAACGAAGTATTAGGGGCGGGCAACGCTACCATCGTATTCCTGTTGGCGTTGGCTGGATTTGGACTGAAAGCCGGTTTGATGCCTTTGCATTTTTGGCTTCCGAGCGCGCATGCGATGGCACCTAGTCACGTATCCGCGGTCATGTCAGGCGTCTTGATCAAGGCGGGCATCTACGGCCTCGTGCGTATGACGTGGGTACTTGCCGAGCCGCCACTCTGGTGGGGTGAACTATTGCTAGTCTTGGGGGGCGTATCGGCTGTTTTAGGTGTGGCGTTTGCGTTGGGACAACACGATATAAAAAGATTGCTGGCGTATCACAGCATCGAGAATATTGGGATCATTGTGATCGGACTAGGGCTAGCGATGATTGGTCGAGCCATGAACGAGCCGGTCTGGATACTGTTTGGACTTTCTGGATGCCTTCTGCATGTATGGAATCACGCACTTTTTAAATCGTTGCTATTCCTCAGCGCAGGTTCCGTGATCCATGCACGTCACACTCGGGAGATCGATCACCTAGGCGGATTGGCCAAGAGCATGCCATGGACCGCCGGTTTCTTCTTGCTTGGCGCGGCAGCGATTTGCGGGCTTCCACCGCTCAATGGCTTCATCAGCGAGTTTTTAATCTACCTAGGCTTGTTTCAAACGTTGGGACTTGGAGGTGGACGGGAGTTTCCGGTCGCAGCCTTCGCAGTGCCGGTTCTGGCCATGATGGGGGCTCTAGCCGTAGCCTGCTTTGTGAAGGTGTTCGGGGTGGTTTTTCTGGGTGTAAGCCGCGAGAAGCTAGAGTATCCTATCCACGAATCAGGCTGGGCGATGCGAGCTCCGATGTTGGTGCTTTCAGTATGCTGCATCGCGATTGGATTGGGACCAACCATGGTCGCGACTATGCTGGACCAATCGATATCCGTTTGGTCGCATCACGACGCACAACCTGCCACCTTCTTGGAAGACATCGCTCCACTTGGCCAGTTGCGGACTGCGGCTATTGTCCTGCTGCTTTCATTGGCCCTCGGCGCTTTTTGGCTCCATCGGCGCATTCAAAATCGTTCCTTGGGATGGACCGAGACGTGGGGCTGTGGCTATACCGCTCCGACTGCGCGCATGCAATACACCGCGTCATCGATCGCCCAGTTCCTGGTGGAGTTGATGGCCTGGCCGTTGCAACTCAAGGTTGAGCGACCGCAGTTGACGAGCTTCTTTCCATCCACCGCTAAGTTCAAAAGCCACGTGCCTGAAGTGGTACTCGAACGGGCCGTGTTGCCGATCGTTCATAGTCTTGGTCGGTGCTTGTTCTGGTTTCGTATCGTGCAACAAGGAAGCATACAACTTTATATTCTGTATATCTTTGCCATGCTCGTGTTCTTGCTCCTCTTTTGGCGATGAGTACTATGGTCGTCATATTCCTCACTTTCTTGCATGTCCTAGTCGTCGTGGCGCTTCCGTTGTTGTTGCAAGGCGTGATCAATCGCACCAAGGCATTTTTTGGCGGCAGGCAGGGCCCTCCGTTATTGCAACCGTACTACGACGTTTGGCGATTGCTTCAAAAAGGGACAGTCCAAAGCACGACGACAACATGGATCTTTCGATTCGGACCTGTCGTCAGCTTGGTTACCGCCTTCATCGCCGCCATGCTCATTCCGTTGGGACAAAACTGGGCGCCATGCTCGTTTTATGGGGACGTGCTGTTGTTCGCGTACGTCTTGGCCCTTGGTCGATTCTTTCTAGTGTTGTCGGCCTTAGACACGGGCTCAGCCTTTGAAGGGATGGGGGTCTCGCGTGACGTTACGTTCGCTTGTTTGGCGGAACCAACTCTGTTTTTTTGCATACTCGTTCTCGCTAAAATCTTCGACTCCCTTCAAATGGCGGATCTATTCAATGCTGCCTTCACCTCCGGCATAGGAACGGCGGTTACACCGGTACTGCTTATTTTCGTCAGTTGGTATCTGTTGATGTTGGCAGAAAACTGCCGAATTCCATTTGACGATCCGAACACGCATTTAGAACTAACCATGATACACGAAGTGATCGTGCTGGATCATAGCGGACCGATGCTGGCTTTGATTCAAATCGCGTCCGCGATAAAGTTGTTTGTGTTTGCGGCGTTAGGCGTTCGATTGGTCCTACCATCGAATTTTGGCAACCCGGTTGCCGAGTGGATGGTGTTTCTGGTAGGCGTCATCGCGATGGCAATTACGTTGGGAATTGTGGAGTCGGTCATGGCGCGGCTCAGGATGAACAGGGTGCCACAGATGTTGACTGCGGCTGGAGTCACAGCGGCGTTCAGCTTTATTTTGCTGGTGACAACACGATGAATCTCGCCATCCTGGATCCCATGTTAGTCGCCGTCGTCTTGCTCAATTTCTTTCTTTTGGGAACGGGCCGGCTGAAAGCCTGCATCTACGCAGTCGCAATCCAGGGGATCCTATTGGGCGTTGCATTTGGAATCGCTCATCCGGAAACCCAAGACGATGGCGAGATCGCCATCAATTTTCGAACCTTGGCCTTAGCAGCTGCGATGATCGCGATCAAAGGCTTGATGATGCCGCGAATGATGACTTATGCCATGCGGGAAGCTAAGGTGGAATGGAAAATCGACCCGTATGTCGGATTGACAGCCTCCCTGCTCTTGGGGGCCATCGGCACCGGATTGGCGATGACGCTTTCGATGAGCCTCCCGCTCCGCGATGAACACCACAGTCACCTTTTGGTATCGGCCGCACTTTCCTCCGTCCTGACGGGATTCTTGATGATGACCATGCGCCGCGAGGCGTTGACTCAAGTGATAGGCTATCTCGTGCTTGAGAATGGAATCTTTATCTTCGGATTGCTGATTGTGCAAGCGATGCCATTGTTGGTCGAAGTCGGAGTGCTATTAGATGCCTTTGTTGGTGTCTTTGTGATGGGGATTGTCATTCATCATGTGAATCGACAGTTTCAGTCATCCACATCCGATCATCTCTCTACGTTAAAGGATTGAGAAATGGTCGAATTGCTCGTTGGATTTCCGATCGCTTGGGGCATCGTTGCGTTCATGCTCCCTATGAATAATTGGCGACCTTGGTTGTTGCCGGTAGGCGGGCTTGTCCATTTGTTGATGACCGCTAACGCGTTGCAAGCGCCAGGTCAGCTTGGTTTCTACGGCTGGCTCAACCTCGATCCGCTCGGCAAGATATTTCTTGGCCTGATCAGTTTATTGTTTTTCCTCTGCGCGTGTTACGCTCCCGGCTATCTCGCTCAGCGCCATCTGCGAAACAACCGTGTTCTGTGTGCATGCATGATGCTCTCGCTGGGCATGATGAGCTTAATCATTCTGTCGCATCACTTGGGCTTGATGTGGGTCGCGATGGAGACGACAACGCTGGTCAGTGCACCTGGCTTGTATTTCAATCATAATCCTCGTTCGCTCGAAGCCACTTGGAAGTACTTGTTGATATGCTCGGTCGGAATCGCTCTGGCGTTGTTAGGGTCGTTGTTTTTGGCATATTCGGCGGTGTATGCTGGGTTGGAATCGACTCTGATGTTCGACGACCTTATTCGTCAGGCGCCGCAACTATCGACCCCCTGGCTGCATGCAGCCATTATCTTCTTGGTCGTTGGATACGGAACGAAAATGGGATTAGCACCGATGCATACTTGGAAACCGGATGCTTATGGTGAAGCACCCGGGATGATTGGTGCGCTGCTAGCAGGTGGGATGACGAATTGCGCGTTTCTCGCCATCTTGCGATTTGTGCATATTTCGCATGCGGCTGGCCAAGAGGAATTCATCCAACGCATGTTGGTCTCACTGGGGCTTTTTTCGATGGGACTGGCTGCTGCCTTGATGACCCGCCAGCGAGACTTCAAACGCATGCTCGCTTATTCCAGCGTCGAACACATGGGCATCGTTGCGTTGGGGGTCGGAATTGGCGGTGCAGCTACCTTCGCGGCTTTATTTCATGTCATTGCGAATGGCTTGACAAAAGGTGTCCTCTTTCTCTCTGCAGGTAACATCCACCGAGTCTATGCGAGCAAAATGACCGCCGATGTTCGAGGGGTGATGCATCGAATGCCTTGGTCGGGCGGCCTTTTTCTTCTTGGGTTTCTTGCCATCACCGGCGCACCCCCATTTGCGCCCTTTTCAAGCGAGTTTACGATGCTGTCAGCCATGTTTCGACAAGGTCATTCGGTGGCCGGAGTACTCTTCGTCGTGTTCTTACTGGTGACCTACTTTGGATTCGGTGCAACCGTAACCTCAATGGTCTTTGGCCGACCGAGCGACTCCGTTGAAAAAAGTCCATTTCAAGACACGTTCGGAACAGTCTGGCCCATTCTAATTTTCGCGGTTCTCGTCGCGGTGCTAGGGGTGTGGCTCCCACCGCCACTCGCTCAACTACTAAACGAGGCGACACTGTTCTTGGAAATGAAGTCCTCTTCTTGAGATCCTCTATGTCGAAACTAATGGAACAACTGCCAAGACTTCAAAACGGACAAGCCGTGCCATTGCAGGCGGTTCCGGTACTGGACATGCGCGAGTTTCGAGAAACGATCGTCGATCGGCCTATCGGATCAACGCGATTGGTAGCCATGTTTGGACATGAACTCGACAGCGGACGGATGAGAATTTATGCCATTCTGGCGGATCATGCTGCGTCGATGGTCATTCCCTTTGCAACCGACTTGCTGAACGGTGACAGCTATCCTTCCTTAACGCCAGATTGCCCACAGGCCCACAATTTTGAGCGCGAAATCGCGGAACAATGCGGTATCGTTCCGTTCGGGCATCCCTGGTTTAAGCCGCTCCGCTATCACCATTCCTATCGGCCCGGTCATGATGCATGGTCTCGATCGGTCAGCGATTCAATCCTACCCGCGGTGACGGACTACTTTCGAGTGGAAGGTTCTGAAGTGCACGAGGTTGCCGTCGGGCCCGTGCATGCGGGCGTAATCGAACCAGGCAGCTTTCGCTTTCAGTGTCACGGTGAGCATGTTTTTCATCTTGAAATCCAACTCGGCTACCAGCATCGCGGTGTTGAGCGAGCATTGATCGGGGGTCCAAACAAGCGGACGATTCACTATGTTGAAACGCTGGCCGGCGATACGACGATTGGACATGCCACCGCATATTGTCAGGCCGTAGAGGGGCTAACGGGAGCGATACCTTCGCCACGAGCCAACTCGATTCGCAGTATCGCATTAGAACTGGAGCGACTGGCCTGCCATACCGGCGATTTGGGAGCATTGGCGGATGATGTTGGATATCTTCCGACCGCCAATTATTGTGGCCGATTGCGAGGTGATTTTCTGAACGCAACCGGGGCTATTAGTGGAAATCGATTTGGTCGAAACCTCATTCGGCCCAGTGGAGTCTCATTTGACATCGATTCCGCGCTGTCGGAAACGCTCGTGGGTCGATTGAAGCCTGCGTTGCGAGATGTTGCTGGTGCAGCGCAGTTGTTATGGAACAGTCTTTCCGTACAAAGTCGCTTCGAAGAGACCGGCAAACTCAGTCAAGAGGCTGTCGAGGGTCTCGGAATCGTGGGAGTAGCCCAGCGTGCGACTGGGATCGCACGCGATGTTCGACAAGACTTCCCGAGCGGAATCTATCGAACGATGAAGATCCCGGTCGCAACGTGGCCTTCCGGTGATGTCTTCGCTCGAGCCTTCGTTCGCAGCATGGAGATCGAGCGCTCGGGACAATTCGTAATAGACCAGTTGCAATCACTGCATTCGGGTCCGACCCAAGTCGAAAGTGGTCCGCTCGCCGCAGAATCGTTGGTCGTCTCGCTAGTAGAAGGTTGGCGTGGCGCAATATGTCACGTGGGGATCACCAATCGCGAGAGCCGATTCGCACGCTACAAGATAGTCGATCCGTCCTTCCACAATTGGATTGGGCTAGCCATGTCTCTGCGCGATCAACAGATTTCCGATTTCCCACTTTGCAACAAGAGCTTTAACCTTTCGTACTGCGGCAACGATCTATGAATCGTGGCGGATGCTGCCAGCATCCGAACAAGTTTTGTTTCGGAAAACGCACGATGCTGTCAGCGTCGGCCACAACTAAGGCACTGTACCATGTTCCAAATTCTGACCGAACGCTTTCGACAAGGCTATCGAACGGCATCCTACCCTGCTGGACCAGCTCCAGCTCGACCGTCGCGCTTTCAAGGATTACCGATACTCGACCAAGCAAAGTGCTCCAGTGGCTGTCAAAAGTGCATCGAAAGCTGTCCGACGGATGCAATTCAAAAACAAAACAATCACTTGCAAATGGACCTTGGCAAGTGTTTGTTCTGCACCGAGTGCGTTCAGGCATGTCCCGAGGGTTCTATCGAGTTTACCGACGAATACCGCTTGTCAACGCGTTCGCGAACGGACCTCGTTATTGGCGAACGCGAATTAAAGCTAGCGGCCGCTCTCGATGAAAAAGCCAGGCGGCTCTTTGGGCGTTCGCTGAAGCTTCGACAAGTCAGCGCTGGGGGTTGTAACGCTTGTGAAGCTGATGTTAATGTGCTCAATACCGTTGTGTTCGATTTGAGCCGTTTTGGAATTCAGTTTGTCGCGTCGCCCCGTCACGCCGACGGATTGCTCATCACAGGACCAGTAACCGAGAATATGCGAATTGCCTTGTTAAAGACTTATGAGGCCGTTCCTGAACCGAAATTAGTAATCGCTGTCGGTGCCTGCGCTATTTCCGGTGGACCTTATTTCGGCCATCCAGAGGCGCATAATGGAGCAGATGCCGTGGTACCCGTCGATTTATACATCCCGGGATGCCCACCAAGCCCATGGACCATTCTAGACGGACTCTTGCGGCTCTTAGGACGACCTGTTGATACGAGTTCAGTTCTGAATTCCGCAACCGGTGCCAATCCAGAATTGTCGGTCGAATTCAACCCTTAGACTAAACTCGGCATTTTTTATTGCATGAATTCTTCCTTTAAACTAAGATCGCGGTATTTTTACAAGACATTCTTTCTTACTTGACTGTTTGAATGCGCTCGTAAACGATTACGCCTTTGTAATGCGATGGTGCCGACAATCCCCTCGCGTAATTGCACCATTTGAAATAGAGTGCCTCGATCACTTCACCCGTGATTTAATAAAAACATGTTCGGATGAGAAAGGTGATTTTGTGGGTTTCCTATACGCTGGATCAGTAGCACTTGTGTTGGGCGCGATTCTATCGATCGTGCTTCCAAACAATAAGCTCCGGATTGGAGTCAACCTAATTGCTCAACTCTTGTCTTGTTTGTTAGTTTTGCGAGTGACCATACCCGTTTTGTTTGGGGCCGATGCAGTGATTGGCTATCTTCCTTGGTCTTTCCCGGTTGAGCAAATTGACTTCGAGATCAATGCTATCGGCGCGTTCTTTTTGACGTTTTCACTACCTATGACTTTCTTAGGTTCAATTTACGCTGTTGGGTACCTGGGACATAGTATCGAAGGGAAACGGCACGTTGGCGTGCATTTTGCTTTGCTCACAATGGTTCAGTTTTCCTATCTGATCATCTATACGGTTCAGAACGCATTTGCCTTCCTGGTTGGATGGGAAATTGCTGCATTATCAGCATGGCTACTGGTTATTTGGGAGCATCGAAATCAAAAGATTCGGTTTGCAGGCTTCAACTATTTGATTTCGACGCATTTAAGTCTGCTTTTTTTGGTGGCCGCGTTCACAGTGGTACACGGGGTGACAAATAGCTTTCAGTTTGCGAACTTCGTTCCGTTCTTTCAAGCACCAAGTATGCAACGGAGCATTGCCTTTGTGCTGTTATTGACGTCCTTTGGACTAAAGTCTGCGTTTTTTCCTTTCCATACATGGCTTCCGAGAGCCCACTCCGCTGCACCGGCTCACGTTTCTGCGCTAATGTCCGGTGTCATTCACAAAGCGGGCCTTTTTGGGATGCTCAAGATGATTTTCATGATGGGCGAGCCAGAGCTATGGATGGGGTGGGTCTTGATTGCCGCTTCAGCAATGTCGGCGTTTATGGGGATTCTCTATACGTTGGTGCAACGGGACATCAAAAGGTTGTTGGGTTACTCCTCGACTGAAAACGTAGGAATTGTTGGGATGGGCTTTGGCGTGGGATGTCTTGGTTTATCGCTTCATAACCCGACGATGGCTGCACTTGGATTCGGGGGCGGGCTGCTCCATATTTTGAACCATGCATTGTTCAAGTGTCTTCTTTTTTATGGTGCTGGGTCTGTGTATCGTTTTACCCACACGATCGATTTGGAAAAAATGGGCGGGCTTCTCAAGGTAATGAGGTGGACCGGACCGTTATTTCTTTTGGGGTCATTGGCGAGTGCCGCGTTGCCTCCATTCAATGCGTTCGTCAGCGAGTTTTTGATTTATGCGGGACTATTTCAGTCAACCCCTGGATTAATGCTTGGACAAATGGCTTTGCCCTTGTTCGCTGCACTCCTGGCTTTTGTGGGTGGGTTGTCGGCAATGTCGATCACTCGAGCGTTCGGCTTGATGTTTCTGGGGGTGCCAAGAGATCCAGAGCACGCGGGGAGAAACTCACATGAAAACGTTTGGATGATCGTACCAATGGTTCTGCATCTCGTTGGGATTTTGGCTGTCGGATTAGCGCCGGTTTGGGCTCTAAGACTGGTCCAACACCCAACTGGAATGTTGCTCGGAGACAAAAATATCACGAGTGAAAAATGGTTCGGACTATTGCCAACTTCTTTGTTGCAATCGGTTACCACGGTGACCATTGTGTTTGTTTCAGTCTTTGCCGTTCTTCTGATCGCTCGTTTTTTGATCTTGCCAAAAAGTAATAGACGTCATGTTACGTGGGGTTGCGGTTACACTTTGCCAAATTCGAGGATGCAGTACAGTGGTTCCTCTTTTTCATTTCCAATGGTCGCTGTTTTTCGTGACATCTTAACTTTTTGGACCAAGGAAGATCTACCGGTAGGAGTGTTTCCGAAAGATGGCAGTTACAGCACCAATTGCATTGACTCGGTGGAGCATTCCACTTTTGACTTTCTGAAACGTGGTGAGGGGCTGATTAAGCTTGGTTTGGCTCGCATTCCTGAGTCAATGGGTTTTTCCTTTAGCATTGGCTTTGTCGGTTTGATTATTCTTGTCACGCTCGTTTTATTCAAGTGAAAATCCAGCAAACCAACTGCGCGTTTCAGTTATCCATAGAGTCGATCGAGAGTGTCTCTCCATGAATATTATCTTAATCATTTTCCAACTCGCAATCGTTGCGATTGGTCCGATTTACATGATCGGCCTAATCAATCGCGTGAAGTCTCTTTGGGCTGGTAGGCGAGGACCAAGACTGAATCAAAGCTGGTTTGATTTGCTGCGATTGCTTCAAAAAACTCCTGTTTATAGCCAAGTTACGAGTTGGGTCTTTCCAATCGCGCCAATTGTGATCTTGGCCACGACGGTCACAGCCTCGATGTTTGTACCATTGGTGCCAGGATTTGCACCCTATTCCTTTTCTGGTGACTTTGTTGCGTTTCTGTATCTCCTCGGACTGGGGAAGGTTTTTCTAATGCTGGGTGCATTGGACACAGGCAGTGCATTCGAAGGTATGGGAGCAAGTAGAGAAGCCACCTATGCTGCCCTTGCAGAACCAGTGATCATGTTGACACTCGGTACGCTCATTCTTGCAAGTGGTCAAATGACTTTCAGCGAGTTGGTTATTCCCCAGACGGATACAATCACGTCAATTTCAATCCGCATCGCTTTAGCTGCGGTAATGTTCATCGTGTTGCTGATTGAGACCAGCCGCGTTCCGGCGGATGACCCGACTACGCATTTGGAGTTGACGATGGTCCACGAGGTCATGATTCTCGATCATAGTGGTCCTGAGTTGGCGATAGTTCAATATGCTGCTGGCATCAAAATGGTTTTGCTCGCAGGTGTTATTTCCGCTTTGCTCAATCCATTTTCTTTTGATCATCTTCCACTCTTGGCCATGGTTGTGTCTGTGACTCTGATTGCGTTCGTGGCTATTTTGGTCGGTCTGACGGAATCGTTGACAGCAAGGTTGCGTTTTCGGGCTATACCGCTTTTCACTTTCGCGGCCTTTCTGATCTCGCTCATTTGTTTGGTAATCGTACATTCCAGTCAAGGATCCATTCAATGACTAATCTATTCGTTTTATACGTCGCAGCGTTCCTGCTCCCTTTGATGTTCCATTCATGGCGAGTCGCTGTTTTTGGTTTAGGCGTGCAAGGATTCGTTCTTGGATTGATTCTGCTTGCGACTCACGAGCGTTCGCTCATGCTATTCGTGGAAGCAGTGAATTTGTTTATCGTCCGTGCTTTGATTGTTCCGTGGCTCTTATTTCGAAGCATGGGGAAGGTTGATTTGGAACCATCTTTTTCCTTAATCAAAAAGAGTTTTTCACAATGGCTATTAGCCTTTCTGATTATCGTGACCGGTTCCATCTTCGGCCGCTTTATGTCTCCGGACGACTCCATCCAAGCCTTTCAAGTGGGCACTGCGGCAATTGCAATTCTGACTGGCTTTCTAATTCTTGCAAATCAGCGCCATGTGATTGGACAAGTCGTGGGTGTCATTACTTTCGAGGGTGGGCTAACGCTAGTTGAGTTACTATCCAAACATGCGATGCCACTCGAGGTGTACGTTGGGATTTCCATCGTGTTTATCCTATTGGTTTTAACACAGATCGATTTTATTAACAGATTCAAAACCAGATCTCATGAAGTTGATCTGCTCGAAGATGGGATTGTTTTATGACTGTTGTGATTTGTGGTCTAGTTCCTCTCGTCGGAGCTCTGCTTGTCTTGCTACCCGCTTGTCGTGGTCGCAATGCCTGCCGATTGTTAGTTTTGGTAGGATTCGTCAATTTGATTTTGACAGGAATTGCTGCGGTTGGCCGAACTCGAGGGGAATCGGAGTTTTTTCTGGGGCGATATTTTGTTTTGGATGCGACGTCGTTGTTGTTTCTGTCAGTCGTTTCGATCGTGTTTTTTGGAATTACGATTTATATTTATTATAGAATCACGGCTGGCCTCATGCCGGAGGCCTTTGAAGGGTTCATGGCAAGGGTCATGGTATTCGCATCTGCGTCGGTGTTCGCAATACTAAGCAATCACTTGGTGGCAATGTGGGCATTTTTAGAACTCAGTACCCTAGCCATTGCACCTTTGATTGCGTACGCACGAGGCAAGGCGGGTCTCGAGGCTTCGTGGAAATACCTACTTTTTTCGATCGTTGGACTTGGCTTCAATTTTCTAGGTCTAATGTGCGTTACCAGGGCCACGGGAGGGTTACACGAAGAGCATACTCTATCGCTTTTCATCGATGGATTGGTCAATATCCCGTCGCTTGGCGAAACAATGTGGTGGGAGCTAGGGTTGGCATTCATGGTGTTTGGCCTTGGTACTAAACTTGGCCTGGCTCCCATGTACGCTTGGTTGCCAGATGCGTACGACAACGCGCCGCCGTCTATCACCGCGTTGCTTTCGGCAGTTCAATTCAATTGCGTCATTCTTTGCTTGTTTCGCGAGATCGCAATTTTTAAGTCGTTTGATCCAACGCTAGTTAGTGAAGAACTGATTGTCATGGGAGTCATGTCGCTATTGGTTGCAGCCATGAACATCGTCACAACTGACAGTTACAAACGACTTATTGCGTACGCCTCTCTCAATCACGCTGGCACCATTGCCATCGGTTTGGGTGTCGGCAAGACCGCGGCCTACGGCGTTGTTCTTTACGTGGTAAGCAACGCGTTCGTGAAGGCGTTGCTGTTTCTGACGTGTGGCAATATCAAGGCGCATTTCGGTACCAAACAGATTTCAGCATTGCGAGGCATCATACGTATTATGCCTTTTAGTGGCCTTGCTTTTATGCTCGGTGTCTTTGCCCTGCTTGGCTTTGCACCGTTTGGAAGTTTCCTTGGCGAGGTATTAATGCTGAGTTCCATGATAGAAGGTTGGTACATCCTTTTGTTTTTCTTGATCTGCGTCATTTTGACAGTAGTCTTGGTAGCAAGCGGGCGGGCTTTGTTTCCGATTATTTGGGGGGACACAAAGGACGAATTGGTTACAAAATCAGAGCCATGGTTGTCTAATGTTCCGAGCATACTTTTCATTGCTGTACTGGTGTCGCTTGGGATTTTCACGCCGGAGCCTATCACGGCTCTCATCCAGGAAGTCGCGACTGCTTTGAGTGGTCGTTAATCCAGATGCTTCAATGGTGGATCAATTTGAGATTGAATTGGAAATAGACTGATGGACATACCGAACGTGTTACTGTCGACCAGAAGCGATGTTGAGACGCTAAACAGTGAGGCTTTGCGCGCTCGTATCAAAAGCGAAACGACTGCCGGCAATCGATTGATTAGTTTCTTTGCTACGCCCTCGGCCTCGAATGCTGAACAGGTTGGCGAGCTTCACTGTGTAATCATCAAATCGGGTACCCTCTGTCACTTTCGGTCGATTTGGGAAAATGGACAGTCCTATCACCAATTGACTTCCGACGTCCATGCAATGCATTGCTTTGAGCGCGAGGTCCACGAGCAGTTTGGACTCGCAATGCTTGGACACCCGTGGCTCAAACCGATTCGTTTTGAAGGAAAAGCAATTAAACGGATGAACGACTATCCGTTCTACAAATTGGAAGGTAAAGAAGTTCACGAAGTAGGTGTGGGACCGATTCATGCTGGCGTGATCGAGCCGGGCCATTTTCGATTTATGTGTTTCGGCGAAACTGTCGAGCATCTGGAGATCCATCTGGGATACCAGCACCGAGGGGTCGAAGCAATGCTTCCGAAGACATCGATTCGAAAGATGTCACCTTTGATCGAAAGTGTCGCAGGCGACACCGCGGTTGGATACACACTTGGATTTTGCCGCGCATGGGAAGCACTTTGCGGGCTGTCGGTTCCAGATGAAATCGAAGCGATTCGCGGAATTGCTAGTGAATTGGAGCGAGTCGCCATGCATTTGGTTGGATTGGGCGGATTGGCGACTGACGTCGCCTTCCTCCCTGGAAGTTCAACTTACGGTCGCATACGAACCGCGATTATTAACTTGTCCATGCGGCTATGCGGCAGCCGTTTCGGTCGCAGTTGGTTCAGACCGGGCGAACTGCGTTTTCCCTTCATGCAGTCCCATCGTGACGACATTCGCAAGACATTGTCGCAGGTACAGAAAGATATTGGAATCATTAACAAACTTTTCCAAAAGTCCAAGACAGTCCAACATCGATTGCGAACAACCGGGACGGTTCCTGCTTCGCTTGCTGAAGAAATCGGTTTGGTAGGCATGGCAGCCCGAGCATCGAGTCTGAAACGGGATCTCCGTACAGAGCTGAAGAGTGGTGTGTATGCGAAGTATCCAATTGAGTTGATCACCGAGCCGGACGGTGATTGCTGGTCTCGCGGCATTGTGCGATTGCGTGAGATCGATGCTTCCATGGAATGGATATTGAAGGTATGCGATTCGCTCGGGGATGTTTCCGCTGGAACGACGGTTGAATATTCACCGCGTTCGAATGCCTGCGTCGTTTCGGTCGAGGAGGGTTGGCGTGGTGAAATTTTCCACTACTTGGAAACCAACCAAAAAGGGGAATTGACAAGATACAAACTGCAAGACCCATCGATACGCAATTGGTTCGGCTTAGCACAAGCGGTAAAGAACAACGCCATCTACGATTTTCCAATTTGCAATAAGAGTTTTGATCTCTCCTATTGTGGTAACGATCTCTAAAGTGTCAGTGAATCAATTATGGAACTAATTTTTGACGCTATCAAAGTTCGTCAATCTCAGGGCAAACAGTTTGTTCCTGATGTTCGGGCAGCAAATCCTATTGGATTTCGGGGCTTGCCAGTCATTAGCAATACCCCCTGCGGCTCTGGTTGTAACAAGTGCGTTGAGGACTGCCCGACCAATGCAATCCAATTGTCTCCATTTGCTTTGGACCTAGGCAAGTGTGTTTTTTGCGATGAGTGTGCCCGGGTTTGTCCGAGTCAAAAGGTTTCGTTTTCAACAGGCTATCGCATGGCCTCAAGGACTCGCGATGGCCTAATCGTTCGAGAAGGAAGCACGCTAAGTCCCGTCGAAGCGTCCGAACAAATCAAAAAATTGTTCGGACGTTCACTCAAACTCCGTTCGGTTTCTGCCGGTGGTTGCAATGGTTGTGAATTAGAAATCAACGCAATGGCCAACGTTAACTTTGATATGGGGCGATATGGGATAGATATTGTTGCATCGCCAAGACATTCGGACGGGCTGATTCTGAGCGGTCCTGTTTCCGCAAACATGGCGGAAGCCCTCGAACTGTGCTACGAAGGGATGCCCGATCCCAAATTCGTGATCGCTGCCGGCGCTTGCGCCATTTCTGGGGGAGTATTTGAGGATTCCGTTGCGCTGGATCGGAGTTTTCTGGGCCGATTTTCTCCCGAATTGTACGTGGCTGGGTGCCCGCCTCATCCATTGTCGATCGTGAATGGCATTCTGGACCTAATGGGACATGCGGACGGGAAATGGTAGTTTGAAAGGGATTTGTATGATTTACCGCCCGTACCAAACATGCGGATAGGGTACACTCTGAACCCTCACCCTCAAATTCCGTTCATGCCAATGAAGTGAATCCAGTTACATAAATGGGTAAATTCCGTTCCTTTCGTCATTCTGAGATTGCCAGAAACGTTCACCTCGATCTAGAACGTGTAAAGAAAGCTGGCCATGAGGACCTTGCGATTCTGTTCCGGCTCTATTACTCCCTTGAGTTTGCGATGGGACAAGTGTTTTCGGATGGCGATCTCAATTACCATCCCAACGCAAGCTTCTCCGTGCTCAAGTTCATCGAAAACCTTCGGTTGATTCTGAGACGATGTGGCCAAGGCCGCCGCTTCCTTGATGTCGGATGCGGTTTAGGCAACAAAGTTTGGATTGCGCAAGCTATCGGTTTCGACGCCTACGGTTTGGAGATCAACCCGAAATATGCAGAAATCGCCAGCGAGTGTGTTGGGGCGAATCGCATTTTCTGTCAAGACGGGATTCATTTCCCTGACTACGAGGCATACGATGTCATTTATTTCTATAATCCAATGCCCTCGGATGATTTGGAAGCCGCCATCCTTAAGAAGGCAAAGAAGGGTGCAATCATTTACCACGCCGTGGATTTGCAGGCTTGCCCCAGTCGCCCCTTTGCTCGACTCTCACCAAGGGTCATGCAACTGAAAGATAATGGCTATGGGCCTCTGCCAATCGAGTCGACTGGGATCGCAGTTTAAACATCGAAAGAAGTCTGCATGGGCTTTGCTCCCTTCCCGTACAAAATCACCAGTGCAACGATGGAAACAAAGCAAAAACCGATGGTCACGCAAAGGCCCGCCTTCAATCCTAGCGACTGACCGACCAATCCAATCGTCCATGGCCCCAAAGCGCCGCCGATTCCGCCAAAGGTAAAAAGTATTCCAAGGACTGTGCCGACTTTTTCCTTGTGCATGCTTGTCACGACTGCTGTCACAGTTGGGAACACGATTGAGAAAAACCCACCCGAGATAGGCAAAGCAAGCAGAAGCGGACTTGGCCCTAAGAGCCCAACGATCAAACAAATCGCTCCACCAACCAGTGCAAACCCAACAACGCGGAGATAACCAAGTTTCTCCACAAAGAAACTTCCAAAGAAACGCCCAAGCATGATCATCACAAAAAAGCCAGAGAGGTAGAACGAGCTTTGAGCCACAGTCTGGCCTCGCACCTGTTGCAAATACTCCATTAGCCAAGCTGCAAGACCTAATTCGACCGCAACATAAGAACTGATTAGCAAATAGTACCAGCCCATCGGACCTGCGAAACCGACACGTAGTAACTCCTGCAAATTCCAGCCTGCTTTGACCCTGGATTCCGGCACTCTACCATCTGGAACAATGACAAAGGCAATTGTCAATATGCCGGACAACAACACAACGGACAGAAAAATGTTCTGCCATGTTGCACCCCAGTTGATGAGCCAAGCCACATACAATGGGACCAGAAACGACCCAGTGCCATGAAAGGTTGCCAACAAGTTGAGGTAGCGTCCGGGATTATGGGGATGCAGCTCCACGATTAAACCATTTGCACCGACTTCGATCGCGCCCAATCCCAAGCCTACTAGGCTCATCCAGAGAATCAAAGGCGCAAAGGAGTTTACCAAACTGACGCTTGTCAGTCCAAAACTCAAGCATAAGCCAGCGAGCAATAGCACGCGGCGATTCCCGACTATGTCGGCGATAACACCGGTGAGTAAAGTCGCCACGATGAAGCCAATGTAGGCGCCAAAGAAGAGTGTTCCACCTTGGCTAAGACTGAAATGTTCCGTCCGTATCAGTTCGGGTAAGATGGGTCCTTTCAGATTGTCAATAAAACCGAACGCGAAAAAAGAGAGGAAACAAGCTGCTGTCAGAAGCAATTTCGAATCGGATATCATGCAGTTTACATCGCAAGAAGTTGACGTCAAATCAGGTGGCAAACGTGGATCCGTCGCTCCGCGACGGATGTCCTCCCTCTCCAGAACCGCACAAGATACCAAGTATTCAAAACACCGTCGAATCCCACATGCTCGAACTCAAATCGCTGAGTGCCATCGTAATCGCAGGAAGTAGTTGATCGAATCAGCGTCCAACATCGCTGACCGCGAGTCGCGGAGCGACGTCACCCACGTTTTACCTCTTTCCTTCCAATGGCTGTTCCGCATCAATTGGCAACCACGCCAGCACCGCCACAAACGACACCACAATAAACGCAACAAGCGTAAAGTCATAGCCCTGCGTCAACGCCGCTTGTTTTGCAACTTTGGCAATAGAAGCCACTTCCACTTGATCCGCCGCAGCTCGACGGGCAATGAACACTTCAAGAATCGTTCCAATGGTCCAGCCTGAGATGGCTCCTCCCAAGTTACCGAGCATATTCATCCAACCAGCCACCACCGCTGTATGCCGCTGACCGATATCCTGGCAGGTTGCCCAAGCCGCTCCCATCATCAAATCGTTGGAGAACGCGGCTAGCGAAATCGCCAACGCCGCTGTCCAAGGTGAATTTGCGTAGATCGCGGCTAAGTAACAACAGCCACAAAGTCCATGTCCAATCATCGCAGGGATGCGTCGAGCCCAGCGACGACTACGAAAACATCGTGTCAAGTAGTCCGTCCAGTAACCGCCCAACAGGCATCCGAATCCACCGAGTAGCAATGGCCCTCCCTTCAAGATCGAACCCCAGATGCTGTTGGCTTCAAGACCATGTCGCGTTTCCAAGTACGATGGGAAGTAGGTAATATTGAAATACCACGAAAAACTCGCGCAGGCATACATCAGTCCAAGCAACCATGTGCTTCGATTGGTAAAAAGTAGCTTCCATGGCAGCGTATGAACTTCTTTCGCTTCAAGGGGAACGGGATGCGATGTCGCGTCAGCCGGGTGATCCTTAAATCGTTTTGCAAAGGCAAAGCACCACACCAGTCCAATGCTACCGAAAAGCATAAACGCACCTCGCCACGAAAGGAGGGGTGCAGTGTACGTAGACCCAATAACCAACAGTGTCCAAATCAAGGGTGTTATTCCACCCATGAATCGGCCTGACATCCAAATCCAACCTTTCGCCCGCCCGCGTTCCTCGAACGGAAACCAGTTGGCCACGACACGAGCCAAGTTCGGATAAGCGCCGGCTTCGCCTATACCAAACAGGAACCGCACGAGGCACAACAGCCCAAGTCCTCCAAAAGTAAATGCACCGATTTTCAAGCCTACTAGGCCCGTTAAGGCCGTAAAGATGGACCAGCCAATCACAATACGTAGCAGCGTTCGTCGAGGCCCAAATGCGTCTCCCAACCAACCGCTCGGAACTTCAAACGTTGCATAAGCGATGGAAAATGCCGTGAATGCCCACTTGAGATCGCTGATATCCTTGAGCCCCAAGTCGCGAATGATGAACGGTACGGCTGCACCAAAGCAAACGCGGTCCAAGTAGGTAATCATCGAAAGCGTACAGGCAAAAGCCAACACCTCCAGACGACCCAATGGACGCTTGACTCGTGTTCCTGACGCTTGCATGGAAAGTTGTGCTTTGCTGTTTTAGAATAAAGAATTTACAAAACACGAGCCAATTGGCGGGGTCGATCGTAACAGAGGTCGTCAGACCTCCCTATCACACGTCAGTTGACGAGGTTCCTAAGTGGTATTCCGAGCAATACATTGCGGCAGGCTTGTGAGCCTTTGATTCGCATGTCCGCGAGTCCTTCTTCGGAATAGAAAGCCGAATGGGGATTGATGATCAAACGGGCATATGCCGGATGCTTAGGATCTCTCCAAGCGGCTAGCAATGCGTTGTCCCATGCAGGCGGTTCGTCCACCAACACATCCAATGCGGCACCCGCAAGCTTCCCGCTGGCAATCGCGTCTGGGATGGCAGTCACATCCACAACTGCCCCGCGGGCGGTATTGATCAAATAGCTTCCGTCCGACATTTTTTGAAGAGCTTTGGCATCAATAATGTGCTTCGTCTCTGGTGTGTTAGGACAATGCATGCTCAAGACAAACGAACTTTTTAGCAATTCGTCTAGCGATTCGACACGTCGTAACCCAAGCGCTTTATCGTATCCATCTTGTTTGTACGGATCATAGAAAAGCACATTCATCCCCAACGCTTTAGCACGAAGTGCAACGGCACTCCCAATTCTACCGAGACCTATGATTCCAAAAGTGCGTCCACGAAGGCGGAATAGTTTGCCAGCCGTCGAATACGACCAAGGATCCGGAGTTTCGCGCATTCGAAGGTTGAATAAGTTGATTCCGCGAGTCAATGCCAACATCATTCCGATGGCGGAATCGGCAACTTCCTCGGTTCCGTAGTCCGGGACGTTGGCAACCGCAATGCCTCGTGTGCGTGCATAGACATAATCCACATTATCGAACCCTACTCCACATCGTACGATCAGTTGGCAGTGCTTCAGTCGTTCGATGGTCGATCTTCCAATCGCAAGATTATGATACAACATGATTGCATGGGCGTGTTCAATTCGGCCCATCAGTTCACCTTCACTACGGGCGTTCAAAGCTGTTACATCGGCTATATCCCCAATAATTTTTCGTTCTGTTTCAAGTGAATCGGTGATGAAGTCAGAAACGACTATCTGGAATCGGGATGGTGGGGCCATGGAAAGAGGATCTTTGCCGGGAGGTATTCGGGACAGCGGAAAGAGCGGTATAGTTTAGCATAGTCGGACGCTAGTGAATCTCCCCTCGCTTCAATGGACCTAAACTCATGGCTCTTCGTCATTCCGATCTGCTCAAACTCAAACGTTGGAATACGCCGACTATCTACAACGGATGGGAGCAGATCACCTTATCCGATGTGGCAGCGGATGCGTTCAATCTCGAGGAAACGCGCGACTTCATGCCGCAAATGGGGCCGATGGTCGGGTACGCTGTGACTCTAATTGTGGAACCTTCCAACCATGCTCATAAGTCGCAACCGAACGCATGGGCCGAGTATCGAAGGTATGTTTCCGAGCAACCTGGCCCGAAAATTGTGGTGATTCAAGATTTGGACAAACCGCGCGTGATCGGCTCGTTTTGGGGTGAAGTCAACAGCAACGCGCATCGCGCGCTGGGGTGCGTGGGTACCATCACCGATGGCGCGATTCGCGATTTGGATGAAATGACCAACGCAGGCTTCAAAGCCATCGCCAGGAGACTCTGTGTAGGTCATGCACATGTTACCCCTGTCCAATGGGGTTGCGAAGTGGAGGTCTTTGGGCGAATTGTTCGACCAGGACAACTCATCCATGCAGATAAGCACGGATTTTTGGTCGTTCCCGCGGAGGACGAAGCCAAGCTTTTGGATGCAGCCATTTTTATGGATGAGAACGAATGCAACACGGTCATTGCCGCCGCCCGGGACTCCAGTGAAGCAGGTCAAGCCGAAACGCTGGAAAAACTGGCCAAAGCAGGCTCGGAATTCCGACAAGCCGCCCAAAAGAAATTCGATCGCAAAGGGGAATGGTGACCATCCTTCACGTTGATTAAGACCATGTGCTTGTTAGTATCCCATTTGGAATTAAACTCAACGAAAGACACCCCTCGCTTCGCTCGACCCTCCCCGGGGGAGGCTGACCAAGTTCACACGACCTAGATCTATCATAGTGCCGTCCGAGAATTCACTACATGATAAAGAAAACGCCTCATAACCGCCGTCGCTTGCGATTTGAGACTCTTGAAGAACGACAACTATTAGCTATCTACGTTGTTTCTAACACGGCGGATTCAGGGACGGGGTCACTGCGACAAGCCATCTTGGATTCCAACACTTCGCCGGTGCGGGACACGATCGCGTTTGCAATTGCAAGTCTATCGAAGTCGATTGAAGCGAAGTCTGGCCTACCCCCTATCACCAATCCGGTCACGATCGATGCAACCACACAGCCGGGATATGCCGGATCACCACTTGTCGAGCTAAGTGGAAAACAGCTTTCCAACGGTGAGTCTGGTTTGAACTTAAACGCCGGCCTGAGCGAAGTACGAGGCTTGGTCATCAATCAGTTCCCGGGCTTTGGCATCACTATTGAGGGGCCAGGTGGCAATCGCATCGAGTCGAACTTCGTCGGCACGGATTTGTCTGGACGAATCGCCAAAGGGAACGGGCTATCTGGGATACAGGTCCTGAACTCGGACAACAACCGAATAGGTGGCCCCGGAGTTGGAAATTTAACTTCTGGAAATGGTTGGGAGGGTGTTCGTGTTTGGGGGAGTTTGTCTCATTCCAATTGGATTCAAGGCAATCGCATCGGAACCGATGCGAACGGACTCTCTGCGGTTCCCAACCTGCTGTCGGGATTGGTATTGGCTGGCTCCTCCCGCAGTAGCATCGTAGGTGCTGATGGATCCGATGCAGACGACACCAGAAATGGTAATCTAGTTTCAGGAAATGGCCTCGAGGGCATTCGTATCGACGAATCGAATCGAAATATCGTGGCAGGGAACTGGGTTGGCGTCGACAAAACCGGCAATGCGGCTTTGCCCAACAACGAGGGCGGAATACTCATTCTAAATGGCGCCAGAGAAATCCGAATTGGATCGAACGCCGACGGGATCAACGATGTCCGCGAACGCAACGTGATCGCAGGCAACGTCAAGACAGGCATTCGAGTCCTGAGAAGCTCAGACAGTCAAATCGCCGGGAATTGGATAGGTATCGGCGTCGATGGCTTTGGAAAACTTCCAAACGGCGACGAAGGTATTCTAGTCGATGGCGGATCATTAAATACGGTGATCGGTTCAGGAGTCACCACCGTGTTTCCTGAGGCAGCCAGGAATGTGGTCAGCGGCAACGGCAAATTTGGAATCGCAATCTATGAGAGCCATTTCACTCGCATTTCGAGCAACTTTGTGGGAATTGCGTCAGATGGGTCGACAGCGGTGCCCAATGCGTTCGATGGAATTCTTGTAACGGGTGGTTTACCCACACTTATTGGAACAGACGGCGACGGAAAATCGGACCTACTTGAAGGCAACGTCATTTCTGGAAATACCAGAAATGGCATTTGGCTCTCCAACGCCGACTTCAGTCGGATCGCCGGCAATCTTATTGGGCTTTCTGCCGATGGCACTCGAGCCGTTGGCAACAATCACTCTGGCATTTGGATTTGCAACGGATCTCAACGCAATCTCGTCGGTACCAACGGCGATGGTGTCTCGGATGAAGCCGAACGCAATATCATCTCAGGCAATGAACTTCAAGGCGTTTCCATAGGTGGCATTCAATCAGACAACAACCAAGTTTCAGGAAATTACATCGGCACGAACGCCGCTGGGTTAGTATCCATTCCAAATCGACACAACGGTGTCATGCTTTACGATCAAGCAAGCAAGAACACCATCGGTGGATCGACGCCGTTGATGCGCGATATTGGGGTAATGCGCAATATTGTAAGTGGCAATATTGGCTGGGGTGTCGAAATCAAAACCAACGCGAATAACAACTTCATACTCGGAAACTGGATCGGTCCAGTTGGTGATGGACTGCATTCCGTAGGAAATTCGGAGGGTGGTATCAAAATTGTTGAAGCAAGCAACAACAAAATTGGTGACGGTTCAGCCGAAGCATCCAACAGCATCATTGGGAACGGAAAGGTCGGCATCCAAGTGACCCACCTGCTCTCGACTGGCAATTCCTTCTCCCGGAATTCGATTGCGAATCATACAACAATCGAGATAGACCTGGGCGGGGACGGACCAACGCCCAATGATGCGAACGATCAAGATTCTGGACCTAACCAATTGCAGAACTATCCGACCATCGACTTCGTTGCCAACTCAAGCAGCCGCGTCCAAATTTCTGGCGTGTTGGAAAGTACTGCGAACTCACTATTTCAAGTGGATCTGTACAGCGAAGTCCCTGGAGTTTTTGGCCGTCGCTTTTTGGGGAATTTCCCGGTCTTGACGAATAGCAGCGGATCCGTTCCTTGGAGGTACGAACTGTTCTCCGCACTCCCAACAGATGCAAAAATCTATGCAACAGCTAGAAATGGCAACGGAAGTCAATCCGAGTTTTCTCCGTCAAGATCCGTTAATCTCCTCCTGCCAGTTTTGGTTGACACATTAACCTTGCGAGAAGGTGATCCCGGCACGCTTGTAACGATCGGTCGTCCCGTAGCCGATTCCAGTTCCGATCTAGTGATCGACTTAAGTTCGAGCGCATCGACGCAGATAGCGTTTCCTGCTCAAGTGACCATCCTTGCTGGCCAACCTCGAATACAGTTCTTCATTTCAAGCGTCGATGACACGATTTTCGAGTCCGCTCAGCAGGTTCGCGTCGTTGCAAGAACCCGGTCCGGAGAACCTGCCATGCAAAGCTTCGACCTGCGTTTGCTGGACAACGATTCCAAGTGGCACAACTATGCTTCGCCGTTGAATGTGGATGGTGACCAAGGTATTTCGCCGCTCGACGTCTTGGCCATTGTCAACTACCTCAATTCAGACCTAAGCAAAGATCTGTTCTCGGCCACTGTGCCGACTCCACCCATGTATATCGATACGGACGACGACCAAACAGTTTCACCCCTGGACGCACTATTGGTCATCAACTTCTTGAATAACCGTGTGACTGTTGCTGGTGAGGGTGAAGGTGGGGCCAATCGTTTTGCTGTCGATTGGTCGACGACGGGCATATATTTTGTCATGAATGCAAACGAAGATTCGTTCGGAACCGGAGCCCTGGGTCGTAACTTCCGAGTGCGACCTGCCCGACAGATTCCACCGAGCTAGAATTGCCGGTACAATTTCACCGAACAAGAACGCCTCAAACCCGAAACAAACTGATGCTTCGCAGCCAATTGATCCACCCTGCCATTTCGCGAATCCTAGCCGAAGCAGGGCACCACGCCACCATTCTAATCGCCGATGGGAACTACCCCGCCTCTAGCAAGCGCGGGCCTAGGAGCGAACTGGTGTCACTGAATTTGATGCCTGGACTCGTAACCTGCAATCAAGTTCTCGAGGCCATACTTTCAGCTATTTCCGTCGAAGCGATTCAAACGATGATGACGGAGACAAGTGGTCCTTATGCGTTGGATGGTGACCCACCGGTTTGGGCAGAGTATCGCGAAACCATGCGCAAGGCCGATATCAGCGTAGCGCTTGAACCAATCGAGAAATGGGAGTTTTACAATCGAGTCTCGACCGTCGATCATGTCTTAACAGTGCAAACAGGCGATACGCAGCGATACGCAAATATTTTGCTTACGGTTGGTGTTCGAATGTTCTAGATAACCAGTTCGCCATTTCACCCAGCACCTCCGCTCGATTAGGCTCGTTAAAGATCTCGTGCGCCATCTGTGCATACTCCTTTGCATGTATCAACGCGGCAGGCAAATTCGCGGCCAACTGACGACTCCCCGATGGACTGACGCAGCGGTCGTTCCCGGAATACAGCAGTAGAGTAGGGATCTTCCAATAGCAGGCTCGTTGGCGAATGACTTCGATGCTGTCCAACATGAATCGTGTCAGTCGGCCCGTGACTCGATCATGAACCAGCGGATCGTTGATGTATGCTTGCACGACCAACGGGTCCGTACTAATCCAATTCGGGTTCAAGCCATTGCTCACCGCGAAATTCGGTGTGAGTCGTCCGACCGTTTTCAGCAACACCTTCTGAAACCTTGTTAGTGGGAGCTGCAAGGCGGGAGACGAAAGGAGGCAAAGATCGATCGGGCGTCGCCATACCACGTTTTCAATTGGATTTGCCAAGGCTGCCGCAAATCTTGCTGCGATCAAGCCGCCCAGACTGTGACCTAAGAGCGCAAAACGCTCGTGTTGGTAGGTAGACTTGATGACATCGATCACAGCCGCCAAATCGCACATCAGATCGTCGTCTTGCACAATCGCACCCCGAGCTCCTTCGGACAGTCCGTGGCCTCGCTGATCGTAACCCACAGCGGCCCAGCCTGCGCGATTGAGGAATTGAGCGAGATGTTCATATCTACCAATGTGCTCGCCAAGTCCGTGAACGATCAACACCGCACCGTTTGGGATTTGGCCTTTGGGCAAAAGCCAGTGCTTGATGGCAAGTTTCAAGCCATCGCGAGTAGTTACATATTCAGGGATTGAGTTGCTGCTGCTGGTCATGTTGTGTGATGGTTTTTTCGTACTTGCTGTTCTGAGAATCACGGTACGGATAGGCTGTGAATTTACAGTAGCAGGCACATTCCATGTGCCGTCCGCAAGTCAAAAACCTTTGGTTTTTGGGGCTACGGCACACGGAGTGTGCCTGCTACTTTGGGGCGAATCAATAAATTCACAGCCTAGGAGTGCCGTGTTACACTGGAGAAACAAGCCGCAAGCCTTGCTTTCTTGCATGGAAGAGAATAATCAGTGTCGAAATAGTGAAGCCGCCGACGAAGTAATATGCGTGATACACTTCGTACATCGTCATCGCTGGAAAATTTTTGCCAATACACAAAAATGCGCCCCAAATCAATCCGTTCATAATGAATGGCATTGTCAAGATAAGAATGGCGCTTGCTGCGTACAACGTCCATCCTCTTTTAAACGACGAAGCTGCAATAGTGGCCAAAAGCAGGAGCAAAAACAGGCAAATCAGTGGGAGTGACCCGAAAAAAATTGCGATCGCTATTTCAGGTAACTCGCCTTGGGTCATTAAAGCAGGTGAAATTCCCGATACGTTTATCGTCACACAAAGAAGTGCTACGACCGTGGTCGCAGCTAGCAAATAGCGAATACTAAGTTGTTTTTTTCTAATCGTTGCCTCTGAACGCTTCTGCCAGTCACCGTTCCATTGCCTACCTAGTAGCCGAAACGTGAATGAAAGAAGTCCTATCGCGGACATGTAAATCATTGGCGAGAATAAAAATGCAATCACCGCATCTTCTTGACTGAAGTGTGCTTCCGCAACAGCGCATCCCAAAAAGAAAACCGCTGCCAAAAACCAAAAAAAGCCAATGGAACAGGGTAACGCAATCTTGAGCGGAACGCGCGAAGACGACGATACGATCGCAGCAAATGCGATTTGAGTTGAAAACATTCCCGCAATGAAAAACGCTAGGAAATCCGCGTTTTGAACCAAGCCCGCACGACAGATCGAGGCATAAAAACTTGGTTCTATGAAATTGCCGACTACAAAAACACAAGGCCAAAACACGTACCAGGAAAGCGGAGTGCTCTCGTTTGCTTGCACAGGTTCGGTTGGCATCAAACCATGTTGCCGTTGCCACATGTACTGAGGCAAGTAGAGCAATCCCGCAAATCGAAAACGCGAGTCAATGTACTTTTCGATGACGTAAAATGCGAAGTAGTAAGCTCGACAACAAGCCCAAATGGATACAAAAACCAGAACCACTTGCCTTGTATTGGAAAGTTCCAGCAGCAGCAACGCAAGCGCAAGAAGGCTGATGACGACAAACAGCCCCCCTTTGATCCAAAGCCACTTTTCGCTGCGAATATCTACCATTCGAATACCTTCATTGTCGCCGTTCGCTCATTGTCGCCTTTCGCTCTGCGAAAGTGCGTTTTCAAAGCGCACTTTCGCGGAGCGAAAGGCGACAAAATTAAACAATATCCAAGTCCAAGTTAATTAGCAGCCCCATACATTTGACAATCCCTACGATTCTGTCCCATAATTCATCCGTGATCGTCCGTTCAAGCTGGCAATCGAATTGGCCTTGTGCCTATTTGCATTGTCTCGCATGGGATACCCACGCGGAGTAAGTTATCTGAACCATTCCATGGTGAGGTTAAGTGCATCTACCGAAGCACACCCCCTCACCGCACACCCGTTCTGTTGAACTGACGATCTCTTTTCCCCTATTCTGTTTTGGATAGCTAAGCCGATGGACCGTTTTCAATGCTTGGCTGAAATCTTGCTCGATACCCAATGGACCAGCAATTCCCTTGAAAAAGCTATCGTGCCGTTTTCCGTCCCGAGATCTAAGGCCAGGAAGCGATTATCTGCCGCAATATTGCTGGAGTTCAAGACTCCCCCATCGCGAAGCGTTCTGGCAGCGTACTTGGAGAAGCACAAACTTTGCGAAAAACTGATCTGGAGCGAGGTTGAAGGCTTTCGTCTTCAGAATATTGAACGGAACAGAATGAGGCGAGCCGTGGATGCCCCATTTGCTGCTTCCATTCCGACTTTGCCAACAGTCGGAAAATTTGCAGAATGGTGCGATACGGAGGTTGGACTAGTCGACTGGCTGGCACAACATCGAAAGGATCATTATCGGGTCAGTACGACACCCAAACGATCCGGGGGCTTACGCATCGTAGAAGCACCCAGAGCGAGGCTGAAAGCCGTACAAAGAAAGATCGCCACCGAGATTCTGCAGACGATTCCCTGCCATTCCGCGGCCCATGGTTTCGTTCGCGGACGCTCCGCCCTTTCTTACGTCCAGCCACATGTTGGCCAACCGGTTCTCTTGCGAATGGATTTGCAAGATTTCTTCCCATCGATTGCCGCGTCTCGCGTTTTTGGTCTGTTCCGGTCCATCGGTTATCCCTATGCCACGACGCAACTGTTGACGAACCTGTGTACTGCAACTTGTTCTGAGGAAAAACTAAAAGTGTTGCTACCGGATGGTTGGCGATCCCAACCGAACCTGGATCGTTGCTGGCAACTTCGTTCCCTTTATTGTCGCAAGCACCTTCCACAAGGCGCACCCACTTCGCCGGCGCTCGCAAACCTGATCGCATTTCGTTTGGATTGTAGATTGGCTGGCCTAGCGCGTAGCGTTGGCATCAACTACACGCGGTACGCTGACGATCTCTTGTTTTCCGGATCCGAGAAATTCGGTCGAGTTGCCAAAGCGTTCGCAATCAAGGTTGGTTCGATCGCGTTAGACGAAGGGTTTCAAATCCAATTCCGTAAGACACGAATCATGCGGGCAGCAACGCGGCAGACGGCTGCGGGCATCGTGCTCAATCGATGCACCAATCTAAATCGGATCGAATACGACCGACTCAAAGCAATTCTATGCAATTGTGTTCGCTTGGGACCATCGACTCAAAATCGGGACAAGCTATCCGATTTTGAAGCCCATTTGCGAGGTAGGGTCAACTGGGTGCGGCAACTTCATCAAGCCCGAGGTGAAAAACTGACCGCCATGTTCAACGCAATCGATTGGTCGAAGTAACGTTGCCGAATTGTCGCCTTTCGCTCCGCGAAAGAGCGTCTCGCAACGCACTTTTGCAGAGCAAATGGCGACCATGCTATCGAATTTGAAACAGTTTCCGCAATGCCGAAACCAAAGTGTCCCGTTGTTCGGTTTGAGCGACATCCCGAATGGATTGCAGCGGCGAATGCAGCATTTTGTTGATCAACCGATCAAAAGCCGCTCCGATCTCGTCATGCATTTCGGATGTCAACGACGCCATCGATTGCTTGCCAAGCAGTCGAGCTAGTTCCGATTTTTTCATTTCTTCCGCTTGCTCTCGCAATGCCCGAATAGTGGCTCCCGAGGATCGATGGTTCCAGTCACCAAGCAATCGATCCGATTCCTCGCGAATGATTTTCTGTGCCTTAGGCAATTGCTGTTCTCGCATGGACCGATTGCGATCGCAGACCGCTTCCAAATCATCAACGGAGTAGAGATACACCCCGGGCAATCGGCCGATGGCCGCCTCAAAGTCTCGAGGTACGGCTAGGTCGAGGATCAATAGTGTTCCTTTATTGCGATTGTGCGTAATTGTCCGAAATCGACTTTCCGTCATGATGGGCTGGGCGGCCCCGGTGGTGCTCACAACGAGATCTGCGTCCGCCAGAAGGGAGTCGAGAGCTTCCCAGGGCATGGCTTTGATACCGAATTTTTCGGAAACCAGTTGTGCTTTGTCGATGGAACGATTGACGATAGTGATTTTGGTCGCACCGGCACTTTTGAGGTACTGCAACGTTTCCACCCCCATCTCGCCACTTCCAATAACAACGATCTGCTTGTCGTCGAAGCGTTCAAAGAATTCGGAAGCAATTTCGCTGACGGCGACGCTTGGGACGCTGATGCGACGGCGGTGGATTTCGGTTTCGTTGGTAACGCGTTTGGCTACTTGACTGGCGTGTTGAAAGGCAGCATGCATGGTAGGGCCGGTGTAGCCCCCCCGGGTGGCTCGTTCGTAAGCTTCGTGCACTTGGGCTGCGATTTGCGTTTCCCCTATGACCAAGGAATCGATGCTGCTGGCCACAGAAAATAAGTGGTCGATGGCTGGCTTGGATTCCAGTTTCAAAAAGTGCGGTTCGAATTCGCGTAACGGTTGATGGTGAAAACTGGTAACGAATTCCACCAACTCCGCGGTCGAAGGCAATTCGATCTCCAAAGCGCTCCCGACGTAGAGTTCAACTCGGTTGCATGTGTTGAGCAAAACGCATTCGCAGTCAGGATACTTCTCCCGAAATGCCGTCAACGCTGTGATACATTGCTCGTCCGTGAACGAAAGTCGTTCGCGAATAGCCAGCGGCATGGAGTGATGGCTACAGCCGATCATGCGAAACTTCACCCGACACCCCCGTTACCCCGTTCCGTCATGGGCAAGTCGATGGACGGGGCTAGGATGTCTCGTCGCCCATGCGGCGCGCTGACCACTAAATAAAGAGCAACTCCAACGATCAAAAACGAAAGGATATTCATCCATGCTGTTATGTGACCACGGCCTCGTTTGGCAAAATACCACTGAACCGCAGACGCAACAGCAAGCCAAACGAATAGCCCTCCCGAGAACACAATCCCTCGATCGGTCCAGTTCACTTGACCGTCTTTGACCAAATTCATGATAACCCCGGAAATGACACCGAAGCCAATGGAGCCAGCACTGCAAAGCAGGCAAGTACTACCAAAACTCTGCAAGTATTCGAGAGATGGCAATCGCAGCAGCCCTTTCGTTGCTCGCTTGGCTTTGAGCCGCCATTCCTGGATCAAGTACATGATGGCCATGGCGAACCCAAGCGATACCAGCATGGTTCCCAACGTCATCGCGATTCCGTGCACAATTCGCCAAAGGCTCGCCGTCGACACTTGGTTGAGCGGTTCGCTTGGAACGGAGATCGCGGCCCAAATGAGCGTCAAAAGCAAAGGCAAAACGAACAAGCCGATCCAGCTTTCACTGCGTCTCCATAAGAGTGTCGCATATGCGATTGCCAACGCCCAAGCCGTGAGAATTCCCCAGTCATGCCATGAAAAGGCCAATCGCCACGATTGGTCGGACGCGGCGGTCAGGAAAATCCTGTCCAACAAGTAAAGAGAGTGAGTAAGAAGCCCGATGGCGGTCATCGCCACCAGAAACCGCATGAGCCACAATTTGCCCCTTGGAGACAAACCAACCCATCGGCCCAGCTCAAGGCAAAACACCAACGCATACGCGACCAGAAAGCAAGTTGCGTTTGGCATCGGCGGATATCAAGCCTCTCTGGAGAGTCGCGACAAAACAAAAAACCTCGTCTGGGCAACGAGGCTTATAGTTATCTTAATTGCGACGCGAACGAAGGCAAAGACGATCAATCCTCTTCTTCGTCATCTTCTTCTTCATCGTCATCGTCGTCGTCATCATCCCAGTCGTCATCATCATCCCAATCGTCATCGTCTTCTTCGTCTTCTTCGTCCTCATCCTCGTCGTCATCGCCGACTTCTTCCCATTCATCTTCTACGACAACGTCATCTTTCTTCTTGGGCTTCTTGCCTTTTACTCCATCGTCCAACTCGTCGTCTTCAACATCGTCATCCAAATCATCGTCTTCTAGAATTTCGTCGTCTTCTATCTCATCGTCTTCATCTTCGTCGTCATCATCTTCATCGTCGTCGAAGTCATCGTCTTCCTCGTCGAATTCGTCTTCATCGACCATCACAATTGGAGTTTTGGTCCGCTCAATCGATCGTACGTTCCAATTCATTAACTCGGACTTTAATGATCCATGCAACTCGGTAGCCGCTAGCGTCATCTTCACAATGGACTCCTTACTTTTTTGAGCAGACGAAAATAGGGACGGGATATCTTAGCACTTCATTTTGTACAATGGTACCAATCGAAATTCCGGTGACCACTACCAGTGCGGTCGCGGTGTGGAATTTGAAAGGATTGGGAATCGAACGGAGCATGATTACTCAATGTTCCGAGTCGGTCAATGGTGGTCAGCTTAAGTCGAGTGGGGGGCACCGTTCAATACGTCCGATTTTCCATCGATATCTTGCGCTGGCATGGGATTGCCCGCAAGCCTGGATGCAATTTCGGCTTCTGCAATTCGAATCTTTTGGGCTCTTGGCAACGAATCCAAAGATTGTAGACCAAAAAGCTGCAAGAAACGCTTTGTCGTCCCGTAAAGATACGGTCGGCCCAAATCTTCATGCCGGCCACAAATTCGGACAAGATCTCGCTGCATCAGTTGGCGGAGCACCTCATCGCACCCAACTCCGCGGATTGCTTCGATTTCTGCACGTAGTAGCGGTTGCCGATAGGCCACTATTGCCAAGGTTTCGAGCATTCCCTGACTTAAAAGCTCTTCGCCGGGAACATGGCCCAACCGTCGAAGCCACGATGCAAATTGTGGACGGGACAATAACTGCATCCCACCAGCAATTTCCTCAATCCGGAACGCATGGCCATGCAAGTCGTACTGCTCGTTGAGCCTTCGAGCTAACGTCCTCGCTTGAGTCGCGTCAGCCAAGCCCGCCAATACTGCGAGTCTCCTTGCTGACAACGGCTCCCTAGCTATCAACAGAATGGCTTCCAGGATGCGGCACTTTACCTCAGGCGATTGGTTGTCGAAATCAAGAGGCGGTTTTTTTGGGGCGATTATCCCCGCAACCAACTCCGATTGGCGAAGTGGCGGATTCCAACCCCCCTGAGTAAAACGCCACCGTTGTCGCCAACCGACTCCCGATTCTTGATGGATCTGCGTTTTTCCAACCAGCGAACCGGCGGAAAGAATTCTTTTGAAAAACGGCAAAGCCATGGTCTATTGGTTCGTCCCGTAGGGTAACACTAAGCGAGCGGCAAATAATAACCTGCCCGTAGCTGAATTCGTGAAAATCTAGTTCGCCATAGGATTGCTTCACCGATCTCGCCAAAAACGCTCGGCGACGATTATACTTGTTTCCCAATCGCCAAAAAAATCAAACCCAATTTCGATTTTCGCTTCATTGCTGCAAATAGAACTATATTTTGCCATGCCTGTTTCGATACCCACCGCGAACTCCCGGATCCAACGTCAAGGACACAAATGGATCATCGGACTGATTTGCCTAGTGCTTTTTGGGTTGATAGGCTCTTTTTTCGTTTTAACAAGCTCCTCTATTTCAGGTGAAGAGTTCTGTCCACAACTGTTTCAAAAACGTGAATTCAGTTACCAACGTGTACCCGGCACCAAGATCCGAATCAGCAAAACCCGATTATCGCCTTCTGTAAGTCCATGCAGCAAGAACATATTGACCCATCTTTCCTCGGGCTATCAAACAGATTGGCATGTATCCACCGTCCAGTATGGACAAGTCTCCCAGACCCTTGGCCCGAAAATCCTCCTCAGCTACTTGCAATCCACCAACGCGGATGGTGCGAGTGTTTGGGACGAATGGTCCTTCAATAATCCGCCTTACGCTGCAATTTTGTGGCCAATCGTTCAAGATGCGGCAGTGCAACAAATGTATTTTTGCATTCCTGAGATACTGCGTTCCGTCGACACGGATCTCAATATTCGAGACTTTAAAAAAAAGCTCCAAACAGTTTGTACGCAGGCTGCTCAAACGAAACTCAAGGCTATGGTAGATTCGGAAGCTTCGAATAGCCTTAGAAAATGGGCTCTGTCGTTGACGGACGAGTTTTCGGAGGATCCTGAAATTCAGTCGTTGCGCTCGGCGTTATCCAAACCCTAACCAGGTCGCCAAAAAGCAACTGTAGACGAGCGAGGCCCTTCACTCGTTCTGTTCTAAGGCGAGCGGCAAATTGGAGTATCCCAACCCGAAGTGTAAGCAAGGGACAATTTCTCGGTTCCCTCACTTACGTTTCGGGTTGTGATTGGTAGTTTTTACATCGCCGCTCGCCTAATCAATAAGAGCGAGGCCCTTCGCTCGTTTTTGTTCCTACCAAACCTGAGCGAGGGCCTCGCTCAGCCACAAAATCCTCGCTCAGCCACAAAAACTTCGCTCAGCCACAAAAACCGCATTCGACCCACGTGCCCGAGTCCATTCCTTCGTTAACCTACAGTCAAATGTCGTTGCTTTAGGTTGGTTTGCATTTCATTCCAACGCATCGGGATTTCCGCTATTGCCTGAGTTTCACGCAGTTCCTCTCGATTCTTTTGGAACCAAGTGGTCACCAATCCAATCGTCTCTTCGTACCGCAAAAAACCTGAACCAACCGAATCGCTGCTCTCGTGCCAACGGGTCAACGCGGAACGCGCTGTCCGCCATTGCGAAGCGTTCTTCGGTAAACCGATCGCATGTTCGACGCCTCCTTTTCGTATCAAATACCACATATCTCGACCGTCACAGCCCCGAACCGGGTAGATAAACGAGTACTGCTCGCGAGCCCGTTTGAAACTGGCCAAACGATTCGAAAGCCATTTCAGGACTTTATGGTCGTCTCGCATGCGGGCCGCATGCTCAAAATGTTGTCCAGCCGCTGCACGGGTCATTTGTTGCTCCACTTGTGCAAGCACTTCGACGGACGTTCCATTCAAAAATCGAAGTGCCTTTTCCACTTGTTCCCCATATTTCAGCCGACTGCAAGATCGCAGGCATGGGGCAAGACAAGTGCCGATTTCCTCCCGAACACAACCTGCTCTCAACTCCAAATCGAAGAGTTGCATTTGGTCAGAAAACATCATTGGCGTCTTCTGATTGCAGTCTCGCAGCAAATAAAGACGATTCAGTATCTCGATTGCTCGATTGAGGTTCCCCATTCCATGAAACGGACCATGGCAACTCGTCGCATCTGGATCAAACTGCTTACTCAAATAGAAACGCTCGGCCGGAGCGTTCCCAATACAAACGAAGGCTTGCTGTTGGCGTTTCGGCATTCCTACGACGTTGAGCCTGGGTTGCCATCGTCGGATCAACATCTGTTCACGGAGCAAAGCCCCGAAATCGCTTGGTTGCTTTTCCCAGACGATAGCCGTGGCAGCCTGGATGATCCGACCGGCCTTTTCGTCGGTGTTGTTGGGCATAAAGTAGCTTAGCAAACGATTTCGAAGCGATTTCGATTTTCCGACATAGATAAGACGTCCCGTTGCGTCCAACATCCCGTAGACACCAGGTAACTTCGGGGCGTTCCTTGATACAAGCCCTCGCAACTCAAGCGTGTTTTCCGACTCGATGCGACTAAGTCCCGAACGTGGAAACGGCATCAGCGGATCGTCGCCGAAGTCCACAAAGGATTCATGCCAGTTTGCGTCCATGCTCACCTCCTAAGAATCAATCTGCCCACAGCGGTCTCGCAACGCTGCAGCTTGCCTATACTGAAACCCTGTTTCTGGCTTGGAGCATTATGTCGCTTCCAACCCAATACTCCAATACCAGAGGGATATTTGCTTGAGTGGGAGTCATTGCCTATGGACGTGTGGCACGTCCCAGAGCGCTAGCGATGGGCGTGGTGGCCTGATGCTTCGGAACAACTGTGCTGGTCCCCTCTACAGTTTTTGTCGCATTCAGGCTACAACATTGGGTTCAAAAAACAAAACTAGCATTCCAAAAAGTCATTCGAACCGAGTCCTGCCATATGAAAATCATTTGTAATCGCGAGAAATTGCTAAATGCATTTCAAATCGCCGCCGGGATCGCTCCGACCCGCAGTCCGAAAGAAGTCCTAAACAACATCAAAATCGACGCCACCGAGAACCGAGTTGTCTTGATGGCAACCGATTTAGAAGCTGGAATTCGCCTGGAAGTGGAAGACATTCAAGTTCTCGCACCAGGCCGGGCTCTGCTCAACGTCCAGCGAGTAGGAAATATCCTCCGCGAATCCAGCGATGAAACAATAACCATTGAATCCACTGAGAATTCGCTCGATTTCATCGGAAGCCATTCGGAATTTCATCTGCCGCGGGCCAATCCAGACGAATTCCCCAGCGTGGTTGAGTTCGCCGAGGATAGTTACTTTGAATTGCCCGCCCGTCTTTTCAAGGAATTGGTCAAACGGACCATCTTTGCCACCGATAACGAAAGCACTCGCTACCAGTTGGGTGGGGTCCTTTTCGAAATGGATGGCGAACAAATCACAACCGTTGCCACCGACGGTAGACGTTTGGCTAGCATGCACGGCAAAGGGACTTCCATCGGCGGTTTCAAAAACTCCGGCATGTCGACCATCGTTCCGACGAAAACGTTAACGCTCATGGAGCGATCCATCAGCGACAAAGACGAAATGGTCCACGTTGCCGCAAGAAGCAACGATATTCTTATCCGAACAAATCGTTGCACGATCTACTCGCGGCTGGTCGAAGGCCGATATCCAAATTGGCGACAGGTTATTCCGAGCCGCGAAGGAAAAACACGCATTGAAGGCTTGGTAGGGCCCTTTCTCACCGCGATTCGCCAAGCGTCGATCGTCGCTGACCCTGAGAGCCGCGGTGTCGAATTTGTGTTCGGAAACGGTTCGCTCGTCGTTGCCGCAAAAACAGCCGATATCGGCCAATCTCGAATCGAAATGCCGATTGCCTACACGGGTGAAGAAGTCAAGATTACGATGGACTATCGATTTGTCTTGGACTTCTTCAAAGCGCTCGATTTGGAAAAGAATTTTGCCATCGAAGTTAGGAGCAATGCCGAACCGGCAATGTTCTCCACCGACGATGGCTACACCTACGTTGTGATGCCAATGGCCCGCACCTAGGGTTTGCCAATGTCGCCTTTCGCTCCGCGAAAGTGCGCTTCGTCAACCCACTTTCGCGGAGCGAAAGGCGACACTTAGCGAAAGGCGACACTTTTTCCTTCTACACAGTACCCTTCGGATTCAAAAATGACGATTTCGGCGTTCATGGAAAAGCACTATCGGCATTTCAATGCACGCGAAACGCTCGCGGCCGCCAAGGCTTACAAGAAGTTCATTGACGACGAGCAGGGGACCATGATGGTCTCCTTGGCCGGCGCGATGAGCACTGCCGAATTGGGGATTTCACTGGCTGAAATGATTCGCAATGGAAAGATTCATGCGATCTCGTGCACAGCGGCAAACCTTGAAGAGGACCTGTTCAACCTGTTTGCACACGACGACTACAAAGTCATCGAAAACTGGCGAGCATTAAGTGTTGAGGACGAAGTTGCACTTAGAGATGCTGGGTACAACCGCGTCACCGATACTTGCATTCCTGAAACGGTCATGAAACACATGCAGAGCCGTTTGGTCAAGTACTGGACGAAAGCGGCTGCGGAAGGCAAAAGCTATTTTCCATACGAGTATATGTTCATGCTGCTCGACGAACCCGAGCTCAGATCGCACTATAAAATACCAGTCGAACACTCCTGGATGATCGCGGCAAAGGAAGCCGGTCTTCCCGTTTTTTCGCCAGGAATCGAGGATAGCACGCTCGGAAATATGTTTACCGCCCGCGTCATGGATGGCACCGTCGGTTCGCATCATGCTCTCAAAAGTGGCACCCATCAGTTGCAGCGACTGGCGGAGTGGTACCGGACGTTTAGTAAGGATCGAGGCGTAGGCTTCTTTCAGATTGGTGGTGGAATCGCTGGCGACTTCGCGGTCTGCGTTGTTCCGATGCTCATACAAGATTTGGACGAAAAAGAGACTCGACGCTGGGCATATTATGCGCAAATCAGCGACTCAGAAACCAGCTATGGCGGCTATAGCGGCGCGGTTCCAAATGAAAAAATCACCTGGAATAAGTTGACGTCAGACACTCCCAAGTTCATGATCCATAGCGATGCAACTATCGTAGCACCACTTATTTTCGCCTACGTTTTAGGGCAATAACTTTGACGCCAACGTCGGTCCAACTATGGGAGCGAATCCATGCCGCTGGACTTGCAACTCCAGACGAATGCCGAAACTGGGCAATCGCAATCACCAAGTCCGCGCCGCCGGAGTGCTTGCTCGACGCAAGTAAATTGGCCGCAGAACTAATTCGCCTTGGCAAGATCTCCTCATTTCAAGCAAATGTGCTGTTCCGCGACCTTCCCATTCCGCTTGCGATTGGACCCTATCGTATCTCCGAGTCCTTGGAGTCACGACTTGGTTCGAACTGGTTGCAAGCATTAAACTCCAGTCGCCCCAAACAAACTTCGCTTTGGTGTTTTCTGCTGACCCAGCAGAATCTGGAGCGCCCCGAACTTCAAAACTGGCCTCCGAGTCTCGGCTTAGCGGAAAAGCAAATCGCCGTCACGCACCCATCCCTCGACAAATGGCTTTTTTCAGGAATCGACAAGACGAGTTTCGTCAGCTTCTGCGAAGTGCTCGAAGGAGAGTCGTTGTCCTCAAGGTTAATCAATCGACCGTTGAGTTGGTCCGAATCAGCCACCATGGTCGAGCAAATTGCATCGGGACTGCAAAGACTGCACGACTCTGGATTGGTGCACGGCTGCATATGCTCCGACGCCATTTGGTGTGTCGATGACGGGGTCTTTGTGCTTCGTCGCGATCCTGTTTTCCCGCCTGCAAATCCCTATTCCGCGAACTCGAACTCGGTTCTAACCAGCTCGCGGGATGTGCTTCTATCCATTGCCGCACCAGAACTAACCCTTCCAAACACGGTTCATTCCTTCCAAACCGATTTGTATGCGTTGGGGTGTGTTTGGTACCGTTCTCTAACATGTAATTCGCCTTTCGGCAATGAACTCAAGGATACCGCGCAGTCTTGGGCGCTGACCCATACCACGAAAGCAGCTATACCGTTAACTCCAGCCGAATTGCCCGAACCCCTGCAACAATGCTTAGCCCATCTGTTGTCAAAAAACCCAGTCTCACGCTTCGCAACGGCCTCGGACTTGATCAAGGCAATCGAAGTTGCCTTGGTGGAATCGGAAAAACAACCCACTCCAACAACCATCCCCAATAATGCAATCGTCGAAAAGTCAGCGGTCGATAAGCCAGCAACAGAAAAACCAGCTTCTATCCCAAAAGTGCCTGCAGCTGCAAAACCGAATGTAGCCAAGCCAGCCGATTCCGTCCCAGCAACCCGAACGAAGCCAACTCCGGTTCCCGTCCCGACAGCCTCGAAAGAGCCGGTAGACGTTTTGCCCGTCGCACAAGTTGCGCCCCAACCGCTGAAGGAACCGCTACCAAAGGTCACGCAGCCGAAGGAATCAGTGCCGAAGGAATCAGTGCCCGAAACGGCACTAAGCAAAATCGAATCCGTCCGCGAGGAAATCCCTGTTTCTCCTGTTCCCAAACCGAAATCGTCATCTGTCGCCACCGGAAAGAAAAAGCCGCCCGTTCCCAAGAAGAGTTCGGGAAAAAAGAAATCGAAAAAGAAGAAAAAGCCGATGTGGGTGTTGCCTGCCATGATTGGTGGTGCCTGCTTGGTATTCGGCCTCATCATCACGTTGATCGTTCGAAATAGTGGATCGTCCATCCCCGTCCCAGCCAAGGGAAACCTGGCATCTTCGAATCCTCCCGTCGAGAATCGCAATGCGGCCACCGTCCCGGTGGTTGTTCAAGCAGCCACGGGTAATAACAACAGCGACATATCGAAGAAGCCTACAGAGTCGGTAAGCGAGTATTTCGCTGTTGAGTCGGACGATGGAAAGTTGCTTTGGGCACCCCCTCAGGCCGGTTCACCCTATTCACTTGAAATGTTTCCCGCCGGCATTGAAGCCATGGCATTCGTCTCGGGTAACATGTGGCATCGACGCGAAAACGCCCGCGATCTCGGCAAATGGTGGACCGAATCTCAAACGGACTTGGTTCAACTTCTCTCCAAGCTTCCATTATTGAATGACGATCGCATTGGCTCAGTTGGCATTGGATTGTATCCAAGCAAGAAACCGGGTGTACCACAGGCTGCCTTTCGGATCTCGTTTTCGCAACCCGTTTCAATTGACTCCGTCATTTCTGCCTGCCCAGGTTTTTCGTTGCAGCTGATCGATCCGAAAAGCAAAAGCAAGACTGGCCTTTGGAGCAATGAATCGGCAGCCAATGCCATAGCGATCGCTATGGATGGCATGCAAACAGACGGTTCCACGTTGATAAAACGAGTATTGGTTGGCCCAGAAGCGTTGATTGCAACGTTGCCGGAACTGAACGGTGGGCCTGCCCCACTGCGCCGACAATTGGAGACACTGATTAAGACAACGGATAGCCGCGCCGACTTGACGCTGCTGTTTGCTCCAAGTTTTCTATTTGGCGACGGTCGCGAACTTCTTGCCACCTTCCCGAAACTGCAAGAGATCCTCCGCGAATCGATTGACGAGTCGATGCAAGCTGTCGCATTCACAACCACAGTCAATTCCCGCTGGTACATGGAATTGCGAATGCTAAGCTCCGAAACACGCGACGCTGGCAAGTTTGAAGCAACGCTGAAAGCGAGCTTATCAACTGTCCCTGACGATTTTGAAAAAGTCTTAGCATCTGGCACAGGTGTGCATCCTTATTGGCGAGCGTTAGGGCTCCGCTATCCGCAGATGATGCGTGCGCTCAACCGTTACGCACGTTTTGGATTGGAGGACGGACAAGTTGTTGCGAATGCTTATCTTCCAACGGATGCACTGAACAATATTGTGATTGCCAGTTGGATGGCACTACAGAATTTTTCAAGCGAAGCAGGGCCAACAGTCACCGTTACGCGCCCACCAGCAACCAAGCCCCCCGCAAAATCGATGGATGAAATCTTGGAATCGAAGATCACGATTGGGTTTGAACAGGAGTCTTTGGAAGCCGCCTTGCAGTTGATATCTGGTGAGTTAAGTGACTCTGTATTAGCAGGCTCGCCACTATCCATGTCGATCAACGGAGCCGCATTTCAAAAAGAGGGTATCACTCGCAATCAGTCGATTCGATCCTTCAAGCACAATAGCGTGGCACTGAGAATCGTGCTGATGGACCTTGTCCGTCGCGCAAATCCAGTAACAACGGTTCAGTCGCCAACGGAACGCAATCAGAAAGTGGTTTGGTTGACACTCGATGATCCAGATCGACCTGGGCAAAAAAAGATTGAATTGACGACCCGCACGTGGTCGGAAGCCAATAAGGTTGCGCTACCCAAGGAATTTGTTGCGGAGTAGCCAAGGGGTGGCTTCGCCATCCGGTAAACGTCATTGCAATGCCTAATCGTTTGAATAACAACGGGAGAGCGAGGCTCCTGCCGAGCTGGCGTCGCGGAGGTTTGGCAGGAGCCTTACCGCGTCTCCCTCCGGGTAAAAGCAAAACTGCTGCTCACGAACGCACAATCGCTACAACAGGATTCTCTTAACATCAAATTGCCGGACGGTTGCTGCAAAGTATTGGAAAGGATTTGCCGCCGACTAGTCTGAGATCTATGAGCACCTCATCGAACCAAATCGTAAGAATGGCCGGTTTCAGCTTAGCAACTGTTTCGTCGTTTTGCGTTGCATGGGCGCAACCGGATGAGCCTTCCACTGCAAAACCGAACGCTGGTCAAGGAATTGCAGCATCGTCGTGCGTCAGTCCGGTTCTACCGATCAAACGGACTGTAAAACCGGCCAAGCCAGTTGCCATGGATTGGACTACGTTGCCATCGACGTACACGCACGATCAAACAGGCCAAAGAGTCGACCAATATGCTTTAGCCGTTGAGCCGCAATCGACGGAACGGCCAGATTTTGTGCGAAGCGGCTTTCGGCATACTCGCAGTACGTTGCAAGCGGGCTTTAGTTCCGACAATTACCATGTGACCGAACAATGGGGCCAACCGGTTCGACCCTATGGAGAGTGGCGATACCCGAATCGACCATTTAGTGTTCCATACGGACAATGGGGTCCACAGTTGCCGCAGGTCGTGGTAGGCGGGAATCAGAATCAATGGAATGCATTCGGACCAATGGGCCATCCTCATGCAGGGGCAGGAAATGGACCGAATCAACAAGGCGGCATGCCAGGCATAGGCGGAGGTCCAATGATGCAATCGCCGATGTTACCCGGTGGCAACGGCAATGGCTGGGGAAACGGACCAGGCTGGGGCCAAGGTGGTGACTGGGGAGTTGGAGGCTTTGGAGTTGGTCCAGGAAACGTATTGCCGGCGGGGCAAGACGAGTATTATCCAGAAGCGCCTATCTATCATCCGATGACAGGTGGTGGGTTCCAGTCTCCGTATCGAAACTGAGCTGAGACGAGATACTCTGAAGCTTAATTCGCGGGAACTAAGGTGCATCACCCAACGGTTATTCGGCAGTCCCGCGAATAGCAGTTTTGAAGATCCTGGAGAACCACGCGGAAATTCCAAGTGCGGAAGACAAAGGCTTAAGAAGGAGCAAAAGAGTGTCGCGTTAAGGTGGTAGCCAGAAATCGCCACCCCTTTTCAATTGGATCTCCTTATGCTAGATTTATGGGAGAGTTTATCACTTACGCACCTATAGCTCAATTGGATAGAGCATCGGTCTACGGAACCGAAGGCTTCTGGTTCGAACCCAGATAGGTGTATTCGATTTGTTGGTTAATTGACCAACGAAATCGTTATTCGTTTGGATGTTTTGCATTCAGACGGCGACCGAGGCCCGGCGTATTGATTTGTGACAGAAACGGTAAGTACCGGATAACTACCGGATTTACCATAGTCCACCCGAAAGGGGTATCAATGCGTAGACCATCTTACAGGTTGCATAAAGCAACCGGGCAAGCCGTCGTCACTCTAGGCGGCAAAGACATCTATCTCGGCAAGCACGGTACGCCAGAAAGCAAGGCGTACTATGAACAAGTGCTTGAAGAATTCCAATCGACTGGCAAGGTAACCAAGCTCAGCAGGTCGATGACATCAGACGGTCCCGAATATCGACTGCACAAAGCGAGCGGAAAGGCTGTCGTCACGCTTGGAGGTAAGGACTACTACCTAGGCAACCACAATACCGCGAAGTCACGAACCGAGTTCTATCGGATCAAGGCGGAATACTTCGCGTCGGGCTGTTCCAAGTCATTCCGGGTCGCAGCCAGCGAATTAACCATCGCTCAATTGCTTGTAGCGTTTATCAAGCATTGCAACGAATACTATGGGACGGGGCCAAACTCGGAACTGCTGCGGTTTAAACCTGTCTTGAAGGTGCTACGCAAGCTCTACGGCGATACTCTAGCCATCGATTTCGGGCCACTACAGTATGAAGCCGTTCGTTTCTCTCTGACGGAACCCTACGAAGTTCGCAAAAAGGAAGGGACGAGGCGGATTCTGAGGCGGTCCAGGTCATATATCAACGTCCAAATGAAGCGACTGCGAGCGGTGTTCAAGTGGGGGGCGTCGAAATCTCTAATCCCCGTATCGATCCTAGAAGCTCTCAAGACTGTCGAACCGCTCAAATACGGCCGAACCGAGGCCCCAGAACGCCAGCCGGTAGTTTCGGTGTCGGCGGAACAAGTGGAAGCCACGTTACCGCACTTAAACCATGTAGTTGCTTCCATGGTAAAACTGCAAAAGCTCTGTGGAGCGCGGCCCGGAGAGATCGTTAGGATAACGCCGGCAATGATCGATCGGACGATGGAGGAATCCAAGGGCGTATGGCTCTTGCGATTCGACAAGCATAAGACCGCGTACAGGGGTAAGAAGAGAATCATCCCTCTTGGAAAGCAGGCTCAAGCGGTACTACTTCCTTTCATGCTAAGGGGTGCTGATGACTACTGTTTCTCCCCAGCCGAAGCGACGAAACGCCGATTGGAAGAACGTCATGCTAACCGGAAAACGCCTGAGAATTGCGGGAATTCCCCAGGGACGAACGTAGCCAAGCATCCCAAGAAAACGCCAGGGAGTAGCTACGATACCCAGAGCTATGGGCACTCGATACGAGAATCTTGCAAGAGGGCTGGTATCGAACCGTGGGCACCAAATCGCTTGCGCCATGCCTACTGTACGGTGACATCGAAGGCCGTTGGTGTCGAGCTAACAAGCCAAATGATGGGCCATAGCGGAACGGAGATCACTAAAGTCTACATTGACGATCCCAAGCTTGATGACGCTATCGAAGTAGCGAGGAAGCTCGGATGACTAACACCCAAATTCTAGTCGATCTTTGGGCCAAAGCGGGCCAGACGGTCGACGACCAGCGTTTGCGAATATTCGCCCTGCTAACAGAGTCCGAGCAGCGAAAGTTGCTGGACCAAATTCGAAGCGAAGTTATTCGAGAACCGTTCATCGTTTGATCGGTTGAGTGAAGTTTTCCGCGTATCACAATTGTGTGGCGGTACGTCTATTTCTAATGTTTTTCCAAGAAAAGTGGAGTTAATACCATGTCAATGGTGCTAAATGAGTACGAATCATTGGTCGTCAGGTACATAAGTTACAAGCGAGCGGAGGGTCTCAGGGAATCGACTCTCGGCGACTTAGCCGGTCGACTCAAGCTAATTGGCCGACAATGCAGCATAACGTGTGTAGATGACATCGATCCCAAATCGATTGAAGCGTGGTTCAGTGAAATTGGCGCGCCGGGGAAGGATGGCAAGCGGCCGGACAGAGCAGCGGCCACGCGTCTAATTCTCTGGAAGTACGGATTTGGTTTCTTTGAGTGGCTAGTTAAGCGTGGTGACATCGAAAGCAATCCGATTCTCGACGCACCGAGGCCAAAGCACTTGAAGCGCGATGTTAGAAAAAAGCGTAGAGCATACGCAGAATCGGAGCTACGGGATTTGTTTCGCGTGGCAAGGCTTCGAACTTTAGCAGAATACGGGAAGCGGCGCATCATTGGGTGCAAGGACAAAAAAGCATGGCAGGCTAACCCAATCACTTTAGAAAATATCGAGGAGTACGCGGACTACTGTCGCGAATGCCTCGCTAGAAATCCTAAGGAGCTGAAACGTAAGGAGACCGATGGAAAAAAATGGGAGCTCATTTTTAAGTGCCTACTTTTTACCGGCATGCGCTGGTCAGAATTAAGAACGCTCGAGGTCAGGTGGGTCAAGTTTGGCAAAAACGCGGCGATTGAGTTGGACCCGGTAAACGAGAAGAACGGGAACGGGAATACTATCCCGTTGAAAAAGGAGTTGGCTGATGATTTAGAGGCGTGGGTCAAAGACAATAAGTTGAAAGGTACAGACAAGTTACTAGACATGCCTCACAAGGGACACAAGCGCATAGGGCATGATCTAGCAGCGGCGGGCATACTCCAAACGGACGCAAGAGGGCGGTCTGTGGATTGCCACGCCCTCCGCCATACGTTTGGGACTTTTTTGGTTAGAGCAGGGGTAAACGTCAAGGTCTGTCAGACTGCTATGAGGCATTCTGATGTTCGGATGACTCTAAACTTGTACTCGCATTGTGATGAATCGGAAGTTATCGAGGCGGTAGCAAAGCTTCCATCGTTTTCGGAGGAAACGCAACCGGAATCGATCCAAGTAGCTGAACCGATTCAACACCCAACTGCGATTCAAGACGCGTCTAATGCGAAGCCAAGCGGTTTAACGCCCGAAGAGGAAATGATTCTGGCAATCTATCGAAATCGCAAGCAGGCATAAGCCGGCAAATCCCATTTTCCCCAGTGTTTTCTATGTTTTTTGGAGTGAAAGAAATGTTGAGATTCAAAGAGAATGAAATCGAGTTCGTCGAATTGC
>JANMLD010000399.1:0-14794 GCA_031372345.1 Pirellula sp.
GCAGTTCCCTGACCATGGCATCATAATGACGATTTTCTCTAAATTGCCGGTTCAGCCAACGCGTAATCCCAACCGAACCTGCGGGAGTGATCTTCGATTGATCCACGCGCAGCAAATCGCTGAACCGCATCGTCCAGTAATCGACATACTCTTCGCGGCTGATCAATTGATCAGCCAGTCTTACCCGCTTGTCAGCAGCTTTGTCGGACAGGAATGCGCGAGCTTCGGTTGCGGTAGGTAGCGTGCCGATGACATCGAGAAATACGCGGCGCATGTAGGTTGCGTCGTCGCACAGGTCACTGGGTTCGATGCCAAGCCGTTGCAATTTATTCCAAGCCAAGCTGTCGATGAAGTTTACTTCGGGCGGGCGGGTGAAATGGACATCGGGTCGCGGAATGGTTAACCGACAAACGGTGACATGCCCCAAATAACGGGCTAGCACCGCCGCTTCACCGGGAATTTCGCTTGCCTGTACATAGCCGCGATCATCGACGGCGACGATGGTCGCGGCGTTCGATTCGTATTCTGCTTCGGTGGTTACACAGCGACGGTTGCCGGCGGCATCAATGGCCCACACACGCAGTTGCTGCGTTTCGCCCGCCAGCAACACCGTTTCGAGCGGCTCCACCTCAATCCGAGAAACATCAGGCGCATCTTCGGTATGATAGGGCGCGCCCTCGGCGATCCAACGCCGCAAACGCTGGTAACGCAAACTATCGCTTTCGAGCCGTTGCCCACCTCCGTGTGGGACGCTGGCCGTACCTTTCCGCAATAGCAAACTATCATCCGGCGAGGCCAACGACACTCGCCGAGAACGCCCTTGGCGGGTGAGCGATTCGTGGTCGGCCTGCGGATCGAATCCGAACACACTGAGCTTGAATCCGTTTTGTCCTTCGGCCTTGCCATGACAACTGCCAAGATTACAACCCGCCTTGGTCAAAACAGGGATGATCTCGCGCGAGAACGAAACTGGGCGTGGATGATCGAGCCCCGTCACTTCCACGCTCACACGCAGCAAGTTTCCTTCATGTTCTACTAGGATCGACGTTTGCCCATCCGTCATTGGACGCACCAAACCGAGTTCATCGACCGTTGCAATATTCGAGTCTTCGCTGCGATAGTGGGCCGCTCGAGTAACATCGATCACGCGGCTATCGTTTTGCCTTGCATTCGCTAAGAGCTGCTGCGTTGATTCGGGTTGATCGAGTATCACTCTAAGTGGCGAAACCTCCAACGATCCGGCGACTGCCATGGAAGTAAGAAGTACCGATAGCATCCCCTCATACAAACAGGTAATGCGAATCAAAGGTCGGAATAGAAAGCTCGCAAACAGCATGCAATCAATTACCAAGAATAGGCAGGTACTTCGGAGGGCGAAAACAACAAGGCAGGTTTGGAAATCCAAGCATTGAATGTAGTAGCTTGTATGTCCCACGTAAATAGACCGGCTCGAATTGGCAGACTTCTTAGGCGGGAGGGTGAGGCTCCCCTTTAAACCTGTCTTCAGCGACTTTATCCATCCAATTTATTACTCGGGTGGGTGAGGCTCCTGCCGAACCATGGCGGCGCAAGCTCGGCAGGAGCCTCGCCCTCCCGTTGGAACCCTTGGCAGGTAGTTTTCACGCTGCCGCTCACCTAAATGGTTGCATAAATGCGTTTCCGCCGCCCCAACCGCTTTCCTACCCCCTCGGAAAAGCCAAGTCCAAAGCGGCTTGATAGTCTTCCGGATGGTTCAAGTTCATCAAGGTCGAAAGAGTCGGTTCCACAGCCCGAAGTTCCTCAACCGGTACCTCCGTTGTAGCGACTTGATCAAATAAAAATCTTGGACGAAGACGATCGGATGCCAGCAGTGACTCAATTACCGCCAGAACTCGCGGTCGATAGACTGACGCCAACGGATGATGGTATTGGCCGTCATAAGGGACCGCTATGTCACAATCGCCGAGTCGCTCAAACATCATGACCACAAACCCCGGAATCAGGAGGGGGACGTCACAACTGGTCGCGTAGACGGATTCAACACAGGTTGGCATCGATCGAAGCCCGGCTGCAATACCTTCCAAAGGTCCTCGGTTGGGTCGTTCATCTCGAGTGACAATGACTTGTGCAGGGAGTTCCGGTAGCATCTGCTCGGACGCGGCAACTACGACAATTTGCGCAGGGTCGATGACTTCAGTAATAATCCGAACCACTCGCTGCAGCATCAGCTCTGGTCCAAACGGCAACGAAGCTTTGTCCTGTCCCATGCGGCTGGACTTGCCCCCACATAAAACAATCGCACCTCTTTTGCTATCGATATGGATTTTCATGAAACAGGCCAATTGTGAAACGGGTGCAAAGTAGCTAGTCTCATGCTTTGAGGCGAGCGGCATATGGCGGATCATAACTGAGCGTTGCAAATCAGAACACACTCCACAGGAACTTTGAGCTCATGGCGATCAGGCTGACTTACAATGCTCAAACCCTAGTCCCTGTCGAAATCGAAGGGCTTACTCCCGATTGGGCCTGCGACAAGTCTATCGCGGAAATCGAGCGATTTGAAATCTTCCACGGCAACTGCAAGATTCCCTTAGCAGAGATGTTTGCGATTTCCGGTGATCCCAGCGACAAACGAATGGACTTCGAAGGGAATCTGTCAGGGGTCCATTGGATCGGTGCCCACATGGCCAGCGGTTCGGTCTCGATTCACGGGGCTGCCGGAAGGCATGTAGGCAGCCAGATGCGCGGGGGTGAAATCTTGGTCAACGGAAACGCCGGCGGTTGGGTCGGGGCTGAAATGCATAAGGGCCTGATTCATGTGAAAGGAAACGCAGGTCATCTGACAGGAGCCGCATACCGTGGTTCGTCTAAAGGGATGACCGGGGGAATCATTCTTGTCGACGGTAACGCAGGCAATGAAATCGGTCTGACGATGCGTCGGGGCTTGATTGCCATCGGCGGCTCAGCGGGTGATATGATCGGCTTCAACATGATCGCAGGGACCGTCGTCGTTTTTGGTGAATGCGGCATTCGACCTGGGGCTGGAATGCGACGTGGGACGTTAGCGCTGTTGGGCAATAACCCGCCCCAAGTACTGCCGAGTTTTCGCTATGCTTCAACCTACCTGCCCCAGTCCCTCAAGCTCATATTGCGAACCCTGGCCAACAAGGGATTCTGTGTGGAGAGTGCTTTGATGTCCTGTGAGTATGACCTATATCATGGCGACATGGTATCGCTTGGCCGCGGCGAGATTTTGTTTCGGCATTGAGGTGAAGCCCGCCGAAAACAGTTCAGCGTGACTTGTGCAAATCGGCTAACCATGCGAGTGATTGTTCCTGCCACGCATCCCACATGGGTCCTTTGTAACCATTCAGTCCGTGGCCTCCAGAGGGTAGTTCAAGATACTTCGCTGGGATGTTTTTCTCCTGCAGGGCCGCAAACAGTTGTCGGCTGTGTTCGGGCGGGACGGGGACATCATCCACCGCGTGCGCTAGGAACATTGGCGGTGTTTTGGTCGTAACTTGCAGCTCATTTGAATACAACTTCACTAACTCGGGTGATGGTTCCTTGCCGAGCAAATTCGACCTTGACCCCCGGTGCGTTTTGTCGCTCATGCTGACTACGGGGTAAACCAAAATCGCAAAATCAGGGCGACAACTGACACGCTCCATGGCATTCGTGGCGGTGGAGTCTCCGTCATCGAAATGGGTTCCTGCGGTGGACGCCAGATGACCGCCCGCCGAGAATCCCATGATGCCGATTTTCGCTGGATCAATCTCCCATTGTTTCGCGTTGGCTCGCACTGTGCGAATGGCTCGTTGAGCATCCAGCAGTGGCACCGAATGCCGACCGGCAGGTAGTCGGTATTCCAACACCACTCCTGTGATGCCGTTGCGATTCAACCATTCCGCAATCCCGTGCCCTTCGGGACCGACCACCAATCCGCCGTACCCGCCGCCCGGGCAAATCACGATTGCGGTGCCACTTGCCGCAGCGGTCGGTCGATGCACGGTAATCCACGCGTTCGCTTCTTCCGTCGCCCCATCACCGATTGGAGCCGGTCCGGCCCACAGCGCCATTCGCTTAGCGTCACTCGCCTTGCTGGCAGGCGGAGTGTCATCGGCAAAGAAGGGGGTGGCGATCAACATGATGCAAAAAACAAAAAACGATTTCATATCAAAGTTACCCTGTAGCGTAAGTAGCTTAAGTACATCGTGGCGGATGCTGCAAGCATTCGAACCGACGCTAGCAGCGTCGGCCACGAAATAGCGGCGTCGGCCATCGGGAAGAAAAAAGGATTGAGGGACCCTTATTATTGTAGTGGGGGCGCCACGTCGCTACGATAGTGCCCCGCTCGAAAGATCTCCGTCGGCGAGCAAATGCTAAAGTGATTGGCCAACCAAATCGAGGCATAGAGAAGATGCAACAAACGAGGATAAGCAAAATTCGACTTCGTGATGTCACGCATGACGACCTGCCACGGATTTACGAATTGCAACTCGATTTGGAATCGAATCGACTTGCTGTGACGATTCCTCGGAGTGCAGATGCATTCGATGCGCTTTGGTCAAAGGTCCTTCAAGATCCGAATGTCACAGCCAAAGTGATTCTGGTGGACGAGGTGCTGGTTGGCCATATCTCATGTTTTAAGATGGAGGGTCTTGATTCGGTCGGCTATTGGATCGACAAAGCGTTCTGGGGAAAGGGAATCGCTACCCAGGCGTTGCAATTGCTTCTGAAGGAAGCCACGGCACGTCCGCTGTACGCCCAGGTTGCGACCAGCAACGTCGCATCGCTCAGAGTGCTTCAAAAGTGTGGATTCGTGGTGGAACAGATTCATGTGGCACCCGCAAGTGATCGATTTCCAGAATGCGAAGTAGCCGTTCTGCTTCTATCTTAAGGCGAGCGGCAGCATTGTTTATACCGGGAGGGAGAGGCCACCCCTGTAAACATCTCTACACCGACTTTGTCCAACCAATTCATTGCTCGGGAGGGTGAGGCGGTGAGGCTCCTGCCGAACCATGGCGGCGCCAAGCTCGGCAGGAGCCTCGCGCTCCCATATGAACCCTTGGTCAAATTGGGTCCGAAACATATACCAAGGGACCATTTCACGCAAAACAACAACGAAAAAACCAAAAAAATCGCTCATGATTCGATTGCAATGTAGTCTTGCTCGCCCCAAAGGCTTAAAGTAGGGGTCCAGATGCAGCTTAGGTTGCACAATGAATTATTGCCTCGACTCGCGTTGGGATTTGGCGATGAATTGATTCATGGTGTTCGCAATTTTTTTGTTTGAGGTGTTGTATGAAAATGGTTTTCCGAAAAGGCTTCACACTGGTGGAATTACTAGTTGTAATAGCCATCATTGGGATTTTAGTTGGGCTACTTTTGCCAGCCGTGCAATCTGCGCGAGCTGCAGCACGGCGAATGCAATGCGGCAACAATGTAAAACAAATGGTGCTCGCGTGTCACAATTTTGAAAGCGCCAACAGAACCCTACCACCTTGGGCACTCGCCAAGGGTTCAACCACAACATCGGGTGTAAGACCGACGGTTTTTGGTTCGGCCCATTTCTTGATCTTGCCCTATATTGAGCAGGGGAACGTTTTTTCACTTGCGAATGGTATTTCTTTTGAAGTGCGAACGGCCAAGATACCGGGCTTTGCATGCCCCGACGACATTACGTTGTCAGCAGCAGGTTTCGCCGGCAAAGCGCTTACCAGCAACACCGCTCGCGTTAGCGTCAATGGTGATCCCTATGGCGGAACGACTTACGCGTTGAATGCGGGGGCTTGTTCTGCCCAACTGACGAACGGTCACCCTATGACGGCGACCGGAAAGTTCGCTAACATCACGGATGGATTGAGCAACACGGTGCTCGTCGTGGAAAGGCAAGCGGCTTGCTATGGCCAAGATTATCCGACTGCAGGTGTGACTCCCAATCTGTCTACCGGATCCTTTACGTTTAGTATTTGGGCGCGTGGCGGCCGGCATGCAACACACAGTGCATGGGTCGACGGCGCTCCTGCAGCAACGGACTTGAATCTGACCAACAATGGGGGTGGGGCGGACGGGTACACTTGGTGGGACTGTCCGGTCCTCAATGGAGTCCTCCGAAACCCCGCAAATTATGCAGCCGGGCCAGGACCTCGCAGTGACATTGGATTTCGCAATCCATTCAATGGAGTACCCAACCCAGGTGGAATTCAAGATGGCATTCGAGAAACAAGATGTGACTGGCGTCGGCCTCAAGCCATGCACGGAGGTGTGATGACGGCCGGGATCGCCGATGGAAGCGTTCGAACCGTTAGTTCAAGCATTAATGTAGTAACGTTCGATCGCGTTTGTCTGCCGACCGACGGAAATGCAAACGGCGCTGATTGGGACCAGTGATGTTTGACGGAATGAAAACAATTGGAACGCAAACACGTACTGGCGAACATAACGATGCGTCAGTGCGTGGATGTGTCGTTTGTTCTCCCATTTATTTCACCTACTTTAAGCATGGTTCAATGATGTTGCGATTTCTCGTTTTGTCCACAGCTTTGCTCGTTTTGTCAGGTTGTGATTCATCTCCACCGATGGCGCAAATCTCCGGAACCGTCACGTTCAAAGGGCAGCCAATTCCTGCGGGCAATGTCACTTTCACTCCAGATGTGAACGCCCGCGGCGCAAAGCTTCGTATGTTCACCGTCAAAGATGGCAAGTTTGACTCTTCCACGGAACCCGACCCGGGAATCCTGCCTGGGAATTACGACGTGACCATTGCGGGGTACGATGGCGTTCGAATTCCAATGTACTACCAAGGAAAGCAGATATTCAATGCAGTTCAAGACAAGCACGTTGTGCCCGAGGGGAAGTCAACCAAAGACTTTTCGGTTCCCGATTCCGCCGGTGTCAACGTGAAGGTCTTTCAAACCGCCGATTTTTAATCGTCTCAGCAATGGTGGCTCGAATCGGATTCAAATCCACATAAGAGAAAACCAACGCGGCCGAAATAGCCGCTTTAGAGCATCCTCACTTGATTTCGGCACTCAACGATTCGGGGTGTATTCAAGTGCAACGGAACTTGTTTTGCTTACTAGCCGCAAAACCAGCTCTATTTCGAGGTCCGAATTCAATGTGATTCGCGTCACAGGGTCACCAGGGCTGGCGGAATCGGTTCTGGTCTCAATGGCGTTTTCTGGCAGGCTACTTGTGTCGATACGAAACTGCCCAAGATGTGTCTTGCTGCTCTGAATCTGAAAAACGGTCAGTGTCCGATCGGCTGCTTTGCTACAACCCGAGAACGCAGTTGCCGTAATGAGGCAGCCAGATCCAAATGCCATTGCGAGGGACAGCGATGTTCGTGTCATGGTTTGAACACTTTACGTGAATTGTAATGGAATAAAAGGAAAACGCGTCCTTTCGAACCAGCATACTGCAGTCTAGCCGATTTCGCAGCATAAAGCCTCACTGCTGAGCTGATAAAAATGTCATTTGCTGGATCGGAAATAAGCGAGATGCCCAACCAAGGAGAAATGCGTTGAGCGAAGGTGCGCCTGTGAACGTTGATGGCACGATCAACCTCGTGCAGTACTGTGCGTGGCAAGCAAAGGAGATGGGATGTGGCGAGTGACTTTAAGGGTCTAAAAGGAAGCGGCCAGTCGTCTGAAAGTGGTGGTCGAACGAAGCGATACTAGGCCAGTGTCAACAAATACCACGTTCAATTTCCGTAAAGTACTTTGTCATGAACTGCTCCAGAGAAGCCATCATTGGCGTCGTTCTCACACGCGAGGGAGGCTATTCGGTGAATCTCGGTCTTTAGGCCGGTTAAATCACGCACCGGTAAAGCGTCCGAATCTGGTGACTTGATCGGCGTAATCAGCACTTGCGTTCCTTCGGGAAGCATGGAGCCTTCAATTCTGATGTGTCCGTTGTGAACAGTGCCTTTGATAACCATTTGGTCAACTGAAACCGCTTAGACCTGAAAAGAGGCCGGTTCAAAGATGACCGATTTGGCTGCATAACCCGCTTTATGGATAGTTTGAAGAGCGGATCGAATCGCTTCTTCCGTCGAGCTTGCTTCACGATCAAAAGCGACGGTGACAATTCCATCGCGACTTGAAGCAAGACAGTCGTCCCCACCGGCTTCGAAAAGCTTGTCGGCCATTTCCACCGTAACTTCCGTTGCGTCGATTAGAACCACTTCGAATGAGTAGTTAGCCATTTTGATCTTCTCCATGAGGACATTTATTGACCGCCCGGGTAATTCGCTGGGCATGAAGGAAAGGTGTCTTGGGTGTGGAGTAGACCACAATTCTGCAAGCCCCGCGTTCATTCTGCGGGCAGTAGAGAATCCCAAAAGAATGAGCGTGAGGGCCTGATTTTTCGAAAGTCCAACCGAGACTTTCCGCGAATTCAATCGCCTCTCGAATATGCTTGTCTGGATGGGAACTCATCTCACTATCGTAGTGCGGATTGGCCGGAATATCAAATTCAAATCTGTCAACGGAGACTTGGGAACGCCGAAAGGAATAGGTTCTCCCGACAATACATCGGCCCACATGGGCCGAGGGAACTGTCGCGCGGGATGACACAGTTGGTTTGTGACAACACACGCAAGGTAAATATAATGATCGACGAAGCAATGGTGCGACGAACTGCGGATGAGCCTGCGGACTATTTGGCTAGCGACGGACAGGGCGGCAACTGGGTCTATTTCATCGACCTGGCGAGACTCTTAGAGACTTGGAAAAACGGTCCGCTCTTCCTACCTCATGGGGGTCGATGAGCGTTCCGGCAAGAATTTCGATCACCGAAAACGCTGGCTCGAAGAAAAACTCAAGCACCTTGCAGCCAATTTCGGAATAGACCTTCTGGCCTTCTCGTGTATGTCGAATCACATTCATTTACTGCTCAGGTCACGGGCAGACGTCGTTGCGACTTGGGACGATACCCAAGTTTCGCTGCATTGGTGGCAGTTGTGCCCGACCAGAAAAGTCAAACTGGAAATCAATGGAGAGTGGGTCAAAGTGCCAGCCGCCCCGACCGAATTCGAACTGAATGCCATCCGAAACGATCCGGTCCGATTGGCGACTATTCGCCTCCGTTTGAGCGATCTTTCGTGGTGGATGCGGCTGCTGTGTCAGTACATCGCCATGCGGGCTAATGGAGAAGATGGAAAGGGTCTGGGCAGATTTTGGCAAGGCCGCTACAAAGCCGTTCGAATTCTCGATGAAGAGTCGTTACTGGCATGTGCAGCTTACATCGATTTGAATCCAATTCGAGCAGACATGGCCGAAACTCTTGAGCAAAGCGATTACACGTCAGTACAACGCCGTGTTCAAGCTATCAAGGCAACTGCCTTAGATGTGGATTCGAGCGGGGAACTGCCACCTGACGTTGAAAGAGCAGCGTTGGAATCTGCGACTCCTTCACGGGCCGATGCGCTTCTTGCTCCGGTGTCTATCGATGAACGCAAGGATCCATTGGGACCAGATGCTAGCCGCAATGGCAAGCGAAGTAGCGACAAGGGTTTTCTGGCGATGGCCGAAGCGGAGTATCTGGAAATCCTGGATTGGTTAGCACGCGACAAGGTAGCTGGGAAACGAGGTTCCACACCACTAACTGCACCGCCAGTCTTGGAACGACTTGGCATCGAGCCCACGCTTTGGGCAGCCATGGTGAAGGATTTTGGAAGAGCGTTTAAGAACGTAGCCGGAACGGCAAAGAGTGTTTCGGAGGCTCGCAGTCGTAAAACGCATCGCAAGTTCTACCGAGCGCGAGTCTAAGCAACGCTCTCGTCGACCAATTCTAAAATGTGACGCCTTGTGGGAATGCAGGCAAAGGTGGTTGTCTGCGCTTATTGATTTGAATCGAAATAGAGAGACTGAACCAATTTCGCGAGTAGCAAGCGAGTAGCAAGTAGTCCGTGCCGAAATTATTTCAATTCGACGTTCGGGAAATCGAGACCGCACATATGAAAGTGGTCGCGGTAGGAATGGCCATTGCTGGCCATCCCCCGCACAGATCCGTACGTGAAGAACTACCTCATCGGGGCTTGCCGCAAGTCGGTCGAGAAAACGGATTTCCGGATAAGGGTGGACAATCTTCGGACGGGGAAGATAGGTTCGAATGAGCCGCCGCACGCGTGGCCAAGTCCAGCGGGAACGCTGGCTACGACGTTGCACTTGACGGTACCACAGTTTGGAGACTTCATCGATAAACTCGCGTATCCGCCGCATATTGCCAGGAATGGCGAAGTAATTCATCCATCCTCGAACAACGCGCCCAAGCCATCTACCCACATCGCCGAGCGGAACATGCCGCATCTTGATGAGTTGTAGTTTGACATTGGCCAGCGTCTGACGCATGCGTTTTGCGATCGTTGTGCGCTCGACCGTGAACCACCCTTTGGTTTTGGTTATACCACAGCGATGGGTTAAGCCCAGAAAATCGAAGGTCTCCGGTTCACCGTCGCCTCGTTCGTGCCTACGCTCCGAAGCGAATCGACCGAATTCAATCAGCCGAGTCTTTTCCGGATGCAACGCAAGTCCATACGTGGCGAATCGTTCACGCAATGATGCATGACATCGTTCTGCGTTGATTCGTTCGGTGAAACCAAGGACGATATCGTCCGCATATACCACTGCCGTTGCTACACCCACGACGTTACCGTCGTCAGCGTACGACTCATGGCCAAAGTGATTGGCTAAATCTTCTTTGAAGGACTCTTTCATTCCCAACTCCAATCCGGTTTATCCCGGCGCTTTCTGGTGTCCCCCGGTTTTCTTCCCCCGGTTGTCTCCCCCGCTGTCTCCTCTCGGACAACTTGGTCGTTCGTTGCCAAAGCGTCGTGTCAATCCCCGTTTGCGGCCCTTTCCAATAGCGAGTGACCTTTGTAGAGCGATTTGGTACACTGACGCCTATGGCTAAGAAGGCACCCAAACAAAAGACAACGCAACCTCTGGCATTGCCCCTCCACCCTCTTGCAGAGGTGTTTGGGTTTCCGTGCAACAACCATTCGGAAATGGCTACACGACACCGATTAAGCAGACTTTGCCCATTCAACAATAAAGTCCCTAACTGCACGAAAGACAAGGCCAACGACCCACTTGGAACTTGCTCCGTGTTCCATGACGGGAAAACCGTGATCACTTGCCCGATCCGGTTTCGGCAAGAGTGGGCGATTGCAACCGACGCGGCAAATTTCTTTTTCAAGCCGAATGCGACCTGGACGTCGCTAACTGAAGTCAGGTTGCGTGACAAGAACGACGGTTCGGCTGAAAACATCGATGTGGTTCTCGTCGCATACGACGATCGCGGGAAAATCACCGACTTTGGCGCGTTGGAAGTCCAAGCAGTCTATATCTCCGGTAACGTGCGACGACCGTTTGAGCGTTTCATGGACTCGCCCGAAGCAAACTGGAATATGAATTGGCGAACAGAGGTTAACTATCCGCACCCCGATTTCCTGTCATCTTCGCGCAAGCGACTTGCACCGCAACTGCTTTACAAAGGTGGGATAATTCATGCGTGGGGAAAGAAGTCGGCCGTTGCACTTGATTCCAATTTCTTCGCGACGCTTCCGAACCTCAAAGAAGTGTCGGCAAGCAAAGCCGAAATGGCTTGGTTGATCTACGACCTGGTATTCGATCAAGCATCAAATAGATATCGCCTGCAGCGGACTCGGACTGTATACACCGGCTTCGAATCTGCACTTATCACACTCACGAAATCTGAACCTGGAAACATAACGAATTCATTGCTGTGCTCCAAGACAAATTGGACGACAAACTAGAAGACAACAATCCACCCGATGCGCCAACTCTCGATCAAATCGTGGAGGGATAGCTCAAATGACAACAAGGAAAATTGTAAACGTCGCATCGGTTCCCAAAAGAAGCCCCTTTCGATATCCGGGTGGAAAAACGTGGCTCGTCCCGTTGGCAAGGAAATGGTGGAAGAGTCTTGATCGAAAGCCAGAGTTACTAGTCGAACCATTTGCTGGCGGAGGAATCATCGGACTTACCGCTGCCTTTGAGGATTTCGTCGAACATGTGATTCTCGTTGAAAAGGACCCTGATGTCGTTGCCGTTTGGCAGTGTATTTGTTCAGACTTGTATCCAATTCTCCGTGAAAAAATATTGACGTTCGAGGTGACAGAACAGAATGTTCGCCACACCCTTGCTGAAGACTCGCAAGCAATAGAAGATATGGCTTTTCGTACGATAATTAAGAACCGAATGTTTCATGGTGGTATACTTGCTCCTGGCGCGAGCTTGATGAAATCAGGTGAGAACGGAAAAGGTCTAAAGTCGCGTTGGTATGCAAAAACGCTCGCCGATCGAATAACTGCCATCTGTGAAATTCGGCACCGTTTCACGGTGATCGAAGGGGACGCAATCGAAGTCATTACTGCTCACAAGAATACCTCCAATGCAATATTTTTCATCGACCCACCCTACACCGCATCAGGTAAGAAAGCTGGATCGCGACTTTACCGTCACTGTGATTTAGATCATTCCGCATTGTTCAAACTTACGGCGTCATTGAACGGTGAATTTTTGATGACCTACGACGACGCTGAAGGCGTTCGTGATCTAGCGACGCATTTGCAATTCGATATGGAATTGGTTGCAATGAAAAATACCCATCACGCGAAAATGACCGAACTATTGATCGGTCGTGATCTCTCGTGGTCACGCCAAGATTCAAATTCACATCGCCAATTCGAATTCAATTTTGATGCTTAGTCGATCGTAAAAAGCAACGAACATATAAAGGATTAGATTCTGCGTCGTTGTTCTGGAGACGCGCGTGGGCTGGCCCGAGCGCGAGTCTAAGCAACGCTCTCGTCGACCAATTCTAAAAAGTGACGCCTTGTAGGCTTACCAGTAAAGCGCTGGGTGGTTGGTCCGAACGTCAGTTGCGGTTGATTGTCTAGAGGCGGAAAACCTGTCGTGAGTTCCTTGGCGGCTCCGTAGAGCGTGGTCCCTCGATATGATCTCCAAAAGTACACACGCTTCCCGATGAGGTACAGCCTAACATGGCTCGGCAGTAGCTTTTCATAGACTCACGTCTCAGCTACAGACATCGCCTTTGCACCATATCATTGAAGAAAAGAACAAAGAAACGATACGAATTGAGGTTCGAAAATTCATGAATCATCATCCTTAGGTTTCTTCTTACGCTTCGATAACTTTTTAGCCGTATCTTCGAGTTCACGCATCAGGTCTTGTTCCGCTTGGGCTTCGATTGCGGTGCGGCGGCGTTCGCTGAATCGCTCGTATTCCTGTTGAGCTTTTTCGTCTGCCGATTCTCGCGATACCGAGCCCGCGTCGGGGAGTACTTGGCGTTCGTTGAATCGGAGAAATTCGTCCAGCTTTGTCGTCCAGTCGTTTAGGAACACTTGCTTGCGCCGTCTCGCTTGATCCTCAGCATAGTCGAGAAACATGACCACGATCCGATTCAGTTCTTGGATCTCAGATTCAGATAGATAATTCTTAGCAACGTTAACGTCCCCTTTGCTTACCACATCCCCTTTCCAAGTTGTTAAACCCATGTTGGGCTGCGATGCATCGGCTCGACCTGCGATGAGTTCGGGAGCCGTTTTGCCGGTGGCGGCAAAGTGGAGTTTGTTTTGAATGGTTTTGAAAAAGAGTTGCGTTTCAGCTTCTGCGGGCGTGTAGTCGGCGGCCAAGGCGAGAATCTCTTTGACTCGTAGATACATCCGTCGTTCGCTGGCTCGGATGTCGCGAATGCGTTCCAGCAACTCGTTGAAGTAGTCGGGCACGCCAGGGCTAGGCGGGTTCTTGAGCCGTTCGTCGTCCATGACAAAGCCCTTTACGAGGTACTCGGTCAATCGAGCCGTAGCCCATTGGCGGAACTGGGTGCCGCGTGGGGACTTCACCCGGTATCCAACGGCCAGGATCATTTCTAGGGAGTAGTGTTGGGTATCGTAGGTTTTCCCATCGGCGGCAGTTATCCGGAATTTCCGGATAACTGAATCGGGCGTTAATTCGGCCTCGGCGAAGACGTTCTGAATATGCTCATTGATTGTTCGAACATCTTTCTGAAATAGATCCGCCATCAGTTTTTGCGTAAGCCAAATCGTCTCTTTCTCAAATCGGCACTGAATGCGAGTCCGACCATCTTCGGTTTGATACAGAAGGATCTCTGATCTTGGCAATTCATCGTTGTCCATGGTTGATTATGCATCCGGGTCTTCTTCGAGGATTCGGCGGAAGTCGTTGGCAATGTACTTCTGAAAACTGAGGTTTTGCATGCTCCGTTTGTGCTTTGGTGTTCTTGCCGTTAAACCAGAGTGTCCGTTTGTCTTTGTTTGCCCCCTGCTTGTTTTGATGCGAATTCGACACAAAATCGCGGGAGGAGAGAATCCAAATAGTGTCCATACGTTCCGAATAAAACCCGAACCAGTAGTCTACCAGACTGAGCTTAATCGATGGGTTGAACACAAAAACAGACTAGATACGATATACCGACAAACGCGGGCTGGTCCCGGCGAGACTCGTTCGATTCCAGTTGAGTGGCCGACAGGTTGCTTCCATTTCCGCAAGGATTTCCCATCTTATATGAACGTGGCGTTGGCCTGCAGGATGGGTTAGACTGAAGTGGCTACTAGCGGCGGGGAAGCGTGTTGGATTGGGGTAATTAGCCTTTTGAAAAGGTGAAAGGTGTCAGGGTGCGTCGGCGCAAGCCGGAGAGAGGTAGCGAATGAAAGAGTCGTACGAGGAAAGACCTAGCCAGTCACCTTGGCCTCGAGTGATGCGTGTGTTCGGGCAACCGACGCATCGAAGCGTTCACAGAGGTA
>JANMLD010000426.1:0-41599 GCA_031372345.1 Pirellula sp.
CAGGGAACTGCTCTTGGCTAAAGGAAACATGAAAGCCGAGAGCCCCGCAGCGTACTATAAAGCCCTCGATACTCCAGAACTGCTAGCGCGAAGCGTGAGTCAAGTTTTCTTGGGCGTGCGAATCGAGTGCGCGCAATGCCATCATCATCCATCGGATCGTTGGAGCCAGGACGACTACTTTGCGATGGCCGGCTTGTTCAGCGGCGTCACACGGAAGAAACTCGCCGATGGAGGTGAAGCAGTTGTGCCGGGTGTAGGTCAGAATTTGAAACATACCCGCAGCGGTTTGTCGATTGCAGCCAAGCCCTTGGGGGCTGAGCCAATTGAGTTTGGTACGTATGAAGATCGTCGTGTATCTCTAGCCAACTGGATGACCGCCGACGACAACCCGTTCTTCGCAAAGATGATCGCAAATCGACTTTGGGCCCATTATTTTGGGCGTGGGTTGGTCGAGCAAATTGACGACTTACGAACGACCAACCCCGCCACGAACGAACCGTTGCTCGATGAACTCGCCCAATTCATGCGCTCGATACGCTACGATCTCAAGGCATTTACCCGGACATTGCTCGCCTCGCGGTTATATCAATTGAGTTCCTCCACCACATCGAGCAACGCAAGCGACGATCAGAACTTCTCCCACGCTGCGAACAAGGCCTTACCGGCCGAAGTGTTGATCGACGCAATTAGCCAAGTTACGGGTGTGAATGAGTCATTCCAGGGATGGCCGGAAGGGTATCGCGCCATTCAAATTTGGGATAATAAGTTGCCCCACTCTTTCTTTCGGATTTTTGGCCGGCCTGTTCGGGCGAGCGTTTGTGAGTGTGAGCGCGGCAATGAACCGAGCATCGCTCAGGCGTTGCACCTTATGAATTCGCCAGAAGTCATGAGGAAAATTCACGCTCGCGAGGGACTCGCCGCACGGCTAGCGGTGGAGACCAACACTCCGGAAACGATCGTGGAGGAACTATTCCTAGCCGCGCTGACGCGTTACCCCAGTGACATGGAACGCACTGCCGCCATCGATGTTATTACCAAGGGTCAGGATCGACGGGAGACAACCGAAGACATCCTTTGGGCGCTCCTGAATAGCAAAGAGTTTTTATACAATCATTGAGGCAATCTATGTACCATAACTACTGCGATCGTATCTCAAGGCGCCAGGCATTGCGTCTCGGTTCGGTCGGCCTCATCGGTGGCCTTACCCTGCCTCGCTTGCTCGAGTTAGAAGCTGTCGCGGGGACCGGCAAACCGGCCAAAGCGAAAAGCGTCATCTTTCTATTTCTCGAAGGAGGTCCGAGCACGATCGATATGTGGGACCTTAAGCCGGACGCCCCAGTGGAGATTCGCGGTCCCTACAAACCGATCTCCACCAACGTTCCCGGTACGTTTGTCGGTGAACATTGCCCGCTTACGGCGCGGATTTGCGATAAGATTACCTTGCTGCGTTCGCACAGCCACAAAGACAACGGACACAACACCGGCTACCACTACTGCATGACCGGTTACAAAGCAGCGTTCGCCGATGGACAAGCAGGCGGGGCACCAAACAATTTACTGTATCCCTCGTTAGGATCGATTGTTTCCCGCGAGCTTGGGCCGCGCGGTAATATTCCGGTGTATGTCAATTTACCAGATCCTATGGAATCCGGTGGCCCTGGTTTTTATGGTCCTGAGTACGCACCCTTCGTACTGGAAACCGATCCCGTTCAGCCGGATTTTGAAGTGCGCGATCTGCGTCTGGCACCCGGCGTATCGACGGAACGACTCGACCGCCGTCGTCGTTTGCTCGGCCTCATGGAGAAACCGTCGAGCGCTGGGGATCGCAATCGTCCTGCGGTCATGTCGACTTATTACGAGAAAGCGTATCAAATGATCACCGCGCCTGACGCCCGCAAAGCGTTCGATATTGCTCAGGAGAGCGACAAAGTTCGCGAACGCTATGGACACACTTCACTGGGACAATGCTCGCTGTTGGCGAGGCGGTTGGTGGAGGCGGGTTCGCGATTTGTGGGGATCGACAACGGCTCATGGGATACGCATTTTTCGCAATTTCCGAGTTTGAAAGAGGACTTGATTCCATCGGCGGACCGAGCCTTTAGCGCGTTGGTGACCGATCTGCATGAGCGCGGACTCCTCGATTCGACCCTCGTGATCATGATGGGCGAAATGGGACGAACGCCACAAATTAACAATCGGGCAGGTCGGGACCATTGGTCAATGACACAAACCGTGCTCTGGGCCGGTGGAGGCATCCAAGCCGGGCAAGTGATTGGCGCCACCGATAAGCATTGCGCTTTTCCGACGACGGAACCGTATGGCGTGGAGGATGTCATCTGCACTCTCTTCCATAAATTAGGGGTGGACACGACCAAGACTTACACCACTCCGCTCGGTCGTCCCGTCCCGATTGTCAGCGGCGGCAAAGTCATTCCAGGCTTGGTGTAGAACAATTCGCATTACCAAGAGAAACGCAATCTCATGCTCAACGCGCTGCTGATCATCGCCTTACTGGGCCAAGTCGCTGCGCAGAATGTGCGACCGCAAATAGGTTATGTGTATCCGCCCAGCGGGCGTGCAGGTACAACCGTGGACGTGCAGTTGGGAAGTTATGATTGGACGCCCGACATGCAAGTATTCGTGCATGATCCAAGATTGAATATCCAACTAACTGGGCCGGCGGGCGAATTCATTCTCACGCCACCTCCCTATTGGTTTGGAACCAAGGCAGGCATCGCGCAGCCGCCCCTAGCCCGCGAGGTTCCTGCGCGAATCACCATTCCATCCGATATGCCCCCTGGCCCGATTCGTTGGCAGGTGGCGAATGCGAATGGCGGTTCCAATGTCGGCACGTTCATGGTGGGCGATCTTGCGGAATTTATCGAGCCAGAGAAACACGCAGCAACACTCGACGTTCCGAGTCTCCCTGTTGTGATCTCCGGCCGCATTTCGAGGATCACGGAGATCGATAACTATCGCTTCAAAACAACGGCAGCCGGACTAGTCACTTGTCGGCTTGACGATCGCCTTGGCCAACCGTTCTCGGGAATGCTCAGCGTCCGCGATGCAAATGGGGCATTATTGGCCGACGCAGCAGACACGATAGGCGGAGGGGCTGTGGTCATGTTTGACGCTCTGGCTGACTCCACTTATATGATTCAAGTACGCGATATCGATTTCGCGGGCGATCGCGGATACGTCTATCGCTTGACGATTGAGCAGGGACCGCGCGTGGTGGCCACACTCCCGTGTGTGTTGGCGCGCGGTAAGAAAACGCAGGTGGAAATAATGGGCTGGGGAGTGGCAACCGGCTCGCTTCAATTGGAATCGATCACGCAGAGCGTCTCGGTTCCAGCGAACGTAGCGGGCGACGACTACCCTTTCATTTTCGATACCGGTTCCAGTCGGGCGCGAGCAACGATTCTGCTCGGCGAGGAGAGCGACTCCCTCGAACCTGAGTCGAATGAACCGACACAACGTCAACTCACCGTCCCCACTGCGATTAGCGGCATTTTGGATCACCTCGATGCCGACGTCCAAATGCCTTTGGATCGTTATACGGTCGTAGCAAAAAAGGGGGATTCGCTGCGATTCAAAGTGGAAGCGGCCCGCTTGAATTCACCGGTAGATCCGTCCATTGTCGTGCTCTCCCCAGCCGGCAAGGAACTGGCTCGCAACGACGATTTGCCCGACACGGTCGATGCCGCGGTGGTGTTCGTTGTGCCGGAAGATGGTGTCTACGAAATACAAGTGAGTGATTGTTCGGGCGTCGAACCTTCGCGCGCCAGCGTTTATCGTTTGTTGATTGAAGACCTCGAATCGATTGTTGATTTCACGCTACAAGCTCCCGACAGGCTTGACGTTCCCATCGGAGGCCAAGCCGAACTCGTCGTGAAAACCGCGAGACGGGGCACTTGGGACGAACGCATCGAGTTGAAGATCGACAACTTGCCATTGGGCGCGAGTGTGCTTGAAGTTCCCGCGAAACCAACGCCACCCACGCCAGCGAAAGGGGATCAGCGTCCGGCCAAGAAGCCAGGGACTGGAGAAGTGAAACTAACGATTACCGCTGCAGCGGATGCATCCGCAGGCTCCCAACTCGCAACGCTTGTTGCCACGGCGACAGTTAATGATCGCACCATCGAGCATCGCTTCGGACCGATACTGATTTCGACGACCCTCAAGACACGCTGCAAAGTGAAATCAGCGGTACAGGACGGCGGAAGGATAGTAAATCGTGGCACTACGTATCCCGCCGATGTGCTCATCGAGCGTCTGGAAGGTTTTGAGGGATCGATTCAATTGCAAATGGCCTCGGCTCAGCAGCGGCAGCGGCGCGGCATTCGTGGATCCGAACTAATCGTGCCCGCTCGGGTAGATCAAGTGCAATATCCTGTGTTCATGCCCGAATGGTTGGAGACGAACTTAACCGCCCGCATCAATGTTATTGGGGTGGCAAAAGTGGCTGATCCAAAAGGAAATGTTCGTCATGTCACTGGCATTATGGATGGTTTCATTGTGATGAGTTTGGAAGGTGCCTTGTTGAAGCTTTCGCATGAGCCGAGCGAGCGAGTGGTAACGCTTGAGGAAACGATTGAAATTCCTTTGAAAGTCTCTCGCAGTGTTAGGCTAAACGAAGTAGTTCGGTTGGCACTAGTCCCAGATGAGAATCATCCACACTTGGCCGTTGCCGAGCCTGTGAATGTTCTGGCGAATGAAGGAACAACAACGATTTCGCTTCGCATCGGCAAAGATCCCACTTTGGTTGGCCAACGATCCGTCACCATTCGCGCCACCGCCATGCAAAATGGCCGCTGGCCAACCGTATCCGAAACCATCGTGCCGCTCGTCGTTCAAATTCCTAGCGCCGCAGCCGAGAAATTCCCCACCACCGGGCCGTGAAATGCCCCCGAGTTTACTCGGGGGATATTACCACCCCTCAAGAGACATCGTCTGGGTTAGTGAACCGCAGAGACACGAGGATCGCAGAGAAGTTTTTGCTAAACTATTGACAGCAATTCTGTGTGCCTCGTGCCTCTGTGGTTGGATGCCCGATCCATTCGGACTACAAGCATAGTGAACCGCAGAGGCAAGAGGATCGCAGAGAACGTTTTGGTAAAGTATTGACAATAACTCTGTGTGCCTCGTGCCTCTGTGGTTGGATACCCGGTCCATTCGGACCACAAGCATAGTGAACCGCAGAGGCACGAGGATCGCAGAGAATGATTTGGTATAGTATTGACAGTAGCTCTGTGTGTGCCTCGTGCCTCTGTGGTTAGGACGCTTTTATGAATCTAAGTAAAGACAACGAGCTGACAGGTGTTGTGATTGGAGCGGCTATCGCGGTACACCGACAACTTGGGCCCGAACTTAAGGAAATAGCTTATGAGGAAGCGCTTTCGATTCGGCTTTCCAAAATCGGTGTTGCCAACCGCCGACAAGTTCCTTTGCCGTTGAGCTACAAGAACGTGCGACTCGATTGTGGATATCGATTGGACCTGTTGGTAGAAGAACGGCTGCCGTTGGAGCTTAAAGTTGTATCCCAGCTCCAAGGTATTCATGACGCTCAACTGTTGACCTACCTGCGAATCGGGAAATTTCCGCTTGGGCTGCTGATCAATTTCAATGTAGCCACCTTGAAAGAGGGAATTCGCCGCCGTGTAGAGTCGCGTGAATGGCAAGTCCCGCCGCCGATTGAACTCGGGGAGATTCGTGGGATCAAGCGTTTCGACGCCGTTTCCGCAATCATTGTACTCAGCGCCATTGAAGTGCACCGTCAACTTGGACCTGGACTTCTCGCAAGTACCTACGAGGAATGTCTATGTCACGAACTGAGCGACAAAGGCCTCGATTTTCTACGAAATAAAAAGATTCCACTCTTGATCGATGGAGAGCCACTGAGCATGGAAGCTGAGGTCCCGCTCGTTGTTGCTTCAAAAACACCAGTGTTTTCAGCATGTGCTGAGTCATTGACACCACTACACACCGCAACAGCACTTGCTCGACTTAGGCAAGGAGGTTGGAATCAAGGACTCATCTTGAATTTTCACGAAAAAACGATGCTACAAGGCATCAAGAGGGTCGCTTCTTGAACCATCGAGCAATCAGTTCGCTTGGAAAAATAAATCTCTGTGTGCCTCGTGCCTCTGTGGTTAAATTTTCGAACGAACCTGTGTGGTCAATGTTTACGTCAGCTTAAGCCGTGATTGTCGCCACGTGTGGGAATGGACGATTGAACAATACTCACTTACAGGTTTCGACTCGCGGGGAAGCAGATCATTCGTCGGGTTCGATGGAACTCAGTGGCCAACAACTGTCGATTCTCAATGTATTCGCTGGGGGTGTTGGAATGATAAACCAGACCGCGTTCGATCTGCTGCCCGAATGGGATGGTTTGCCCGTTCCCGAGCTGCTAAAAGATCTCAAGGCAAAATGACCAGGAAAATGCCCCGTTCGTCAGATTCCTAGCCTGCCTTGAGGCGACTTAGCGTCTTCTGGCCAAGCTCCGTTTCAATTCTTTCCGCTGGATGGACGTCGGAAAAGTGTGGTAGCTGGATGATTCCTTTTGCGGTGAGTTTGACGCTCCCTGAAGTTGGCCGGAATTTAGATTCTGCAAAACATCATCGACGAGCGTTGCGGCAAGTCGGAACACCTCCTGTTCGATCTGAAACTCCGATTCGTGGTGATCCAATGGCATGGATCGCTGGGCCAGGATCATTCCGTCGTCAATTCTCGGTGTCATCAAATGGAAAGTCACACCGGTTTCCGGCTCACCGTGGTAAAGCATCCAAAAAGTCGGAGTCGGGCCGCGATACCGAGGCAGGAGTGACGCGTGAGTATTCACGAACTTCACATTGGGCATCGACAATAGTTCACGGCTCAGAATGTTTTTGCAAACACACACCAACACGACATCCACGTTCAGCCCTCGCAAAAACGCAATCGTTTCTGGGGCATTCATGTCGGTAATCGTAGAGTGCGGAAGGTCGTTGATCACTGCCAGCTCGAAGGGGGATTTTGCTCTCAACCATTTTGTCCGGAGACGTTTCCCCAGTTGCCTTCGAAGGTTGCTGGTAAGGGCCTCGATTACCTTGGTAGCAATCCGCCGGAAACCGAACTGTGAAAGAACTGCTAAAGGCGAACTTCGCCCGACGGAGATCGTGTCATAGAAAAACGTGTGGGCTAAAACCACTTCATTTCCGCGTACCAATTTTTCAAAAACTGGCATGCTTACGACTGCAGTCTTATTCGTCAGGAATGCAATACGCATCAACGCCTTATTCCTTAGTCTTGACCAGCGAACTAGCTACAAAAGCATGGATTGCGTGAGCCACAACTTCGTGCCCATCCAAATTGAAGTGAACGTCCGTTTCGAAGAATTTGTCGGCATTCAAAAGTGGCGACAAGTCGAGAATGGGTATGTTGTTGTCGGCACAAACGCCTCCAATAAAGGACGTATCCTCCTGGTTGCCCGCAATCAAGTCGTCTCGAAACGGGATGACAACAACTTGGAATTCGGCTCCTTTCGCACGAACCTCTTCTGCCAATTTCATTACGAGTTTCTTAGTAATCTCTTGCATGTAGGTTTTATCGGCTTTCGTTGCGGACTTCGAATCTGGCTGTAGTTTGATATTCGCCGTCGATTCGAGGCTGTTCTTTAACAAGAAGGCAAGGTGAGACGACTCGTACAACCAGCGTTGAAGTCCTCGCGTTGTATGTTTCCATTTCGGTTCCTCGTTACTCGGGATTTCAAGTTTCCCCGCATCGTCGAGGAACGCAAACTTAGGTCGCAGGTTATCCTCAAAATCATTGCCGCAATAGAAGCAGAGCAATACAATATCTGGCGAAATGACATCTTGATATTTACGGAACGCGAGCAATTCCTGAGAGGTTGAATAGCCTTGAGAGCCAACGACTGCCACTTCCCAATCGAGCGAGCCTTCTTTGACATACCGCTCAAGCAAAACCGGAAAGGTTTTAGGATACTCGACCTCGAGGCTTTCAATAAAGGAGTCCCCAAGCATCAAAATGCGGCGAACATTGGGTGGCTTTTGGGCAATATCTTCATCGCGAAACCCCAAATTGTTGTAGTGAAACGGCACGCGAATGTTGTCGATCTTTCGAACGTAAACTCCGCTTCCATGTGGCCGCCCACGCCAGCCGAGCATTTCATCGTAAGTCGCTAGGCGTTTCGCTTCTTGATCGATGAATAACCGCAATGCAACTTCGGCCAAAAACGCAGCCATCAGGGTACTCAAGCCAATCGTGACGAAGGTAAATGCCAGTCTTCGCCGTCTGCTTTTCGGCTTTCGGAAATGCGAACTCGCCGAGCCTTGTGAATGATCCTTGCCGTTACCCATGGACTTCTTCTCCGTGTTTCTGCTTCCCCTTCGATTCGGAGGACCAGGCTCCCATTCGCTGTGACAATTGAAATGCAAGTTTAGCTAATCGCAACCTCAATTCGGAGTACGTGAGCATGTATCTACCGTACCGAACCTCAATGCCGCCGAAGTCGGCTTTGAATTTTCGAGGCCCATAGTTCTCGTTGGGCCAACCCGCGCCGCCGAAATCGTAATAAGCATATCCATTTTCGCTGCTCCAAGCGATGTCATCCCAGACTATGCAGGCGAAGGGCGAAAGTCCGTTGATTCGTAGCGTTCCACCGTACCAAGAGAAAACTCGATCGCCAAACACCAATGAAATAATCGAGGCAACCGGCAAATCGTCCAAAAATGCAGTCCGTATTCGAATGCATTGCGAGGGCAGATTAGCCAGAGTATTTTCGAATAAGTCTAAGCCGAGCAAAGGCACCCTAGCTCGACCGTAACTTGATCGTAATAACTGGTGCAACCTGCCGACTCCTTCCAAAGTGTTATCGTCTCTAAGAATTACACCCTTGGAAAGCGTGCTGCGAATCTTTTGCCGCAAGTTTTTCTTCACATTGCTCCAAAGAATCTCTTTGTTCTGTTTGGTATCGACAACATAGTTGATGTAGTCGAGGTGTGCGTAACCGCTTGCTGTAAGGGCATCTCGTTCCGACGTAGGTGAACAAATCGAGCGGACTTCACAAAGTAACGAGCGCGAGCGCATGTGCTTGTCGTGCATGGCGACAAGCTCGCTCAACGCCGCGACCCCCGTAGGGTTCGGATCGCAAAGAGGTTCCGCGAATTGCACGGCCCGGGACGACATCGCCGAAAATCGAGGTAGGGTCTTAACGTGACAACTCACCAATAATGCCACAATCCGCCCATCAGGGCCCATGGAGGCGTAGGCATACGGCTCCAGTCCCCGTGTTGCAGCAAAGGTACGAATCATCGCAGAGTAATGAAAGATGGAACCTTTCGCATGTTGCCGAACGTACGTGTCCCAGTCTTCGCCATTCGGCTTGACGATTTTGAAGTTGCGAATGGATTCAGTGGTATTGATGGTGCTTACTCAAGGTACAGATCGTCACCCTCGCTTAAAACAGCGTGTAGATGAATGGTGCAGCCCCGGTGGAGCTGAGGACGACCAAGATTCCAACCAAGCCAAGTACGAGTACGATAGGAATCATCCACCACGCTTTGTTCTCTTTGATGAACAAAATGAACTCACTGACCAAAGACAATTGGTCGTCTTCGCCTAGTCTTTCAAATTCATTCATGTCTTCACGTGATTTTTTTTCTGACATGCAATATTCCCAAGTAAGTGAAAGTTTAAGACTGTCGATAGTAGGAGCCGACGGATTTTGGTGGACGCTTCGCCTGCCAATAACTGGTCGCATGTCGATCGATTTTCAACCGCAAACGGTCTCTCGATGTAATGCGAAAGAGCATCCCGATGGGTAGGAATACGGTCATGTAGATCAAGAACATGGCAACTTCGCCGACGACCATTCCGATCGGGGCGGTGATCAACATCAATCCGACAAAGAATGGTGAAATCCCTTTAGGGTAAACGTAAGCGGTGATGGCTATGAGCAAACCAAGGCCAGCGAGGGCTGAGACTACGGTTAGATTTCCAGACCATAACCAGCCCAGCAGCGGGAAGGACACAAGGCAGAGGCTGCCAAACTGCCGCAGTTGTCGCCCAGTCGGATTCCAGTTCGTTTCGATTAATGCCATGAAGTGTTTTAGTCCAATTTGAATTCCGCGAGGTGTTTTGTACGGGTCTCGTCTGTTTCTTGCTTCGTTTGTTCCGACTTGATTAAAATTTGGCGTCCCATCACCAGCACATCCATCTCTGTCATCATGAAGCCTCGCAATGCGTCTTCAGGGGTGCAGACGATTGGCTCACTGCGCACGTTGAAGCTCGTATTAATCAACACTGGGCACCCAGTCATTTCGTAAAACTTCGTCATCAGTGCATGTAGTAAAGGGTTGCGCACGCGATCGACCGTTTGGACGCGGGCGGAATAGTCGACATGCGTGATCGCTGGCAAGGTTGAGCGACAGTAGTTCAGTTTTTGAATACCGAACGCTTCCTCGTACTCCGGCCCCAATGGAGTGCGCAGACTTGGACGCACCGGCGCGACCAGCAACATGTACGGCGATTCTTGATCGGCTCGCATCTCGAAAACCTGATCGACAACCTCACGCAAAACAATCGGAGCAAATGGTCGAAACGATTCGCGGAACTTGATTTTTAGGTTCATTACGGATTGCATCTTTTGGCTGCGTGCATCGCCAAGAATACTGCGGCAGCCGAGCGCGCGCGGCCCAAATTCCATCCGGCCTTGGAACCAACCGATCACGTTTTCCTCAGCAATTAACTGAGACACTCGTTCGCAAAGTTCAAGTTCGGAATCACAAGTCGTATAGACAGCTCCATTTTGCTCAAGCGTCTCGACGATTTCGTCGTCTGAATACTCGGGTCCCAATAACGATCCTTTCTGCGAATCCAATTTGCCAGTCGTGCGGGGCTTGTTCAGCAGTTGGTGCCAAATGAAGAGAGCGGCACCAAGCGACCCACCAGCGTCTCCGGCCGCAGGTTGAATCCAAATCTCGTCAAAGGGGCCTTCGCGAAGTAGGCGTCCATTGGCGACACAATTCAAAGCCACCCCGCCAGCTAGCACCAAGTTTTTCATGCCGGTTTGGCGGTGAACAAAACGGCCAACACGCAACACAACTTCCTCGGTGACCGCTTGAATCGAAGCCGCCAAATCCATCTCGCGCTGCGAGATTTGGGACTCAGGTGGTTTGGGAGGCGCACCGAACAGCCGGTGCAGTTTGGCCGATGTCATTGTCAATCCTTGACAGTAGTTGAAGTAGCTCATGTCCAAGCGAAAAGAGCCGTCCTCCTTTAGGTCCATCAAGTGTTCCATGATCATGTCTTTGTAGACCGGGCGACCAAAGGGGGCCAATCCCATGAGCTTGTATTCACCACTGTTGACGCGAAAACCAGTGTAATACGTGAAGGCCGAATACAGCAAACCAAGGGAATGTGGAAATTGCATTTCCTGTAACAACGTGATGTTATTACCGTGACCGACGCCAACGCAGGTCGAGGACCATTCACCAACACCATCAAGGGTCAATATTGCCGCTTGGTCAAACGGAGATGGAAAGAAAGCGCTTGCCGCATGCGACTCGTGATGATCGGTAAACACGAATCGTCCTTTGTATCGGTTCTGAAGTCCTCGCCGCATTTCGCGGGGTAAGTGTAGTTTTTGTTTTAGCCACAACGGCATTGCCTGCCGGAAGGAACGATAGCCACTCGGAACAAAAGCCAAGTAGGTTTCTAACAAACGTTCGAATTTGGTCAGGGGCTTGTCATAGAAGCCGACATAGTCCAGTTCCTCGGGCTGGAGACCGGCGGTTTCCAAGCAATAACGGATCGCGTTGTCGGGGAAGTTGTAATCATGTTTTTTGCGAGTGAACCGCTCCTCCTGGGCTGCCGCAACGATTTGACCGTCGATCACCAAGGATGCGGCGGAATCGTGATAGAAAGCGGAGATGCCAAGTATGTTTGTCATCGGGAGGTGCCAGGAACGCACAGGGTATCGATCGATAGTAGCGAGTCTAATTCCCAGCCGGCTCTGAAACAATCATAAGTGGCGATTTTCGAACGACTTTCAAGTCGACTTACGTTTAGACGGCCTTGAAATATGCGCAAAACGGACGATTGGCTCCGCCAGATTAGGCTGTCGGATACTTCCATGGTCCTCGGTATTCGCGGCGCAAGAGTTTGTTCGCGTCTTCGTCACCGACGATCTTTTCGTTGGCGCCATCCCATTGAATGCTCCGCCCGAGCTTATACGAGACCATTCCGAGCAAACTCATGTTGGTGGCCAGATGTCCGATCTCGATATCACAGGTTGGTTTTTTGCCGGATTCGATCGCATCAATGAAATCGGACCATAGCAGTTTAATGCTGTGACCATCTGGTTCTTGATGCTGTGCGTCCTGGTGGACCACGGGCTGTTTCGAGTCTGCAGGATAGAATGTCCATCCATCCCGCCAGCCCATATGAAACGTGCCTTTCGTGCCGTAAAAGTAGCACCCGACGGAATGTTTCTCGGCACCGTTGCCAGCGAACTTGCGATGTTCCCAAGTTGCGGTAAATGACTCGAATTCGAAGACAGCAATTTGAGAGTCCGGCGCATCGGTCGTTTGGTCTTTTTAATTTATCACGGCAGCACCGGCGATAGGTCGCCCGCCCCAAGAAAAGATTTTCTTAGGATACTTCTCTTCTGACCACCAGAGTACTTGATCCAGCCAATGGACGCCCCAGTCACCGAGGGTTCCGTTTGCAAAATCGAGGTAATTGCGAAAGCCACCTGGATGGATCTTGCGGCAATAAGGACGCATCGGAGCCGGGCCACAATACATATCCCAATTCAGATTGGATGGTGGCTCACTGTTCTGCGTCGGCTTCTCTGCACCACCGGTGCTTTGAACAAACATCCTGACCATCCCGATATCTCCAACATTGCCTTCCTTCAAGAATTTCATTCCTGACACGTAATGTGGACCGATACGACGGTGCAAGCCAACTTGAACGGTGCGATTGGCTGCACGCGCGGCATTGAGCATGGCACGACTCTCTTGAATCGTGTGGCCTGTTGGCTTCTCCACAAAAACATGAGCACCCGCACCGATGGCTGAAATCGCATTGAGTGCGTGCCAGTGATCTGGGGTAGCGACAATTGCGATATCGATTTTCTCTTTGTCGATCAGTTCACGAACATCCTGATACGTTTTCGGCACGTCGCCGGAGAGAGTCTTGACTTTCTCGGCTGCCAACTCGAGTCTGTCCGAGTCGACATCGGCCAATGCAACGACTTGGCAATTGCCAGCTGCCATCGCTTCCGTGAGGATGTTCATTCCCCACCAACCGCTACCAATCAACGCTGTTCTATACTTTTTGGCTTTACCGATGGCATGAACACTCGGTGCGCACCCTAGTACCAACCCTGTGGCCAAGGTCGATTGAATGAAATCGCGTCGATGTAGGGTCATTGGTCAAATCTCAACTAAAGGGATACGTTTACGCAAGCGATCTCGCCAGCTGCATTACGACAATAAATCAGGCCATTGCAAAGAACAGGGACCGTCCAGCACTTTCCATCTAATACTATTGCTTTTGCAATTGGAGAAAACGATTCGTTGGACACGGGAGCGATCGCGAGTTCTCCTGATTCGCTGAGAACGATGAGATGGTTGTCCGCCACGCTTAACGAACCGGCACCTAATCCGGGAAAACTCCAGCGAACCTCGCCGTTTGAAAATGTTAGGCACTTTAGCTGGACTTCACCACCCTCGTCGCCATCGAAGCCATAAATATGGCCATCGACTAAAACGCTCGAGTTGAGTTGGTTTTGCATTTCTGTGTTGGTCCAAACTGCTTTGGCGGCTGTTTCTGTGAACGACAACAAGGCCGCACCGCGGCCATAACCAGAAGAAATAAAGACTTCTTTTCCATTTACGATTGGATCGGCCGCATTGCAGCCATTGGTTGTAAGCCATCGATGCTTCCATGCAACTGCCCCCGATTCCAAATCGACGCATTGATAGAATTTACCAGAGGCGATCATCGCAAACCAACGCTCTCCAATCTTAAGTCGGTATGGAGTCATGTATCCAGCTTCGGCATCGCCCGACTTCCAAAGTAAATCGCCGGTCAATTTGTCGAGGGCCAAACCCGCTTCACCTACGTTGAGAATCAGTCGGTCTTGATGGATCATGGGTGACGAGGAAAATCCCCAGCCGGAGATTCGCACCTTTGCTTCACGGTGAACGTTTTTGGACCAATGAATTTTACCAGTCCTCGCTTCGAAACAGAGCAAGTCCCCTTGCCTGCTCAGCGTGTAGAGTCGATCGCCATCCACGGTCGGGGTCGATGTTGGTCCTCCTTCGAAAAACCGATCATCGAGCGGGCTTTCGTATGTGTGCTTCCAGATGACTTCGCCTGATTTGGCATTCAAACAAAAGACGGTGTCTTGGTCATCCGAATTCCCCATGGTATAGAGCCGACCATCGGCCACGCTCACCGATGAGAATCCTATTCCGACGTTGGCCTTCCAAAGGATGGACGGACCTTCGGCAGGCCAAGAGTGTTTCCAATTTTTCTCGGCGGATATGCCATTTCGAGCAGGTCCTCGCCAATTTGGCCAGTCGTCACCCAACGCAACCGAAGGTGATCGCCATAGCATAAGGAGCAAGAGGAGGACCCAAATTTCGTGAACCGACACACCGAAACTCTTTTCAATTTGCGAAAACCAAATGCAACAACCGCCACAAGCTACTGGCACTATTGTAACAAGATCCTCAACCGCAGCGAATGCGAGACTGCGTTCTCGGATTATTCTGCCCCCATCATCCTGCCATATTTTCATTAGGCAATACCCTGCTTGAGCGATCGCAGGAGTGTTCGGCCGCTTTAAAGCCTATTTGCAACAAAAGTTTCCGAGCCATTTGAACCGCGAGAGCTTGGAAGACCGCAGAGTTTTCGATTTTTGATTTTTGCAAAAGGATACGAAGTAGAGCTGAACGTCTCTACCGTGCGGTCAAGCAGCCTCCAAACGTCGCGACCCTAAGGAATTGGTCGCTCAACCTCGTACACTGCTCCCTTCTGCGGTCTTTCAATCTCTGCGGTGTAGAATATTTGCACCGCGAGAGATCAGTGCAGGTCGTTCAACGAGGACATCCGTCGGCGGAGCGACGGATCTACGTGTGCGCTTGATGAATGAGTTCGGTCGCACCTTGTTCAGCCAAGAGGGCTGCTGCTTCGCGGCCGAGTTGTTCCGCCAAAAGATACAGTTGCCGTTGATGTTCTGGTGTCTCGATTGGCAATTGGTGTTGGATCGCGTGTTTCACTTCGATCTTTTTCTTACCGTCGGAAGAAAAAACTCTTGCCAATAGATTCATCGAGTCCTTTTGAAAGACCGCATTGCATGCTAGGGGAGCAAGGCAACCTGCACGCATGGAGCGGAGCAAGGTCCGTTCGGCAAGGACGGCGGCATGCGTGATGGCATGATCCAGTTGCGCCACGGCCTGAATGGTATTCTTGTCGTCGGAGCGTGTTTCCAGTCCGAGGGCCGCTTGACCGACGGCAGGAAGCATTTCGTCTGGTGTCAATTTTTGAGTAATGCGGGCTTGTAGCCCCAAGCGATGCAGGCCGGCAAATGCCAAAATGATGGCGTCATATTCGCCTTCGTCCAGTTTTCGAAGTCGCGTGTCGACATTTCCACGAATATCTTTAACCAACAAATCCGGACGCATATGCAGGAGGCTGGCTTTTCGACGAGGCGAACCAGTCCCGATACTCGCTCCCAAGGGAAGATCAGCCAAATGAACGCCATTGGAGATTAAGCAATCGGCGGTGTCCTCGCGGGGAGGAACGGCGACCAAGGTCAATTCTGGAATGATTTCGGTTGGTAAGTCTTTGAGGCTGTGAACGGCCAAATCGCAACGATTGTCGAGCAGTGCACGTTGAATCTCTTTGGTAAACACCCCTTGACCACCCGATTCACCAAGTGGCGTGGTAGAAATGTCGCCGGATGTTGTGATTTTGATCAAATGGACATCGTGTCCATGCGATCGCAGGGCATTGGAGACGTAGTCCGCCTGCCACAACGCGAGGGCACTTTGGCGAGTGCCGAGCCGAATCAACATGCTCATTCCAATCGTGAAAATCTAGGTTCAAATCGATGTCGACGAAAAACAGTCGCATTCGATCTCGGCAAGGAGGAAAATCGTGATAATATAGCGTCAAAGTTCGAAACACAGTCCCAATTGGTTTGATGCTATTCCTTAATCACCTTTTTGCCCAGGCCGATCCGCCTGCGGTTGCTGACACCGCGAAAGATCTCGCCGTTTCTGCGGCTAAAATCGTGCTGGGAGTACCTCCGCGCGCTTGGCTTGATTTTCGTACTCTGATTTTGGCGAGCGTCGTGCTATTGGTTTTGGCCATCGCATCGTGGGTTGCCAATTATCTGACCCGTCGATCGAGTCCGTCGATCAATCCTGCCTTGGTGGAACGATTTACACTTCGTCTTTGGTCGTGGTGGTTGATGTTTGCGATTTTGATTGCTGGTTTATTTCTGAAAGAGGTTGGGACCATTGTGTTGTTCGGACTCGTTTCCTTTTGGGCGTTCCGGGAGTTCATTACCATGACTCCGACGAGGCGTGGTGACCACCGTGCATTGTTTTGGAGTTTGGTCGTTTTCACTCCGTTGCAATACGTCTTGATCGGTTTGTCTCCGTTAGGAATTAAATACCGGAACGGCACTGTGATCGATTTTTATGAAATCTATAGTATCATGATCCCGGTGTATGCCTCTCTATTCATTCCAGCAAGAATCGCAATTGCCGGCGATCACAAGCGATTCTTGGAGCGGTCCGCTCAAATCCAAGCGGGATTGCTGATCTGTGTTTACTGTCTTTCCTTTGCTCCTGCGTTGCTTTATTTGACATTAAAAAACGCTTCCGGAATTCCTTGGAATGGAAGCAATGCGGGTTTGCTTTTCTTCTTTGTTTTGATCACTCAGGTTTCAGATATCTTCCAATGGGTTTGGAGTCGGGTCGCCAACAAGCGAGTCATTGCCAAGGACGTAAGCAGTTCAAGAACTTGGGAAGGATTAGTAGGGGGTGCGTTATCAACCGGCATCGTCGGCGCGATCCTCTACTGGGTTACGCCGTTTACGCCCTGGGAATCCGCTTTCATGGCAATCGTGGTGGCGGCGCTCGGCTTTGCCGGTGGCATGACGATGAGTGCGATTAAGCGAGATCGAGGCGTGCATGACTATGGTACTTTGGTTCGAGGTCACGCGGGTGTTTTGGATCGCATCGACACCCTCTGTTTTTCCGCCCCTATTTTTTATCATTTGACTCGGTTCTTTTTCACGTAAGGCGGTTCGATGGGCTTGATCGATACGCACGCGCATTTGGCGGACAAGTCGCTTTTCAGTCAACTGGATGATGTGCTTGCTCGTGCCAAACAAGCTGGCGTATCACAAGTGATTTGTGTGGCCGTCGACGCAGAAACAACGAACCAAGCGATCGCGATTGCGGAATCGCGAGAAGCTGTTTGGGCGTCGGTAGGTGTCCACCCCAACTACGCGCATCAAGCGACGGCAGAAGACTGGAGCAGGATCATTGAAAGAACCAATCATCCTAAGGTTTGTGCCTTAGGCGAAACGGGGTTGGATCGGCATTGGGATGATTGCCCGTTTGAGATCCAGCAAGCGAACTTTGAACGTCATTGGGCGCTAAGTCGCGAAACCAAGTTGCCACTCATCATACACATGCGAGACTGCGAACAAGAAATGCTCGCGGCGCTAGGCAAGCAATCGGCCTTAGGGGCACTTCGCGGAGTCATGCATTCCTTTTCTGGGAGTACCGAAACGGCCCAGGAGTGTTTAGAGCGTGGATTGTATATCAGTTTTGCGGGCATGCTGACTTACAAGAAATCAGAAGAACTTCGTAAAACGGCCAAGACGATCCCGCTGGATCGGATTTTGGTAGAGACGGATTGCCCCTATTTAACGCCGGAACCCAACAGGTCTCGCCGCCCGAATGAACCTTCGTTCGTCGTGCATACAGCAAAATGCTTGGCAGAAACGCTCGGTATTTCAGGCAAGGATCTGGCCGAAATGACGACGGCCAATGCGAAACGTCTATTTTGGCGGTTGTCGTCCTAAATCGTAGTGCAGGCTGCCAGCCTGCAAGTGCAGCGAACTGGCTGCTTAGCGACCTTCGTACTGCGAAAGCAGCACAAAATTGGGACATTTTTTGTGATCCTGCTATGATGGTTTTCGGTAAAGCCGTATCGCGTCAAATGCGAAATCGACCTATGTAGTTAGCACAACCCTCATCATGCCGATGTCACTTCAAAATCAACCGTTCGCCGATTGGATAAAGCCCCCACTCCAAGATGCGTGGTTTTTGACTGGGCCAACCGCTTCAGGAAAGAGCCGTGTTGCTTTGGATTTGGCAGAGAAAATCGATGCTGAAATCATTTCCGTTGATTCGATGGCCGTGTATCGAGGAATGGACATCGGCACGGCCAAGCCAACTTCAGATCAACAAGAGCGAATACCGCACCACTTGATCGACTTGGTCGACCCGACCGGCGAGTACAGCGTTTCTCAATTTGTGGTCGACGCGCACGCGAAAGCAGACGAAGTGCGAGCTCGAGGAAAGAAGGTACTTCTCGTTGGCGGCACGCCACTTTACATTAAGACGCTCTTCTGCGGAATGTTTGTTGGTCCGCCAGCGGATTGGGAGTTCCGGGCTGCAGTGGAAGCGGACGTAGCGGAATTCGGTATGGACTCGCTCCGCAAACGGTTGGAACAAGTTGATCCGCTTTCTGCATTTAAGATCCTCGATGGTGATTTGCGCCGAATGACCAGAGCATTGGAGGTCGCGAAGATTACGGGTCGACCGCTCAGTCATTGGCAAAACCAGTTTGAGCAAGTCCAGGGGCCAACGAGTTGCAAGTGTTTCGCACTGGCTTGGGACCGAACGGAGCTGCATGGCCGCGTGAATCAACGGGTTGACGGAATGTTCCAACGCGGCTTGCTGGATGAAGTGAAGTCGCTGATCGTCAAATTCGGAACGTTGGGGCGGACCGCAGCACAGGCCGTTGGCTACAAAGAGCCGATGGAATTCCTGAAGGGTACGGTCAATGAGAAGGAGATGGTCGAGCAGGTCAAAGCCCATACTCGACAATTCGTTCGTCGCCAAGAAATCTGGTTCCGATCGATGCCGAGCATCCATCGCATTCCGATCAAGAGTGAAGTTGATCTAGAAAATACTGCCACATTGATCATGAGTGCGTCAATGCAAATGTCTCATGTTTGACCGCCCCTCGAGCATGTCTCAAAACACAAATTATCCGAGACGGATCAAGATGGTTGTCTCAGCTTCTTCTGGATTCTCACAGTGATGTCCGTAGACTTCTAGGGTTCGAGTACAATTTCCCACATTAGACATTTCGGATCATCGTTGTTAGGGAGTTACCATGCGAAAAAAGAACCCGCGAATTGCGAGAATAGACCAAGTAAAAATCTCGCGAGAAGGGGAAATCGCAATCATCGAGTATGTCGATCCAAGCTTTATGACGGTTCGTTTCAAGATTGGCCCGAATCTAGCGGAGATGACCGATGAAGCCGTTTTGCTGCTGTTCAATCAGTGCACAGTCGCCAGCATGCGGAATCGCGACGAATTGGCCCCCTACGTGGCAGTTGAAATTCCACCCGGCAGTCCGCAAGTCCTCGAGAGTTCAGAAACTGAGAATGGGTGGGTGCCACGAGGAAACGTGCTACGTTGCGTCATTTCGGATGGCGGTGGAGATGAGTTCATGCAACCGATCATCTACGTCGATGATCAAGAGTTTAGTTGGGAAGACTTCGGCAAAATGCTCTGCACCTATGCAGGCTGGGGAATGCGAATTGTCTTCGTTTGCGAAGACGAGTTGGAGGTCAATCCGAAAATTGTGGTTAGGGAGAGCAAAGATTAGCGAATCTGGGATTTGTCATGACATGAGCAAACTACGGTATGCATGTACCACTAGGATAGCACGCCGCCCCGGCCGAAGGCTGGGAAGTATAGGAATCCCTACGTGGTTAGAGCTGCCGACAGAGTGGAGGTCCGCGTGACAGAGCGACGGGTCCTCCACCACACTCCCCGAACGAGATCGAAAATGCGATATTCGTTCTCCCCGCCAATACCCGAAACATGGGAATTGTTCATTGATTGCCAACGTTTTCTTGGGTAGATTTCTCTTTTGAGAATCACCTACCTGAGTCCAAACCTTCGCTGGCAATCAAGGAAAGAATTTTAGGATGCCCAAACCGAGAGTGCTCGTCCTTCGAGCTCCTGGCACCAATTGCGACGTCGAAACCGCTTTTGCCTTCGAAATGGCTGGTGCTGAGGCTGTTAAGCTGCACGTCAACCAGCTGATTGAACAGCCCGATTTGGCAGCTTCCTTCCAAATCCTTTGCTTTCCTGGCGGTTTTAGCTATGGCGACGATATCGCGGCAGGCCGCATTTTGGCAACTCAACTCCATACTTTTCTAGCCGATACGCTCGAGTCGTTTCGCCAGCACGATCGACTCGTGCTCGGCATTTGCAATGGTTTTCAAATTATGATGCGGTTGGGGATCTTTTTTGACAACCCCGAAAGCGTTCAACCCGCCACCTTGACATGGAACCGTCAAGGAAGATTCGAAAGCCGTTGGGTCCATTTGAAACCGGAAACCGACAATTGTGTCTTCCTTCGCGGCATTGACGAATGCTACTTGCCCATGGCGCACGCCGAGGGACGATTTTTGTTTAGGGATGAGGACGCTGAGTCACTTTTGACAGAACAGCAACAAATCGTTCTTCGTTATTCCGATGCCGATGGAACGACAGGCCGCGATCCACTCCCCTTTCCAAGCAATCCAAACGGTGCACAGGGAAACGTCGCAGGGATTTGCGATTCAACCGGCCGCATCTTTGGCCTGATGCCCCATCCCGAACGCCATTTGTTCGCAACCCACCATCCGCAATGGACACGCCGAGACACACAACCAGAGCACGGTGAAGGGCTGAAATTCTTTGAAAATGCAGTCGCTTACTTTGGCTAACGCATGAAAGTCATACACGATCTCAACGAGATCTATGCCCAAATCGACTTTGTCCGAAGGGATGCCAAACGCATTGGCATTGTCCCAACCATGGGTGCTTTGCACGCAGGACACTTGTCCCTGGTCCGACGCGCTAAACAGGACTGTGACATTGCCGTCGCTACGATCTTTGTCAACCCGACTCAATTCGGCCCCAATGAAGATCTAGCCAAATACCCACGAACGCTCGAATCTGATTTAGCATCGCTTCGAGAACAAGAGTGCGATTTCGTCTTTGTGCCTCCGTCCGATCGAGTCTACGGCCGCGACCACTCCACGTTTATTGAGCCACCCTCGGTTGGTCGACGGTGGGAGGGAGAATTGCGGCCAGGACATTTCCGCGGAGTGGCGACGATAGTGTTGAAGTTATTTCAATTGATCCCAGCCCACGTCGCTTACTTTGGTCGCAAAGATTACCAACAGGTGGCGGTCATTCGGGCTATGGTCGACGATTTGAACGTACCGATCCGTGTTGAAGCATGTGAAACCGTTCGAGAACCAGACGGGCTTGCGATGAGCAGCCGCAATCGGTATCTCTCCAAGGAAGATCGCGTCCGTGCTCTCGGCCTTTGGCTAGCTTTGCGCCGGGCCCAAATCAGTTTGGCGGCTGGTGAAATCACGGGCGCTAGGTTGGAGGAGGAAATGCGGATGGAATTGAACAAGGCTCCGGTCGACGCCATTGATTACGCAGCCATCGTGCATCCTGGTACGATGGAGCCTATGGGAAAAGTGGAGGAGAGTGCTGTTGCAATCATCGCGGCTCGTGTGGGGAACACTCGCTTGATCGACAACATCACGCTTATGGTCAATGAACCTGGTCACGTTGAAAGAACCGAATAGTGCGTCCGACGCTCTTCTACATACCGCATGAATTCTTGGGTATTCCAGTCCTTGGGTTTGGGTGGGTTCTCGCCGCCATCATTCTGTTTGCAATTGTGATTATCGCGACTTCGCGCAAAAAACAGAGCCTCTTGAAGGTGCTTGAGGAGCAAGGTGTGGTTTGGGGCGTGGCGGCTCTGATCGTTGTCTTTTTGCTACCGCAAATTGAAACACGCATTCCCGTCGGGACGCCCACTCCCTGGATCGTTGGTTTGCCGATTCGCGGTTATGGTGTCATGTTAATGCTGGGAGTGGTGAGTGCGATGGCGATAGCGATGTACCAATGCGAGAAAGCAGGCTTGTCGCGAGAGTCGTTCTTTTCTTTGGCAACCTGGACGATTGTGGCCGGCATGTTGGGTGCGCGAGTGTTCTATGTTGTTCAAAAGTGGAGTGAGCTCGGCGACTCGCTCCAAGATAAGTTATGGAAAGCGTTGCAGGTGACCGAGGGCGGGCTGGTTGTGTACGGCAGCGTCATCGGTGGCTTGATCGCGATAGCACTATGGAGTCGCAGGAATCGATTTTCGTTGCTCATGATTGCGGACTGCGTTACACCAGCCTTTTTTATTGGACTCGCATTTGGTCGCATTGGCTGTCTGTTCAATGGGTGCTGCTATGGTGGATTGTGTGAGACCAACTTACCTTCGATCACGTTCCCCTCGGGTTCACCCGCCTACATGGACCAAATGGAATCGGGCAAGCTATTCGGTTTGGAGACAGAGAGCAGACCGACTCCAGCAGATCCGCAAACCATCGTTCAGGTACGACCCGAGAGTTGGGCTTCGGCGAATAAGATCCACTTGGGACAGAAACTCGTTTCAATCACTGAGCAAATGGTGGATGGTCCCAGTCGCAGCAATTCGCTGGCTGCACCCGCCTACGAAGCCACCATTCAAGTTGACAATCGCCAGTTCCAGATTGCAGCTGGCTCACTCCCAAAACGATCGATGCCAGTGCATCCATCTCAAGTTTATGCTGCCATTAGTGGCATGATTTTATGTGTGTGGACTCTGCTGTTTTCTACGATTGCAAAACGAACCGGCGTAGTCATCGGGGTTGGACTGATTGCCTACGGCGTGCAGCGAATCATCGAAGAGATTATCCGCGTCGATGAAGCTGGCCAGTTCGGCACATCGCTGAGCATCGCGCAATGGATCAGCATGGGCGGAATTGTATTAGGGTTAGGGCTCGTGATCTGTGGGCGAGCGAGGCCCTTCGCTCGTGATGGTTAGACTGTAGGTTGTATTATTGTTCTTTCTGAGCGAGGGCCTCGCTCAGCTACGTTATGGCACGAACGCTAGATAGATTGCTACCGTCACTATGACCCCGAGGACGGCGGTGGCGAGACCGGCTGTTCGGTGACGATTGATGTAGAGCAACAGAAGCAGCCCCGTCGCCGAAACAAATACAAGCAATGCTGCCGACAAGTCAATCACCCAAGACCAAGCTTGGCCGCTGTCCCGTCCTTTATGTAGGTCATTCATGACTGCAATCCAACCCATCGATGATTCGACAAGATCGTATTGTCCCGTCACACGATCTATAAATACGTCAGCCGTGTAGCCAGGAGCCCGGAACGCAACAATGCACTGCGAATCGTCGACCGTAAAGTCCTTCATCGCGCCATGCACACGGGCCTCACTCCGCAGATGCTCGACGATCTCCAACCGTGCCACGCCGCTATTTGGAACGCTCGCGTCGTTGATTTCGGATGAATTTGCAACCCATTTCAATGGAATCTGCCCCTTCGACTCGCGAACGTTCTCCATTTCGCCTCCGAACCAACTCGGATGATTCAGCGTGATGCCCGTTGCGCTGAAGAACAAGACGACGGCACAAGAAAACATCGAACCGTAGATGTGCAACCAACGAATCCACTTGGCCGACCATTGTTTCCAAGTTCGGCGGCGTTTAGGCAATGGGTTGCGAGTCGTGTGGGAAAGTAGGGAGCTTCCAGCTTCACTCACTTACTCGAACCTCGCGGGATGTATTCGAAATGGACCGATTTGATTTCCGCGTTCTTGTTCAAGTCCCCTTGTTGCGATTCCTCACCGATGAGGATCTCTTTGCTCATCAATTGATAGGTTCCATGTTCGCGGGCAGCTTCGACAAACAGCGTGTATTTGCCTTGCTTCACCAACTTGCCGTTGTCATCTTTTCCATCCCAAACGGCTTTGTATATTCCTGGCGGTTTTGTGGCGGCGGAAATGGTACCGATGAGGTTGGATCCGTTAGCCAACTTGCGGGAACCATTCTGTTTGTACCAACGTTTTAAATCGCGGTGCCAGCGAGGCCCTGGGTTGTCGGTTTGGAGCCATAAAGTAAGAGTACGGACAGGAGTCTGATTCTTATCCTCCAACCATAAGGCCAAGTAAGGTCGGCGATACCGCCTATCATCAGCACGGTTGATTTCAAAATCGACTTGCAACTCCGCTCCGCTGATCCACTCTTTGCCGATGGTTGGGCCTCTGGAGTGACTGTTCGCAATCGAACTACCCGCCGAGGAGGAATCTTCGCTGGTTGGCCAGCCAAGGCTCGTGTGTATCTTTCCATCGCGGTCAACGAGCATGCACGCCAGTTGTGGCTGGCTATTGCACAGTTCCAGTGATCGCTCCACTGGCAAGACACTTAATGCCGTTGCCATGGCATCCGCCATAGCAGCGGTTTCTGCGATGACGCTTGCACTGATGACATGATCGACTGGTTTTCCAGTACGCGGATCGAAGATGTGCGAGAAAGACTGTTCTCCAATCTTGAACCCGCGATGGTAATTACCACTGGTTGCGATGGCTTTGTCGGAAAGCGAAATGCGGGCCACTGACTTGGCTGGCGATTTTGGATCTGCGATGGCAACTTCCTCTTGGAAATTGCCGGCGATTCGGAGATCGCCACCAATATTGATCATTACCCCTTCAATGCCCGCGACTTTCAAGGCAACTTCGCAAGCGCTGTCGACAATCATTCCCTTTGCGATTCCATCAAACGTTAACGGCACTTTTGCCAGTCTTCGAACGGTTTGTTTCGAATCGTCAATTCGCCATGCTTGGTTCGTAGCGGCTGCAACTGCAGTTGTAAGTTGGCTTGCGTCCGGCAGCTTTTGATCCTTGGCTGCTCGCTTCCAAAGCTCGATGGCTTGGCCAACTCGCGGATCGAACGCGCCTTGACTGGCTGTCCACTGCTCCTCACTCAATCGAAAAAGCCCAATCAGCTCCTTCGACGCTTTCATTTCCGTGTTCTCGCCATCCATCCACTGGCGCAGTTCACTCTTGGCGTCGTAAGTGCTGTAGACCAAAGCTAGCCGGTCTATCTCAGCCAAGACTTGCTTTTCCGATTCCTTGGCGATCGCCTCCGACGAGGCATTTACCTTCATTTCCAAGGAAGTTCCAAGCACATTCTCGTGGTGGAAACTGAACCGCTCGGCCGAAGAAGCGGTGTTGCAAGCAAGCAGAACAAGCAGGGCTAATGCGATTCGTGGCATAATTACGTCTTCGATGAGTCTTTATATGCGGAACTAGTTTTTGAGACGAGGAAACGCCACGAATGGGGGTCTCAATACGTTGAACACCAAACACTCGGGTTGGTTCCGCTTCCTTCGGCGAGCGGTGGAAGTGTTTTTATTGGGAGGGCGAGGCCACCCCTGTAAACATCTTTTCAATGCATGTGCGTTTGAAATCAACGGGAGAGCGAGGCTCCTGCCGAGCTTGGCGTCGCAGAGTTTCGGCAGGAGCCTCACCCTCCCGCATGAGGATATGCATGTAGATTTCAGAACACCGGCGCCTTTTCAAAGCTGCCACCTACTCGAAATGGAGCTCGTTTGCAATATTGTTGTCCACAAGCAATTGGCACCTACGCAGAAGAGTCTCTTTGCGAGTTCGCAGTAGATTTGCCAAATCCTTGTCGGCGATGGCTTTGTCGGATTTTAGCGTTTTTTCAAACTTGGAAATTCCTGCCAGCTGCTCTTCGCATTCAACCAACTCGTGTGATTTGCCAGACGTGGGTGATTTTCGCGTCCAAGGCAAAACGTCAGGGAGGATATCACAACTAGAGGATTCCTCCATGAGTTCCCTTGGAATCCCAACTAGGAAGCGAGCGTTTTCTAGCCAACCTATGCCTTGAAGATTGTCGGCATGCGTCCGCAGCAGAGGTCGCATTGATGCATTGACACGAGCGGCGCTGTCGCGAGCCGAGCCGACTTGCTTGGTCAGTTGGCTTTCTTGGTCGTCCAACTTCTTTAGCTCACTATTAGTCTCATCGATCTTCTTTCGAACGGAATTGGTTTGTTGTGTAAGCTGATCGAGAGTCCGCTTTGCATGCTCGTACGGTGACGTAACTCGCTTTAAGTTTTCCTCCGCTTGACTGAATGCGTTCTTCAATCGGCCGTACTCGGCGACAACGGGCGAAGTTCCCTCAAACTCAAAATCAGAAATCACCTCCGCTCGGTTTTGAGCAGCGCTGGTTTGTTCGGAAATGTAGGCATCGTAGATTCGTTTTGCTGCTTCCGTGGCTGTTTTTGTATTCGATAGTTCGCGAGAGGCCGAGTCATAAAGTCTGCTAGGCTCGCGCAAAGCATCCGAGGCGCATGTGCGTTGAAATTCCGAATCCTTGAACTCCGCTTGCATCTTGTGCAACTGCTTGTCGAGACTATCACGCTTGGCAGGAATGGCCTGAAGTTCCCCGAGCTTGCCGCACACTGTTTCGAGCTGGCCATGGAATTCTTCCGCGACTTTCGCAAGTTTCGCAAAATGCTCTGCAGCCCCTTTGAGTTGATCGGCATGCGAAATCAACGTTCGGTACCCGGGGTCATTGCGCATCAATTCGTCGTGAATCAAGGCTGCGAGTCGATTGAGCGACGACGTTCGCAGCCCCGCTTTGTCACGAATTTCGTCCTCCAACGACTTCTCGTCGGCTCGGGCCGTTCGCAAATCCTCGTCGCGCTGTGTCCTGTCCTGCTTGTCGGCAAAACTCGCCTCGGAAAACGCATTGATTTCAACGCGCACCGATTCCGTGAATAATCGAGCGGAGGATATTTCCTGGCCCAGTTCGCTTAACAATTTTCCGTAGACACGAAGATCCTCGATCGATTCGTGTCGATGCAAATTGTCACGCCATTCTTGCGGCTTCAAGCCCATGCGGCGTGACGACGACGGTACGATTCGTTCCTTGAGCATTTGTGCCCTGGCGATAACGAAGTTATCGGCAAGGATTTCTGCTCTCTGCTCGTCGACCGACCCGCGATGTTTCAGCTCTTGCTTTCGGGTTTCGGTGAAGGGGAGTTTACGTTTGAACCAACCGATCATTCCGGACTGCTGCGATTTGAAGGCGTCATATTCGGCAGCAAAGGAATCGAGCTCCGAACTATCTCGAGCCCTCTCTTGTTCGATCCTCCGAATCGCTTCGTCAATCGATGCGGCAAGTGCTAAAGGGTCACTGGTTGCATTGGCCTCCGACGCCATTTGGGAAAAGACTTGTTGCAATTCGCGATAGCTAGTCGCTTGGTCCAATACTGCCAGCCAGCTTTTGTCAGTCATGATTCTCACGGATTCACATTCGAGCAAGATGAATAACCGATGTACTTTGGTTCGGTACTATTGTAACAATTGCGACGGCTGACTGGGCCAGTCGATGCATTGCCTCGAGGCGAATTGCATTATCGCAACTTCCGCAGGGTAAACCTGCGGGATTCATTGTGCCACGCGGCTTGAGTGGTGGCGTTCAGCGAGAAGTGTCAAAATGTTCGAGCATTTTCAAAGTCACCTCGGTTGCATAAACTTCTGGTCGTACACGCCGAAACGCTTTTAGACAAGCTTTTATCCCGCGGCTAATGGGAGAATTGGGGACACTCCACTTTGACACTCGCCGACGGCCAGGGTGGTTGTAGCCAGATCCAAAGGCCGTTGTGGCAGATTCGGTCACGATACTTATGGTCTTACAACAAATCGCGCAAATGAATATGGTGCTTGCCGAGCTTGCCACCGTAGTTGCCTGCTGTAATGCGGATAATGTTAGGGGATGCTGAGGCCGCATGCAGACCGTGTTTCATGGCCGATTGAACCGCTTCGAACGATAGACCGTCAATCACGATCTCATAGGCCCCGTTGCAATTCGGCGGCAATTCCGTTTTCGTTAGCCCCCTGAGCTTGGGGCAATACGCATCGTTTGTACTGGCTTTCAGTTTAGGATATCGAGAGCCCACTTTGCTTCCCGAACGCACGATCCCTCCAGGAAATGGCAGGGCTACATCACAGCCTGTACCGATCGCTTCGACGGCTGATTCCGCCGCAGCCAGTGCCGATGGCGAATTGGTCCCACAGATAATGAGGTTTCCGCCAGCGACTCCGGTCACGGTTCCAAAGTAATCTTCACAGACAAACTCGCCGTCCATCGTTGGAATTCGCCAATAACGGCGATCTTCGAATTTTTTCGCGCTCTGAAAACCATCTCCGAAATAGCGAATCGCTCCGCCGATACGAATCTGCTTTTCCTTGGGGCAGTCACAAATGCCATTGTAACAAGCCGATGTCGGGCTCGTGAGAATACACTGGCCAACTCGCCCCTGCATCGCCTTTCCTAATGCTTCGATACTAAAGCCAAAGACCAGCACCGAAACACCAGGTCGACCGTCAGGCGTTTCCTCGACAGCAACCGTGCGCTCAATGGCGGCTTCCACATCGCAAGCGATAACACTGGTGGCGTTGCCGCACATGACCGTCGCGGCGATGGTTGCCCAACGATGGCTATCGGCCGTGATAATCAATCGAGCGGCCTTGATCGGAAACGCTTCCGCAAACGTGTCGATGATCTCGACGCCGTTAAGTTGCAACGGTGAGTTTTGTGCCTCTGACATTAGGAACTCGTGTTAAGTATGGCGAGCGTTCGGATGCGTTTGGATGAAGTATATCTTTTCGAGCGGCAGGCCATTGTCGCCTTTTGACATTGTCGCCTTTTGCTCCGCAAAAGTGCGTTTGCAGTACACACTTTCGCGGAGCGAAAGGCGACAATTTCACAATGTCGGGATCACGCACGATTCGTAGAGGTAGCTCAAATCCACGGGATAATTTCTCCAGCGGATCGAATAGTACCTTTCAAACCATTCCTGAATATCAGTCTCGACTGCTTGATCGTAGTTCGGTTGAACGTGCAGGGTCTTTCCGATCAACGTATCACGCATCTCGCCTTGCTCCACGATGATTCGGCCGGATTTGATCACTACTCGAGGCATCTCGAACATAATCTCCTTGTTCTCGTGCGGCGTGTAAATCGTAATGTCGGCATCGGCACCCGCACCGAGATGCCCCTTGTTTTTCAAACCCAGGATCTTGGCTGGCCCGGCCCGAGTGATGATGGCAATTTCGTTGAGCGTGTACTCACGATCAATATCCCACAGCGAAGACCGCTGCAAAATCTCAGGCGGGCAAGTCTTCAAAATATCTCTTCGGTACGTTCGATCCATCAGGAAACGAATGATTTGAGGATAGGCTAGGAACGAGCCACCGTTGGGGTGGTCGGTACTCATGACAACACGCCACGGATCTTTCACTAGCAAATACCACTCCAGCCCGATCGCCCATTGCAGAGAATGCACCAGCGATTTGTTGCGATACTTGATCGGAGTTATCCCGCAGCCCGATTCCATTTCTGTATCGCTGCTAAACCACTTGCCGCCGTACACCTTTGAAAGAAAGTATCCCAATGGACCGTCACCTGTCATGCTGGTCGTTTCGCCGAACAATACCTGACCGACATCGATCGTAATATTGGGGTTCGCGTTGACGTACTCTGCCAGTGGAATGACTTTGCTATTGAAGGTGTTCTCGTCACCAGCCCCGCCGCCGTAACTGTGGAACTGAATGTGCGTGATGTGACCGCGGTGGCCTTCTAAAGCTCGCATGGTCTCAAGCGTGGTCTCCCAATTCCCCGGCATACCAAGATTGTTACAGTGGATATGAACTGGATGGGGCAGTGCAAGCTCCGCTGCAGCCTGCGCGACCCCCTTGATAATCTGGCGCGGTGTCACTTCGAAATGATCGACGAGCGTATCCAAGCCGCTGACGTTGCCAGCTTGCTTGGACTTCCAGACTTCGACTCCGCCGGGGTTGACCAGCTTGGGAGCAAATCCCTTGGTGGACGCAAGCAACCATCCGATAAACGCCTTCAGTTTTTGCGGTTCCTTGTTCTTCAGGGACTGCATCACATAGTGATTGTTCCCCATGAGCACATAGAAGCCCTTGTCGATGCACGGGGTATCCTCAAATTCTTCGTGAGCGTGTCGTGCTCCGAGCGGTGGGATGGCCGCATCGAAGGCAGTGGTGTATCCCATGGCCGCGTACTTGTAGCCCGTCGCAAAAGTGCTCGGTACGCTCCCCAACGATCCGCTATGCGTGATGTTCGTTCGGGGCATCTGTTCCCCCCTACGTTTTTCTTCCGGTCGCATCTTGCGAGCGACGTTGACCTTCGGACCAGCGATGTGGCAATGCATATCGATTCCGCCAGGCATCACAACCAGACCGCTAGCGTCAATCGTTCTTGAGGGACGGATGGCAAGATCCGTTGGTGGATCCATAATGCAGCCATCGCGGATCCAGATATCTCGCACTTCACCATCGATGCCATGCAGTGGGTCGTAGACAAGCCCCTGCGAAATCTTGATGTAATCAGATGAGGTCATTTGTGAGTCACACCCAGAATTACCTTCACCCGTTCTTCTATCTCCGTTAGGACGTCATAGTCGCTGGGGTGCGGCGACGGAAAGGCAGGGCGAAGTGGAATCGGTACATCGTCCATCCGATAGACAGTGCCCCCGGTGTTGATCCCATAGGTGGCCACCGTGAAAGCCACGGCCGCGGCTCGAGTCGTAGGCGTTTCTTTGGTATCCAGTGCAATGAACGGAATCGAAGCCAGATGCTCTCGCGCAGGTTGTGAAAAATTCGCCATAGGATCGCAGGCAATCGTCATGCCGCAATCCGCTTCTCGATTGGCTAGTGTGTCAGATGTTGTGTACTCACCTGGATTGAACCGAGGGTAACCGCGAGAATGATTGACGCCAAAAGGATATCCCGTTCGCCATGAAACAACATTATCGGCCCCGGTGACATTTCCGTGGCCTCGATTGGGCTTGGCCACGAATCGAGTGTGTTCATTCATGTCGCGTGTTAAAGCCAGCAGTGCTTCGCTATTGGCGTGCTTTCCCCGAGTCATGGTGAGGCCCATACCGAAGAAAATAACGCCGAATTTGCAGGCTTTCATGCGATCCATCAGATCGGTCCACACGGAAAACTCAACACCAGTTTCCCGTTGTACCAGTTCCGGGTCGAGTTCAATCCCTTTGGCCAAAGCTCGCAATGTCCACAGTGCCTCGAAATCCCTTTTGGGCTTAATCTGAATAAAAATATCGGCAGCTTTGGCGCTCTTGGTTTTCCGAACATCAACGAGCACACAAGTCCGATCTTTGCGACCGTTTGGCAGGAACATCCCTTTGGGCATTAAGCTATATTTGGTGAAGTGGCGAGGATGACTCTCCGCTGGATTGGAGCCCCAGAACATGATCAAGTCGCCTCGATTCGCGACTTCGCCTAACGAACAAGTTACTTCACCGACACCTTGAAAGGCCATTCCAGAAGGTCCGTGGCAAACGCTGGTGGTCGTGTCGATCGTACCCTTGATCCAGTCGACGATACTGACGGCAACGCGTTGGGCTTCACATGGTGAATCGCTCAGACCGTACACGATCGGGTACTTGCCGTGCGTGAGGATCTGAGCAGCGCGATCGTAGCCATGTTCCAGTGTTGCAGGTTTGCCATCGACCATGCAACTAGGTCGATCCTCGATGCTGTGATTCAAAAACCAAGCTTTGCCGAGTACGCAAGCTCGTTTGGCTTCGATGATATGGTCATCTTTGACCGTTAGTTCGATGTCATCGCAAACACAACCGCAAAAAGTACAAGTAGCGTCCTGAATGACTTTTAGCTCACCCGGTACGCTCGGGGTGGGTGCGTAAACTTGGGTTGCTGCATAAGTCATGACGTAGCCTTCTGTAACAATTCCATGGTCACTTCCATCCCCTTGCTAGTTGGCATTCCTGAACCGTGAGTATCTCCGGTCATCAATTGGCTGGAAATGTCTCCATATGCGATGAATAGAAGTCCCTCTGGTAACTCATCTTTCTTTGCGGCAGTGATACAGACTTCTACGGACTGACCTTCTTCCCCTGTGAGCCGCACGCGATCCCCCTCGGATAGCCCAAGTCGTTCCATGTCGCCGGGTGCGACTTGCAAGGAACTCACCGCCGTTTGGTATTTCGCCTTGAATTTGCCCTCGCTGACGCCACAACCTTGATCGGTGGTTCGGCCAGGAATGAGAGTGAATGTTTCGGGCATGGTTGTCAGTTGTCGGTTGTCGGTTGTCGGTTGTCGGTGGGCAGTGGGTAATCTCAAGTCTCAAGTCTCAAGTCTCAAGTGGCTGGCAGCCTGTGCTACGGGAGCCAACCTTCTGAGGTCCAGCCACGAGCCAAATTGTACGCTTTTATTAGCGACGCAAGGCGGTCCGCTGACAAATGCGAACGAGAATCCTCGGGGAGTGCTTTTTGCAACATGCGAGGTGGAAGTGTGTCTTCGGCAGGAGTCCATCCCGCAAGGATATTGAATCGTTTCTTGGTCGTTACGATACGTTGAGCTGTTTCGCGAAGTTCATTCGCGGTCACTTCCCAACCAGTGACCAAACTCAATATTTCTGCCGACTCCTCAAAAAAATCCGCAAAGATGCCGCGCAGAAACTTACACAGAATCAGTGAATCCATCAGAGCCGCTTTATCCTCGGTTTCGATAGCCAAATGAGCGGACTCGGGGCCGACATTGCGACGATCAACCGCTTCTGAGAAATCAACTTCATACGCCCCAGATCGATTGTGGTCCGCTCCGCGAGTACTCACTGCGAATCCGAGCGCCATCGTCTGCAATCCACGTGGGTCATAGCCAGGCAGTTCAAGTCCCTTGACCTGGGGCGCGAAATCAATCGAATCATGACCAATTTCCATCGCCATGCGCCGGCTCCCCATGGCCAAGAGTTGGCCCAAGCCCTCACCGCTAACGATGGAGTCCAAGGCTCGCAACAACGCCTTGCCATCTCCGAATCGCAGCCAGGGAGCATCGCAAAGCCCTCGTTCGGCGCATTCCATGGCAAAGGCAATCGTGCCACCAGCACTGATCGTGTCGATTCCGAGGTCATCACAGCGCCGCGAAGCTTCCAATACGAATTCGGGATCATCAATGCCACATAGTGGTCCGAGAGCGAACAAATTTTCATACTCGAGCCGGACCGATCCGTCACCGCTTTTCATCCTATAGAGATGCTCACAGCCGATCGTACAGGCCGCGCATGAGGCTCGCGTGCGATCGCGGGTGACATTGAGTTCCTCCGGCGAGATCGCGCTTGCACCCTCAAAACTCCCCTGTTGAAAGTTGCGAGTCGGCAGGACGTTCAGTCGATTGAACATCAGCAAATTGGAAGCGGTCCCCAATTCGCGGTATTTTGCAGTGGCTGGGCCAAACGATCGTTCCGAAAGGTTTTTGGCAAGGCTCATCAAAGCTGGCGGATTCGCCCATTGCACGCGACGAGTTCCTCGAACAGCAATCGCCTTGATATTTTTGGAGCCCAGCACCGCGCCGCTACCGCCGCGTCCTGCATGTCGACCATCGTGAGAGATTGTGGCGTAGGGAACGCGTTTTTCACCGGCAGGGCCAATCGTAGCGGTTTTGAATTCAGGACCAAGGCGACGCTGTAAAACCTCCTGCGTTCTGCGATTGGAGCAACCCACCAATGCGTCGGCTGACTCCATGCGAACGCCTTGATCGTCAATCAACAGGATAGAAAGTCGGTCCGCTCTCCCCACCAGCACGATTGCATCGAAGCCTGTCTTCTTTCCCGCTAAAGCAAATCCGCTACTTGCAAGCGAATCGTTTAGTCTTTGTGTCAACGGGCTCTTGCTAACCACTGCAAACTTGGCAGACGTCGTCAATGGACTTCCTACGAGTGGACTAAACACAAAGGCCAAGACGGCCTCCGGTGCGAGCGGATCAATAGTGGCTGCACCTTCTTTCAGCATCAAAGCGACGCCAAGACCGCTTCCGCCAAGGAACTCCCTCAAGAGTTTTTCTTCAAGCAAAACCTCCGTAGAAAGGCCCGTCGATAAATCGACTCGAAGATAGCGTCCGTGGTATCCGTGAATTGGTTGCATTACGTAATCTTAGTCTTAATCGTGTTCGTACTCCTACTCTCACACGGGAGAGCGAGGCTCCTGCCGAGCTGGCACCGCAATGGTTCGGCAGGAGCCTCACCCTCCCGAGCAATGAATTGATTGGATAGAGTTGATGTAAGCATGTTTTGGAACACTACTCGTACTCGTACTCGACAAACACAAGTGCCGTCCAGGCCTGCCTCTCAACCCGTGCGCAGCGTGTTCTTAAAGCTGGGATGAATCCCAGCACTCCAAATTGTCTACCCCCCGGCGTCGATTGATAGAATGAGAATAAAGTCCCCTTCGTTTAACATGGTTGCTGGGTCGGTCACAAACTTCTCTCCTTGCAAATTGGCGGTGTATCCGGCTTTCAAAAAACAGCCTTGAATGCACTCTTCGCCTAAGGCGGGGAACCGCTGAGCCAGATCCAGATAGACCTCTCCCAAAGTTGAGCCGTTGGCAAGAGTTTGGGATACACCAGCTCTGGCGCGAGGAATCCCAAACAACTCTACCGTTACTTGCATGCAGGTATTTCCTTTCCAGTTTGCACCTCGTTAGCCTAACTGCTTCCGTGTGGCATAGTACAATCGAGTGTAGAATGCGAAAACCGTTTTCCATCTTCGAGCTTCAGAAGACTCTATTATGCATACTTTGGCACACAATTGCGTCCACTCGATGAAGTCCGCGATAATCGTGTCGTTGACCATGTCGTTGTTCCTGTCCACTGGCGTGACCCTATCCCTTGGAGACGAGTCAACGGCACCCAAGAAACTCCCTAATATTGTCTATTTGCTGTGCGACGATTTAGGTGTCGGTGACTTGAAAGCGTTCAATGCGGAGAGCAAGATCTCAACGCCGGCGATGGATCGCTTGGCTGCACAAGGTTTGCGTATTACCGACGCCCATTCGGGCTCCGCGGTCTGCACTCCAACGCGTTACGGCATCCTTTGTGGACGTTACGCTTGGCGAACCAAACTTCAAAACGGGGTTCTTGGTGGACTCAGCCCCAGTTTGATTGCGTCCAATCAATCGACTGTCCCGAAATTCCTTAAACAGAATGGTTATCATTCCGCCTGCATCGGCAAATGGCACCGTGGTCTCGACTGGAAGAAACAACCAGGGCAAACTGTTTCGGATTTAGCGATCGAAACCGCGGACCAGACCCGCAGCGTCGACTACAGCCAGCCGTTCGCAGCCGGCCCGCTTCAAGCAGGATTTGATGAGTATTACGGTATCAGTGCATCGCTCGACATGGTCCCTTACGTTTTTCTAAAAGACAGCGCTGTCACGGAAATGCCTTCCATCGACAAATCGTTCGGAATGCGTTTCGCAACCGACAAAAGCCAAACACGCCGAGGGCCCGGCGTTCCAGAATTCACAGCCGAAGGCGTGCTGCCGCGTCTGACAAGTGAAGCCATCGCTTATCTCGAACGCCGTTCGAAAGATCACCGCGACCAACCGTTTTTTCTTTACGTGCCATTTGCATCGCCGCATACACCGATCGCTCCCAACAAAGAATGGGAAGGAAAGAGCCATTTGAATCCTTATGCCGATTTCGTGATGGAACAGGATGATTGCATCGGCCGGATTCTAAACGCGCTCGAAAAGTACAAGCTGGACAAGGATACGATCGTCTTTTTTACGAGCGACAACGGTTGTTCGCCTCAAGCGGATCTTTCAAAGCTTCGCGAGCTGGGACACGATCCCTGTCGACCGTACCGTGGGCACAAAGCCGATATCTTCGAAGGGGGCCATCGAGTGCCGATGATTGTGCGTTGGCCTGGTGTCATCGCGCCGAATACAACGGCGACGCAAACCGTATGCTTAACGGACTTGTTCGCAACCGTCGCCGAGTCGATTGGAGTTCCTGTGCCGACCGATGCCGGTCCTGACAGTTTTAGTTGGGTATCGCTTTTCAAAAACCCCTCGGCTCCACAGGTTCGGCCGTCTACGATTCATCACTCGATCAACGGTTCGTTCGCCATCCGAAAAGGACGCTACAAGCTTTGCTTTTGTCCGGACTCTGGAGGCTGGAGCGAGCCCAAGCCCAAAGCAAAGCCGAACTTGGACGATGGTTTGCAACTATTTGATTTGGAAGTGGATCTCCAAGAAACCAAGAATCTCGTTCATGATCTTCCGGACCTGGTGAAGGAACTCACTTTGGAAATGGAACAATGCATTGAACAAGGTAGGAGCACGCCTGGAGCGAAACTCCTTAACGACGTGCAAGTCCAGCTCTGGAGACAGAGTCGGCGTCCAACCAAATAATTTCGGCAATGGGAATATGCAAACGAATATGAATGAATTGGAATTCGATTTGGTTGTTTTAGGTGGTGGTCCCGCTGGCATCAGTGGTGCAAACGCAGCCGCGATGTTCGGAAAACGAGTGGCGATCATTGAGAAAGCACGTGTTATCGGAGGCGCGGGGATCAACACTGGCACGATCCCCAGCAAGACGCTACGTGAGTCCGCCCTAGCCCTTTCCGGTTGGCGTTCACGCAGGCTATTTGGAGTGGATCTTTCACTTCGACGGGAAGCTACCGTGTCCGATCTGATGCACCACGAAAAACGCGTGACGGCAGCGGAACGACAAAGGTTGGAAGATAGGCTAAGTCTCCATCATGTCGAGATCTTTCACGGCGAGGCGAACTTTGTTGGCCCGCATACTATCCGAGTGACGTTGGATGATGGGACTCTCAAGTTACTGCAGGGCGAAAAAGTTCTAATAGCGACTGGCTCGACTCCGTTGCATCCTCCTGAATTTCCGTTTGAGGACGACTGGGTGCATGACTCGAACGAGATACTCGACCTCAAGGCTATGCCGAAAAAACTCGTCGTCGTGGGCAGTGGGGTTATAGGCAGCGAATACGCCTGCACCTTTGCGGCATTGGGGGTAGAGGTCCATCTCATCGATGGCCGCGACGTGTTGCTTCCGTTTCTCGATAAAGAAGTGTCGCGAGCCATCGCTGCGGCGATGACTGCCAACGGAGTGATTTTCCATTGGAATGAGCGAGTCACGACATGCGATGCCTCGTTGCCTGGGCATGTCATGCTTACGCTGTCCTCAGGAGCGAGATTGGAATGCGACGGAGTGCTCGTCTGCGCGGGACGTTGCAGCAACACCGAGAGTCTGAATCTGGCCGCAGCGGGCCTGACTCCAGGCAAACGCGGGCTTGTGGTCGTCGATTCGCATTATCGCAGCGAGGTACCACATATCTTCGCTGCTGGTGACGTCATCGGAGCACCGTCGCTAGCCTCAACCAGCGTGGAGCAAGCGAGGGTAGCCATGTGCCACGCTTTCGACTTTGGTATGAAGTGCGAAATCGCGCCCATCCTGCCAACGGGCATCTACACGATTCCAGAAGCAAGCATGGTTGGCGAGACCGAGGAATCGTTAAAAGAAAAGCAGATCGATTACCTGGTAGGGCGAGCTCGCTACATGGACAACCCGCGCGGTCAAATCATCGGAGACGAAACCGGATTTTTGAAATTGCTTTTCCGACGCGATGACCTGCGGTTGCTCGGGGTACACATCGTTGGCGAGCATGCGACCGAGGTGGTTCACATCGGTCTCATGGCGCTGTTGGCCGAAGCGGACGCGGAGATCTTTAATCGGGCGTGTTTCAATTTCCCGACCTTAGGCGATCTTTATAAAGACGCGGCCTATGACGCAATTCTGCAGCGGTTCAACGGACGAGCGGAACTCGCAAAAAGTGTGAGTGGGTGAGGCCCGCCCAGACCATTGAGCGAGCAGCAGGCGCAAATCAACCTAAAACGACGTGCCAGCTTTGAAGTTGCACCGTTGTGTTTAGGGCCGAAGGCACGGTAGTTTGCCTAGCCCAGGCAAACGGCCTGGGACTAGGCAAAACGCCATTATGCTAGGGCTGAAGGCCCGTCCGTTTGTCAAACTGCCGGGCCTTCAGCCCTAATTAGTCTCGTGTTTGCGTGTCACCCAGGCCGTTGGCCTGGGCTGGGTAAATGGTTGGGCCTTTGGCCCGAGAACCACAGAGGAACGAGGTATAAGGAACGAGGTATAAGGTATAAGGGTATGAGGCATGAGGAACATGCAGTTTTATCATGGTGCATTTGGTTCATCTCTTTGAACCTCGTTTTCAACTCGAGAAGGTCATTGCTATGCCGACACGGTTTTTTCCAAGATAAACGTCACCGGGCCATCATTGGTTAGGGCCACTTGCATGTCTGCTTGAAAGACCCCTTGTGCGGTCGGTACGTCGGCGCCGCGGACGCATTCGCAAAAGAACTCATATAACTCGTTTGCCAATGCGGGTGGCGCTGCGGAATCGAAACCGGGGCGTCGGCCACGACCACAGTCGGCAACCAAAGTGAATTGACTCACTATCAACATCGATCCACGGACATCTTGCACGCTTAAGTTCATTTTGCCTTGCTCATCCGAAAAGCCTCTCAGCTTCACACACCGATCAGCAATGTACTGAGCCACCTCGCGCGTGTCCCCTATAGCAATACCGAGCAACACAAGCCAACCGTGATCTATCTGGCCTACGATTTCTCCGGCCACCTCGACTCGACTCGACAACACCCTCTGCAAAACAGCTCTCAATTAATCCTCCAATCCTCCACCACTCCACCACTCCACCACTCCACCACTCCACCATTCCACCATTCCACCATTCCACCATTCCACCACTCCCGCCCTCAGCCTCCAGCCTCCCGCCTCCCCCTAACGCGGCTGCACGGGGGTGAAGGTGCCGCCGTTTTCTCTGGCGATGGTCTCAAGCGTCGCGTAACCGATTTGACTATGTAGCAAAACGGTGTGGATGGGGACGAGTACTTTTATTTCACCATCTTCCTCTTTCTTGCGATTCCACAGTCTCAGATCTTCGACGGTGCTGTCGCTTATCTCGCCATCGGACAGTAAGAAGATTGCATCTGGCTCTAACTTCATCGCGATACCAACTGCGGACGCGGGAAACGTTTGACTACCATGTCGGATGGATAGCAGCCAATTTTGAACGCGATCCACGTTCTTGCTGACCGCTTTCAGGAATTTTCCTTTGGGGGGCGCTAAACCGAACATCGGATGGGCTATCGAGTCAAAACTGATCACAAAGAAATCCTGATCGGGTGACAAGGACTTGATGGCTCGAATCAACTCTTTGCAAAGCGCTTCCCATCTAGGGCCACGCATCGATCCTGAGGAGTCGATAACGAATACAAATCGATTCCCATCCGCATGTGCGCCGAAAAAAGACGCTCGCGTTTTCGATTGATGAGCGACGGCTTCGTCTGCTCCTCCCATGCTTGCGGCCTCGGCCACTTGGGCTGCAACATTGCCATTGGAATCTCCAGTTCCTATCGACGCGACTACGGAATCCGTTGGCAATGAAAGGTCTGTAGACATCGTTGAGAGTTTGAGCGTTGGATCCGCTGATACATCAGGTTGTACCGGGTTCAAATCCAAAGTCACATCGAGCAGCGTGACATCCGCTGAAGGGTCATTGGAGGCGTTGGAAAGCTGTAATGACTTGCCGACACTGCTGTTAGCGGATATCAAAATAAAGGCAAGCGTCAAGCATAAAGCCAAGTGTATACACGAGCTTATTGAGAATGCGATCAGCGATTGAGTCTGCTGCTTTGAGAACCAATTAAGGTTGGATGGCATTGCTTTTCATCTCGTTACCGATTGCCTTTCGAAGGACGTTCCGGGCGAGGAACGAATCGGTAGGTTCCACCATTTTCTTCTGCTACTTGCCTCATTTGTTTTTGGAATTCATCCTGGAAAAAATGGACAACGTGGATGGGGACTCTAGGCATTCCAGCGGTCAAAATATCATCGGATCGATTGACGCGTCGTAGGTACTTGGCAACATCGACTTTGGTATCGCCATCAAACAACAGGAAAATTCCATCTGGCTGCATGCCAATTGCTTCCGTCAGGGCGTTGTTGGGTGGCAACCCCTCCTTTTGTACCTGAACCCGACTCAACCAGTCTATTGTTTTTGTCAAGTTTTCTGGTTTTGCGTAGACTGGGTATTTTTCGACCACGCCGGACTCGAAAACCATCGGATCGATTTCCTTGCCAAAAAAGCTGATGAAATACCGTTGCTTCGGCTTCATGGAGGAAAGGGACCGAACGATTTCCTTTCGCGCTGCTTCGAAGGCTCCGTCGCGGCGCATACTGGGCGAACTATCCACGATGTACACGAAGGTGTTGCCGGTGGCCTTGACTCCAAAAAACTCTGCGCCGGTAAGCATTTTACTGCCTGTCATCGACGCTTGGGCCGACTCGGAAGCGGAACTCGTGGCAGCCGTAGAGGCTTTGGGGGGTGGCGAAATCATCGAGCCAGTCTCGACGGCAACGCTGGGAAGTGAAACATCCGTCATCAAATCGGAAAGGTTGGGCGTAGGAGCAGATTGCATCGGCTCGGACGCCGTTTCCAACTCGGAAATCATCTCCATTGGCGTTTCTAAGAGCACGTTTTCAGCTTCCACCGACGCGGAAACAATCGAAAGTAGCTTCGGTTCCGTCGCAACCTTAATGGCAACAATGCTCAAGCAGACAACCAGGATAGCGTGTACGAACAAACTGACCCAGACGTGTGGTGCTTTCCACCACGGTCTCGCCGGATGTCCCCCGGCCTCAATATCCAAGTCGATAAATGAGATTCTGAGTTCGTCCGAAAGCTCCTTTTTGGAAGCGAAATCGGGATCGAAAAGCAAAGGCTTGGCGAGCAACTCGGCTTCGCCCATCTGATCTTCGACCGTTTCCGATGGCATGGCCGAGCTACATTCAACACCAAGTCGCGTTTTGGCCGCTTCTTCCATACGCGACCAAGGGGATTCCAACGTGTCCAACTGTGGTACCACTTCCAATTCGGCTGTTACCAACGGCTCTGCACTGAGGATCTGCGAAGTGGGACTTGCTTGATCGATTCGAAGCGAACGGACCGGTGATTTGGGCTCGGAAGACTCAAACCGTTCGGTTCTTTCAGCGATCGGTTCAAGGCGATCGATGTCCCGATCGAATTGGTGTGCGTCCAGTTCAAGCCACTCATGTAGTTTTTCTGTATTGCCGTTTTCGGCTTGGACCATGGCGGCCTGCAGGCTGGCGGCGGCAGCTTTGTACCGAGCAGCCCGTTCATGATATTGGATCGCTTGCAGGGTAAGCCGACCTCGCTCTAGAAGTTCTTGCGTAGACGGTTGCGAATTGGTCGGGCGAGTCATTGCAATCGATGAATCTGGAATCAGCGGTTAGAAGCGGAAGGCCAAATTTGGACAACTCGCATTGTCTAGGCTCGCTTGGGCTGGGTCAATAATTCAACGTGACGTTGTTCGCAATATTGTTCAGAAAGTTGAGGGATGGGGGTTCAGGGTTCAGGGTTCAGGGTTCAGGGTTCAGGGTTCAGGGTTCAGGGTTCAGG